>DASZUN010000113.1:0-99016 GCA_035547615.1 Gemmatimonadaceae bacterium | reverse complement strand
ACCCGCAAGGGGCCAAGCGGCCGAAGGCGAGCGCAGTGACTGGGGCGAAGTCGTAACAAGGTAGCCGTAGGGGAACCTGCGGCTGGATCACCTCCTTAACGGATACTCGAGTAGAGCTCCCGCACTTCGGTGCGCTGTGTGTCTCGAAAGAACCGTAAGTCGCAGCCACGCACGACACACACACGATTGTTCCGCAGCCCCGAGGCGCTCCGCGTCTCGGGGCTGCGTTGCATCCGGGCGGTGCTGCCCCACAAGTTTGCATCGTGAATTCCCCGCCGCACACGCACACCGGCCGCCAGCGCCGCCCGATTTACAAAACACTCATCGCCCTCGCGGCGATCGCCGCGACCGTGAGCGGGACCGTTGCCGCGCGATCGTCGCCGGCTCGGACGACCGCGCTCGCCCGCGGCGCCGGCCCCGCCGCCGCACCACTCGCCACCGGCCGCATCGAAGGCACGGTCGAGATCTCGACGAGTCTCGCCACGCGCCGGCCGCAGTTCCGCATCTACAGCGAACCCGGCTCCGGCGCCGTACCGCCGCCGCCGCCGAAAGACGTCATCGCCGCGGAGCTGCCGAACGTCGTCGTGTATCTCGAGGGCGATTCGACCCGGCTCGCGGCCGCGCCCGAACGCCTCGCGGCCGCGCGGCACGGCCGCATCGCGCAGCGCGACGAGCGCTTCGTGCCGCACGTGCTCGCGATCGTGCGCGGCGGGACCGTCGATTTTCCGAACGAGGACGACGTGTATCACAACGTGTTCTCGCTCTCCGCGGCCGCGCCGAACGGCCAGTTCGACCTGGGCCGCTACCCGCGGGGCGAGTCGCGGAGCGTGACGTTCGCGCGCCCGGGACCCGTTCAGGTGTTCTGCCACATTCATTCGGACATGAGCGCCGTCGTGCTCGTCCTCGCGAATCCGTTCTTCACGTCGCCGGCGCCGAACCACCGGTTCGCGATCGCCGACGTGCCCGAGGGCGATTACACGATCGTCGGCTGGCACGAGCGCATCGCGCCGGTCGTACACCACGTGCACGTGGCCGCCGGGCAGACGACGACGGTCGATTTCAACATCCCGCTGCCGGCGACGACGGAGCGATAGCATGCGCGTGCCTGGCGCGATCCGCCGGCGGCTCCGCCGCAGCTCGCTCAGCGTGAAGCTCGCCGCGCTGGGCGCGGGCGTCACGGCCGCCGTCGTGACGATCGCGTTCGTCGCGCTCGGCGTCGACGTGCGGGCGAGCACGCGGGCCGCGATCACGCAGCAGCTCGCCCGGAACCAGCGCACGCTGCAGCAGCTGCAGCAGCGCAGCGCGCTCGACCTGCTCTACGCCGCCTCGCTCGTGGCGCGGCGCCCGGAGATGCTCGCCGCCATGAGCATTTCCGAAACGGAGCGCAACGCCGGCGGCGCCCCGCGCGCGGAGCTCGTGAACACCGTCGAGGAGCAGCTGCGCGAGGGGCTGCGCAGCGTCAACGCCGACCTGCTCCTGGCCACCGACGATTCCGGCCGCGTGTTCGCCGAGGCCTCGGCGAGCGGCGGCGTGCACCCGGTGGCGCCCGGCACGAGCCTCATCGCGCTGGGCGCGGTACGGCACGCGCTCGATCCCGATGCGCCGGCCGATACGGGCTCGCTCGCGGTGCTGAAGACCGACTCCGGCTACGTCGAGGTCGCCGTGTATCCGGTCACGCAGGGCGGATTCACGCTCGGCGCGCTGGTGATCGGCAAATGGCTGGACGCGCGCTTCATCGCCGACGTGAGCGCCACCTCCGACGCCGACGTCGTGCTCCAGGCGGGCACGCGCATCCTCGGCGCGAGCGACCCCGCGCTGCGCGTATCGGCCGCGGCACTGCGGCCGGATGTCGTCGCGGGCCACGTCGCCGCCGAGCGGCTCGCCGGCGCCGAGTACGTGGCCGCCCCGGTCGATCTCGGCGAGACGCAGACGCGTGAAGCGGTGCGGCTCTGGATCCTGCAGCCGCTCTCGGCACGCGTGGCGATGGTGATGGCGCCCGTGCGGCGCGATTTCCTGCTCTACGGCGCGATCGCGGTGCTCATCGCGGCGCTCGGCGCCATGCTGGTCGCGCGCACGGTGCTCGGGCCGTTCAAGCGCTTCGTGCGGCACATGCGCTCCGGCGCGGCGGCCGAGGAGCAGCGCGCCGTGTTCGAGGCGACGGACGAGGCGCTCGAGGTGCGGACGCTCAACGACTCGTTCAACCAGCTCATGGCGTCGCTCGGCGCCAAGCGCCGCGAGCTGGAGCAGCGGACCGCCGAGCTCACCTCGGCCAACGTCGTGCTGACCGACGAGATCAGCGAGCGCGTGCGCGTGGAGCAGGCGCTCCGCGAGAGCGAGGCCCAGCTCCGCCAGTCGCAGAAGCTCGAGGCGATCGGCACGCTTGCCGGCGGCATCGCGCATGACTTCAATAATTTGATAACGGTAATATCAGGATACACACAGCTCGCGCTGATGCGGGCCCAGCGGAACAGCCCGGAGGCCGAGGACCTGCGGCAGGTGATCGAGGCGTCGGACCGGGCGGCCAACCTCACGCACCAGCTGCTCGCGTTCAGCCGCAAGCAGGTGCTCCAGCCCACGGTGCTCGACCCGGCGGAAGTGGTGGCCGGGATCGCGCCGATGCTGCGGCGGATCATCGGCGAGCACATCGAGCTCAGGATCGAGACGGCGGGCGCGCTGGCGCGCGTGCGGGCCGACCGCGGGCAGCTCGAGCAGGTGCTGCTCAATCTCGCGGTGAACGCGCGCGACGCGATGCCGGGCGGCGGCGTGCTGACGATTGCGACGCGCAACGTCTGCCCGGGGACGGGCGCCGAGCTCGGGCCCGACGCGATCGCCCGCGACGGCGCCACCGGCGTGGCGCTCGTCGTCACCGACACCGGGACCGGCATGCCCGACGAGGTGAAGGAGCGAATCTTCGAGCCGTTCTTCACCACGAAGGAGGCGGGGAAGGGCACCGGGCTCGGGCTGTCGACGGTGTACGGCATCGTGAACCAGTCGGGCGGCACGATCGCCGTCGAGAGCGAGCTCGGTCATGGGACGACGTTCACGATCACGCTGCCGGCCGCGGACATGCTCGCCGCGGCGTCCACGGGCGCCGCCGCCGAGGTGGAGATGCCGCGCGGCACCGAGACGATTCTCGTCGTCGAGGACGCCGAGGACGTGCGGATCCTCGCCCGCCGCACGCTCGAGGAGCGCGGCTACACCGTGCGCGTGGCGCGCAACGCCGCGGAGGCATTAGAGATCTCGCATGCCTCGCGCATCGACGTGCTGCTCACGGACATCGTGATGCCGCAGATGAGCGGTCCGCAGCTCGTCGCGCGTTACCGCGCGCGCGGGCCCATGCCGCTCGTCATCTACATGTCGGGATACGCCGACGACGCGCTCGCGCAGTACGAGCTCGAGCCCGGCGCGGTGTTCCTGCGCAAGCCGTTCTCGCCCGCCGTGCTCGCGCGCACCGTCCGCGACGCGATCGACGGCGCCGGCGCGACGGCGGGAGCCAGCCATGCGGTGGATTGATCGACGCCGTCGTGCCGTGTGCGCGGCGGGCGCGCTGCTCGCGGCCGTGCCGTTCGTCGCGCGCGCCCAGAGCTCGCTGCTGCTGCAGGGCATCGCCGACGGCGAGGCCTGGTCGACGAATACCACGTCGAGCCTGCTCACCCGCAACAACGGCAACCCCGGCGTCGTGGGGCGGCTGCAAGTGTGGAGCGCGATCGAGCCGGTCTCGCATGTCGTGCTCTACGGCCAGGTCGAGGGCGCCGGCGGCCCCGCGCGGTCCCGAGAGGAGTACGGCGTGCGGAGCAATCAATTCGGCGTCCGCTACGTCGGCTCGCGCGCGTTCACGGCGGACGTCGGCCGATTGGTGCCGGTGATCGGCACGTTCGCGGCGCGCCGCTTCTCCACGCGCAATCCGCTCATCGGGCAGCCCGACGGCTACTCGCTCGAGTATCCCTACGGCGCCGAGCTCTCGGGCGAGTTCACGCACTTCGACTACCGCGCCGCGATGGTCTCGCTGCCGACGTCTCATGACGGATACCAGCCGGAGCCCACGCCGCGGTTGCGCCCGGCGATCGGCGGCGGGTTCACGCCGATGGTCGGGCTGCGCTTCGGCGGGTCGTTCACCGTCGGATCGTATCTCAATCGTGCCATCGCGCCGGCGTATCTCGCCGGCCGCACCTGGAGCGACTACCGGCAGCGTGTGCTCGCGGGCGATCTCGAGTTCGCTCGCGGCTATCTGGAGACGCACGCCGAGATCGCGCGCGGCAGCTTCGACGTGCCGGGGCGCGCGGCGATCGCCGGGCTCACGTATTACGGCGAGGCGAAGTACACGTTCACCCCTCGCGTCTTCGTGGCTGGCCGCGCCGAGCGGAACGATTACCCGTTCATTCGCCCGCAGGGGACGTCGGGGTGGACGGCGAAGCTCACGGACTTCGTGGACGGGGAGCTCGGCGTGGGGTATCGCGTGACGTCGAACACGCTGCTCAAGGCGTCGATTCGCGGCGATCGGTGGTGGCCGCACACGACGTCGTACGCGACGGGCGGCCACGCGCTGGCGGTGCAGTGGTCGCAGGCGTTCGACGTGATGAGTTGGGCAGGGCGGGAAGATTGACCGAAGCGCTTGTGCCGCTTAATTTTCGAGGCTCAGGACGAGAGGCACGCGGGCTCGTAGCTCAGGTGGTTAGAGCGCACGCCTGATAAGCGTGAGGTCGGAGGTTCAACTCCTCCCGGGCCCACTCGCAAAGCGCGGCGGCATCGGCATTTCGATGCGGCCGCGCTTTTCTTGATACCGCGGTATCGATCGCGGTATCACACGGCGGTCGGATTGTCGGCTCCATCGCCCGGTTTGAGACCACTGGTAGCTCGGTCTTCCGGTCTCCTAGCCTGTGAGCGCCCCCTCTTCCCCCCACGAGGTGCTCACGATGCCGAAGCTCCGCAATGACGAGATCGAGTCCCGCCTCCGCGCCCGCCGCCGCGGCGGTCCGGCCCGGTACTACGCCGACTTCCGCGACTATAAGGACGTCGGCGGCAAGATCGAGAAGCTCTGTCCCCCCGGCGAGCAGTACGCGACCACGAGCGAGAAGGACGCGAAGGATCTGGCGAAAGCCCGCCTCGCCAAGCTGCAGGAGCGCCGGGCCCTCCGGCCGACCGGTGATCCAGCGAAGCGCACGTTCGCGAAGTTTGCCGCCCACCACCTCGAGCAGAAGGCGCTCAACGGCGTGGCCGACGAGCCGTGGCTTGAGGCGGCGCAGCGCCACCTCGAGGTCGCGCGCGACTACTTCGGCGAGAAGCGCGACCTGATGGACATCCAAGTCTCGGACGTCGCTGACTACATGAAGTGCCTGAACGGCACTTCAAACGGTCGCGGCGGAACGTTGTCCGCCGGCACCGTCGTGCAGTACCTGAACAGTCTCTCCTCGATGTACCGGCGCGCGATCAGCGAGGGGCTGGTGCTGATGGGTCAGAATCCGGTGGCGGCGCTGATCGAGAAGCCGAAGATCCGTCGGACGAAGACCCTGTGGCTCGAGATCGCCGAGATGGCGAATATCCTGAAGGCCGCGTACGGCTACGTGCCGTCGCGCCAGGACCTCGCGATCCCGTACTTCTTCCAGGTGCTCGCCACCACGGCGCTCAGCGGCTGCCGCCAAAGCGAGGTGTGGGGGCTCGAGGTGTCGGACATCAATCTGGATCGCGGCATCATCCGTGTCCGCGAGAACGAGTGGCGGCGGCTGAAGACGGACAACTCCGAGCGGCCCGTGCCGATCTTTCCTCAGCTCGCGGAGATCCTGTACGCGTTCTTGAATGGTGAGTACGCGCCCAAGGGCAAGCTCGCCTTCGCGTCGTGCCGGACCGAAGATGGCCAGGAGCGGATGATCACGGATCTCCGCAAGATGTACGACAAGATGCCGATGCCGACGCGCTTCCTGCGCGACCGCACGGAGCGCGAAATGGCGAAGCTCGAGGCCGAGCGTCAGAAGCGGATCGAGCGGTGGACGAACGCCGGCCGCGGGCCCAAGCCGAAGCAGTCGCTGGAGGAACTCCAGCTGCCGCTCGAGAAAACAGTGCTACCCCGGCTCCGGTCCAGAATGCTCCGCCACACCTACTGCGCGGCGCGCCTGCAGACCACGGACAACGGCAAGGCGATCGCGATGTACACCGTCGCGCAGGAGATGGGGCACGAGGACCTGAAGATGATCAAGAAGGTGTATGGCCACCTCGGGAAGTTCCGCCCGCGCGGCGAGCACGTCGAGTTCCGCTGGTAGACTCGGGCGCGCGCGCGCCGGGCGCGGTGAATTGTCGTTGACAGCACTTGATGCGCGAGCAGCGGCGAAACGCGAAGGGCGGGTGACGTCACCCGCCCTTCCTCACGTACCCGCGCCATCCGCCGAGATCCGTCCCGTCTGCTGCTCGACGGCGACGCGGCGTGGCCGCGGGGCGGATGGCGGGCGGTGGCTCCTGTGCCCTCTTCGGTTTCGCGGGCGCAGCGGGCGCAGCGGGAGCAGCGGCCGGGGGCTCGGGCGCCGTGGTCGTCGCGGGCGTTGGGGCCGCGGCGTCGATCGCCGCCGAGAGCGGCTCGTGTGGCACCGTCGACTGTGCTTGCTCAACGACGGTGGTGCGTTCCCGTGCCGATTGCGGCCCGCCTTGCGGAACAAGGCAGAACGTCCCTGGCTTCTGACCCGCCTGTACCAGTTCACGCGCCAGGTGCACGAGCGTGGCGGGCACGCGGTACGGCATCTTGCGCTTGCTCCCCGCGTCCGTCTCGATGCGGAACGCCTCGGCCGGGCCGAACAATCCGTTCGCGACGAGCGCGCGCATCGAGCTCTCGGCGGTCCTGAACGCAGCCGCCAGATCGGCCACCGAGAACACCGCGGCCGTCGGGCGGGAGGAGTCGATCGCGTTCTGGCCGGTGGCGTTGGTCGCCACGCACGCAGACTCGCTGTCGCCGTGCTTGGCGAGGATCCACCGGATTTGCTCCGCCGAGAGCACGAGCGTCTCGTCCGGCGCCATCAACTCGAGGCGGTGCTCGAAGTAGGATCTGAGGCACATGGCGACGGGCCAGCTGGCTCCAAGGGTGGCTGTTTCGGGGACCTACGCACACGGTAGGTGAGCCGAGGAGCGCATGACCAGTGGGGCGCTGAGCGCGTGCGTGGGACGCCGCACATGATGGGGTGAGGCGACCGCACGGAGGGGGAGCCCCAGCTGCGCCATGCGCGGCTTGCTGGAAGGGTGGAAGACGCCCGAGCCACCGACACGTGCCCCACCCGAGATCCGTGGCTTCGCGCGATTCCGCCGATCGCTTAATGCCTGGTAGGCCTGGCCCTGTCCTCACGACAGGAGCCAGCGATGGGGCAGTCACGATTCACCTTTCCGGCCGTTCGCCCGGAACGTTCGCGGGGCTCGGAACGCCCGAGCCTTCGCGTACTGCCGGACGATCTGGGAGCCTACTCACCCCTCGAGAGCTGCGACGCGATGATCGCCGACCTCGATCGCGAGATCGCGTCGATCAAAGCCGAGCAAGATGACCGAGCGATCCACATCGTGAGCGGCGCTTTGGCGGGGAGGCACGGCCCCTACGCCGAGTATCGGCTCGTGGCCGAAGGCACGGTGCCGCCGCTCCAGCAGGAGCAGGCGGTTCTGGTAGAGCGCGCCGATCGCGTGACGTTCGCGGCGCAGGTGTTATCGACCCGCGGGCGTATCGTGCGGCTGGCGGTCACGAGTCTCGCGGATGACGACGCGTGGCCTGATGCACGAATTCTGATTGATGACCTCTGGCTGATCGAGCGGCTCCGCGCACAACTGACGAAAATTCGCGAGCACATCGCGCGTGGCCGCACGCCGCGCGAATTCGATATCGATCTCGCGCAGCTCGCGATCGGGGAAGGCAACTTCGAAGCGAACGCCGTCCCCGCGCGCATTCAAACGCGTGATGGTCTCCTGGACGCCCTGAATGAACGGCAGCAGGCCGCGGTTCACGCAGCGATGTGCCGGAAGGTCACGTACCTGTGGGGACCGCCCGGGACGGGCAAGACAACAACCCTCGCGGCGCTCGTGCACGCGCATGTGGTCGCGGGCCGTCGGGTGCTCATCGTCGCGCCGTCGAATGCGGCAGTGGATGTCCTCGCCATGGCGCTCGCATCGCGCCTCAAGGACATGCCGGAGTTCGACCGCGGACTACTCCTACGCATCGGGCCTCGCGCATCGCGCGAGCGGCGTCGCCGCCATGGCCGCCACATCGTGCCGCAGGAGGTGGTGCTTCGCATGGCAGTTGAGCGACATGCGCGCGTCGCGAATCTCCCGGCAGATCGGCATCGGCATGACCATGACGGACGCGAGTTGGTCGAGCACGATTTGGACGAATTGCTCGAGCGTTGCCGGGCGCTCGTGACCCCGATTCAGAACATCTACCTCTCGAGGCAGATCCGCGGTCGCTTCGATATTGCGGTGATCGATGAAGCGTCGATGGTACTCGTGCCGCAGCTGTACCTCGCAGCGGGGCTCGCATGCGGCGATGGTGCGCAGGGAAGTGGTCAGGTCGTGATCGCCGGAGATTTCCAGCAACTGCCCGCGCCCGTGGTACATCGCGCACCCATGGAGGTGCCGTGGCTGGCGCGCGACGTGTTCTCGAAGGTCGGCATCCCCGATGACGTCGCACGCGAGGATGATCCGGACTATCTCGTGATGCTCACGGAGCAGTACCGGATGGCGCCCGCGATCTGTGAACTCGTGAGCGATCTGTTCTACATGGGGCGGCTGACTACAGCGCCCGAAGTACGGCGTCGCAACCTCCCCGAGCCCACGACGCTTGGATCGTTGGTGCTACTGGACACCACCGCGCTCGCTCCGCGTGCTGTCGTGCCGAGAGGCACCCACAGCCGAGCGAACGCGGCGCACGGCCGAGTCGTGCGCGATGTGATTCGCGTGCTGACGTCAGGTGCTGGAGCGGCGGCCACCGACGATCTGCTCGTGCTATCGCCGTACAGATCGCAGGTTCAGCTGTTGTCCGAGATGTTAGAAGTCGAGCGTCGACGGCTGGGTGCTCGGCTTCGCATCTCGACCGTGCATCGAGCGCAGGGCGCAGAGGCGAAGACTGTAATTCTTTCGCTCGATGATGCGCGAGGTGCGCCGCTGTCGCAGTTCGCCGCCGCGCGCGACTGGCGGTCGGCGGGCAGTCGCCTGCTGAACGTGGGGCTGAGCCGTGCGCGCGACCGCATCATTCTCGTTGCAGATGCCGGGTATCTCGAGCGCACTGCGGGTACCGTGGTGCGTCGTGTCCTCGCCGAGATACGAGAGCGCGGCCAGGTTATTGAGGCGGCGGACGTCGCGAGCTGGCTTCCGTGACGTACGTGAGAAATCGTATAGCATGCACCGGTGTCCGGCCGCTTGTGAGTTCGTGAGTGCTCAATAGTAAATTCACATGGTCGGCTGCTGCCCTTGGTATCGGACGAAGTTAGCCCGGCCGTCCTGCCGGTCTTGCCAAGGAAGCTCTCGGTGCGTTGCTCGACGGCAAGACCCATCGTGCGAACCAGATCGAGTTCGTGAATGAGATCGTTGAGTATCTCACCGAGCACGGGTCGATGCCGATCGAGCGCTTGTACGAGGTGCCGTACACGGACTTCCATCCGCTCGGCGTGGATGGCGTGTTTGGCGAGGCCGAGCGAAAGCGGCTGCTTGAGGTGTTGGAGGAAGTGCGAAAGCGGGCGGGGTGAGTGAACATCTTCACGTCGTCTCGCTAGAACACCAGGGCGCAGACCTTTCGCAGCTGACGGGGACGAGCGTCACTTACACGGGAATCGACGGCAAGACTCGCATTTTCAATCGCTCAGCTTTCACCACGTGGCCAGTTAGTGGCGGCGCGATCGAAGTGGAGACACCCCTCGTCTCCTATCACGGCGTCAACGTCGCACCGTCAGTTGAGTAACGCGCCCACACGCCGCCAACGAACTCGCTCGACAAAACTACCCGATAAACCCGGGGGCTTCACCGAGAAGTAAACCAGCTCCGGCTCCCCACGAAGTTCGTCAAGCTCGACGAAGCCGAAATATCTGCTATCCGTCGAATGGTATCGGTTGTCACCTAGAACAAAAATGCGTCCTGACGGCACGACGAACGGCCCCCAATTGTCCAAGGTCGGCTCTGATGGTGCGGTCCCAAATCGTGACGTGCTTACTGCAAACTGACGCTGCCACGCGAAGAACGGACTCGCTCGGTCGGTCGATAGATGCGGGTGTGAGATGTGTTGCTCAAACCCGGGCGTTACTCCGTTTACGCATAGTCGGCCGTTGCGCATCAAGATCGTGTCGCCGGACACTCCCACGACCCGCTTGACGAGAAGATCTTCAGAACGTTCTCCAACATCCTCCATCGCGGCAAATAGTTCGCTCATCGGACGCACAAAGACGACCAATTCGCCACGCAGCGGAGTGTTTCTTAGGATTCCGAATCGCGCTCCATAGGCAAATGGGCCGAATCGAAGCCGGTTCACGACGACCCAATCGCCAATTTCCAGCGTGGGCATCATGCTCCCAGACACGACTCGATGTGTCGACACCGCGACCGCTTGCAGGATTGAGATACCCAGCCCAATGGCGAGCAGCCCAGTCATTCCGAGGCCGATCCGTTGAAGTCGGGTCATTATTTTCCGGCGCGCAACTCGCGCTCGATCGATTGGATTGAGGCATCGCCGAGGAGTTTCCCGTTGATGATGACGCTTGGAGTTCCCAGAAGGCTGAGCGCGATGGCTTCTTGAAGATCACGCCTGACATTGGCTCGGGCGAGCGTGTCGTCACGGATGCAACTCACGAACGCCGTTGTATCGCGCACTCCACTTACATGGGCGAACTGAACCCAGCTTGACAATCCTATCTCGGACTGGCGCGCGAATACGGAATCGTGGAACGCTTCGAACCGGCCTTGTTTCCCCGCGCACTCTGAGGCCACTGCCGCAGACATGGCATAGGGGTGCTGGGCAAGCGGGAAATGTCGATAAACGATCCGCAATTCGGGTCGGCGTACCCGAAGCGTTCGTAGTGACCCTTCCAACACGCCACAAAACGGGCACTGAAAATCTTCAAACACGATCATCGTTTGCTTCGCTGGCGCGGCCGCGCCCACACTGTGGCCTGCCGACGCGAGTGCAATCCAGTTCGCGATGTCCCGGGACTTGGCCGGAGTCACCTCGGCACCGGACTGCCGGCTCTTGAGGAAGACCAAACCGGCCACTACCAAAGCCGATGCGCTCACAGCCAGCGTCAGCCAATCGAGAATTCGCCCACGGCCGCTGCGCGCGCCATCCAATCGGCTGGTTGATGCAGTGTCCATCTCGAGCCTCGTTCGCTGAGGTTTACTTGAAGGAGAGTCAACCGGCGTTCTTAAGGACTTCTGCGGGAGAAACTCTAGACACGGTCAGGAGCGACGGCATCATGCCGACTCCAATGCTTATACATCCGATCAGCGCGGAGATGACAAACGCCAGTCCACCGATCCCATCGCCACCGCTTGTGTGAGGCACCAGTTTCTCCAGCGCGACCGCGCCAATCGTCGTTCCCGCAACAACGGCGATGAGAGACAATACAGCCAGGCGGCTCAGCGCGATGCCGAAAACGCGCAACTGGCTGGCCCCTAAGGCGAGCGCCAATGCCATGTGGCGTCGACGCTGCGCAGCGACTCGGAACGCAAGGCCACCCACACCGACAGCTGCGACCACCGTTCCAAGCGCTGAGAACCACACGAGTAAGAGCAACCCATCGCGCCACGGGGCAATCTGCGCATCGATACCCGATTGTACGGAGGAGACCTCGAGCGCATCTCCATCGCCTAGCGCGTCTCGCACCATTCCGCGAATGACATCCAAGGCTTGACCGGCAGGTAACGTGCTCCGCACGAGGACCGACAAGGTGCGGTCCTGCAATGAATCCAGCGGCCGATAAACCGCCACCGCATTCGAATTGCTCGCGCCGCGGAAATTGGCTGCCTGAGCGACTGCAACAACTCTTTGACACGGAGTATCAGGTCCCGAGACCGAGATGCACGCGCCAGCGCCCCGTACGCTGCCTGTCACAAGCTTGAATGCCGAGTCGCTCAACACGATCACTTGCTCACCGGACCGCCACTGGCCGTGGACTGGCTCCAAAACCCGCGTACCTACCCGCGTGACATCAAAGAACTTGTCATCGACGCCATGAATCTCGGCATTGAATTGGGTTATCGGATGCGACGCCGATCGCACATAGATCAGACTTGTGACAAACGTCTTGGTGGGGACTGAATTCACAAGGCTGACTTCCATTCCGGTGTTTGCACGCTGCAACTGCGCCGCGAGGCGCCGCATCACTTCGCCATTCGGTTTCGCCATTCGGAGTACACTGGAAACCGAGTAGAGGTGATGAGCGTCGTAGCCAACGCCGTCCCGCACCGCTCGAATTACGGTCGCGGTGCTCGACACGGTGACGACAAGTGTCACGGCGGCGAACGCTACCTGGACCGCGAGCAGCAGCTCGGATAACCGTGACAAGCGACGGCTGCCATGACGGGAAGCATCGACCATGACGCGAGCATCCGAACGCAGCGAAGCAAAGCAGACCGGTAGAGCTGCTGCAAGAATTCCAGCGATCACGGGCAAGCTCATGACGAGGAGGTCGCCGTGACCCGCCAGCTGATCGTGAGGAATGCCGAGCCTTGGAACGATGATGCTGCTGGCGAGGAGCCAGCCTCCCACCAGTCCGCTCAAGGTTCCGCAAAGCATCGGCACAGCCGCTTGTACCAATGCCTCGACCGCCAAGCGAGCGTGCGACGCCCCGAGAGCGATTTGAATTGCAAGCGTATCGCTGTTCGCTAATTGGCGGATCAGAAACAGCTGCGCAACGTTGCTGAGCAGCAGCACGAGCAAAGCAACTGACGCGCTCTCTGCGAGCAAGAGGAGAGTCGCCCGGCGGTCGCGCATCGATCCAAGCTCGATGTTTAGGGCCTCAAGTCGGACGGACATCGGGTCGAAGTCAACGGGCTCGCTCCGAATCGCATCTCTGATGTTGGTGCTTGCCGTAACGAGATCTCGCCAGCGAACGACGCGCGCGACCACCTGAATCCACTTGCTACGCTCGGTTAGCCAATCGCCGGCGACCCCTAACCCCGCAATTTCATTGAGCGCTACGAATCCATCGACGGGCTCATTCACAAACCCCGCGAACGTCGCGGTGACACCTTGCACAGTCCATGGAGTGCCGTTCAATCGAATAACTCCGCCCACTGCTGCGGATGCTGGTGTGCCAAGCGCCGAGGCTGTGCGCGCGGTCAGAACAATTCCGTGCTCTGTGCACGAAGGAGCGCACTCGAGGCGCCCATAACCACGCACACCGAGGAGATCGAAGAATCCACTCGACACCGCAGCAATGCGAAGCACCCGCATTCCTTGATTTGTTCGGGCGGCGACGTCGAACGTTCCGTAGCCCGCGATCTGGGCCAGCGTTCCTGGCACTGCTGACTGAAGGACCTCGAGTTCGGGTCGCGAAAATGACAGCTCCGACATGTCGAAGCCTTGTGCCCGCCTGCGCGCGGCAACCCGGAAAACTGCTGATGGATCGGCAACGCCCGGCTGAACGCGACTGAACGTGAGTGTCGTCGCGGTGGTGAGAGCCATATATGAAGCTGTGCCCAGCGCCACGAATGCAGCGACATAGCCGCTGAAATACCTGCTACGCCAGATGCGCTTTACCGAAATGGCTAGCACCTCGACTACACCTCCTTGAGTGAAGCCGCGATCACCCGTGTGCTGCGCCCTCGGTGGTCACCTTACGGCCGAAGATCGATAACGCCGCGCGCGGTGAGCACGGCGACTCGGTCAGCGTATGCAGAAACCGCACGGGCTCGCCCCGGGAGCTCATATGAGCCGCGATATGTCCCCGTGCGCAGGTCGAACCGGTCGATGATTCGATGCTTCAGCGTGGTATCAGAACCTCCAAAAAGTACAAGAATCTCATTCTTGTATAGCGTTGCGGCATCTGCGGCGTCGGTCACTCGGCCGAGTTTGGTCGATGAGTTCAGGCCTTCGGTCGTCACGATAACATCAGGAAACGAAATCGGCTCCACGAAATGGCCGACGGTGACGTGCGACGCGGCCGAGTCAAGGATCAAGAGGACTCCGCCAAACGACGGTGCAACGGCCCACATCGCTTCGTGTGGTGCCTGAGCCACGAGTGCCTGCCGCGCGAGAGGGTTGAGCGCGGCAAACGGGCGCCAAGGAAATTTGGACCGCGAGATAATTCCGCCATGTCGGTCAAACCGTACCACCGGAGCGACCGAGTCACTCGTCACAGCGATAATAGATCCATCAGATCGCGGCGTGAAGCAATCGATATGTCCCACACGCGACGTCGAGACGTCTGCCGCTAGATGACCGGCGGCATCAAGAATAAAGAGTCGATGCGCTGGGCCATCTGCGATCATCACCGAGTCACCCAGGCCAAGCTGTACATCTGAAATTCGGCCGGAGCCATCGTCGGCGAGTTGGTGCCGCCACAAGACCGAGCCGTTGTGGCCGAATCCAATCAACTCGGTAACCCCATTCTGAATTACGTAGCCGTACGAGGTCGCCACGAGCTTCGAAGGAGCGGCAATACCCGGAACGGTGGCAAATGCAATCACCGTGTCGAGCTTTGGCCGAAGGATCTTTCGAGGGGTAGCGGATGATTCTGGTGTCGCGATCTGCGGCGCACGCACGACTCGCAGCGCGTGCGCCTCCGCATCGCATGCGAGAATTGTGGTAAGCGCAACGAGCGGTGCAACCGTGGCATAGATGCGTGAAGCCATCATTGATCATTTCCTCGTGTAACAGCCGCACGTGTTGCGGCGTCAATCGCGCTCTCCAGGAGTTGCTCGTCGGGTCCCGGGTTTGACGGGATCGCTGCCCTCAGGCGGAGTCTGGCATCAAAAACCAGCGAGACAGGGAATCCCGCCATGCGAATAGGCTGAAGACGTGCGAGGGCTGTTTCAAGCGGCATCATCCGTACGGGAAAGTGGATGCCGTACGAGGCAACAACTTCGCGTGCGGACGCCGAGTCCTCAACAGGGGCGAGCGCGATGCCCGAAACGTCGATCGCGCCGCGCTGTGCCTCAGCGTTCCAGCGGTCGATGATCGATAGCGCGGCTGGGCAGTCCGCGGGTCGGAACACGAATACGACGTGTGGGCGATGATCTTCGGTTGTGTCCAGCCGCCGCGCCAGCCAAGCGAGTGGTTCCCCCGCCGCGACGTACTCGGACTGTAATCTCCGCACACGCCATGCGGCGCCGAGCAACACGACGCAGATCGCAGCCAATCCTGCACCTCTGACCACGGGGCGCTCGTCGAGCGATTTCACGTCGCCGCCGGATAGTAGTATTGGTACGTCTGGTAATGCGTGCAGTCCCCGTTGACGTCCCAGTGATCGCACTCGCCATCTTCCTCGCAAACCTTTCCGGCGCCGTCGCACGCGACTGCGTCGGCGTGAAGCGCACGCTGGGCTGAAGAAAGCGGGCCGGCGCCGAGCATCAGCGTTAGTGCGCCGAGCGCGCAGACAAAGGATAGAACAGTGATGTGCCTCATAAGCATCTCCATGTCGCAGTAATTGCATTCGTTGCGCTCGAGGCCGTGAGCGCAACGCGATACGTGACCACGCGACTTCAGGAACGATGCCGTATCGCGCTACGCCGGCCACCTACTCTGACCTACACGCTGCGACTCACTCCGCTGCCGGATAGTACGTGTGCGTCTCAGTGTACGAACAGCACGACGTACTACCCTCGCACAACTGGGTACACGTATGGGTGAACTGGCAGTCCTTACCGGTCCCGGTACACAGTGCATCGTCTGCGCGGAGAGATGCTTGTCTCGAGACTGCCGGCGTCGCCGCCACGACGAGCAGCGCTGCACCGAGAGCCAACCCGAGTGAAAGGAGGCGAATTGGGCGCATTGTGAAGTCCATTGTTGGAGTACGAATGAAGCGGCATCGTTTGCAACGACGCCGCGACGAGATCAGCTCTCTGCGGGATAGTACGTGTGCGTGTCGGTCCAGGAGCAGCACGTGGTTCCACACAGTTGAGTACACACATGGAAGAGTTGGCAGTCCTTGCCGATGCCATTGCAGATCAAGTCGTCGGCGTGCAGCGATTGCTGTTGGCGTATGCCCGGGGTAGCCGCGAGCGCGAGCAGGGCGGCCGCGAGAGCGAAGCTGAGGGATGCAAGTCGTAACACACGCATCGGTCTCTCCTTGAGAGTGCGGTTCACATCGATAGAGGCGACGTTGGCTCGGGATACTCATGCGCGCCCCGAGTGGCGCGGACGGCTCGATTGTTGGCTCGAACGCCGGGCGGTCCACGGCAGCGGTAGGGGCCTCTACTTCTCGACATCACGTCTGCTGTCGCCACAGCTTGGGCGCCATTGTCGGACCGAGAATGAACGTGCGCAGTGCCATGTCGGCTTCCTACTTCGACACTGATCTTCAAGGGAACTCGTCAGCGTCGGCCGCCTTGCGAACGCGCCCATAGTAAAGGCACCTGCGCAGATGAGCAAATTTTAATCTTTGAACGTGAACCGGAGTGAGCCCAGATCCTCGCGAACCGAGCGGCGCTCAAGTATTCGGCAGGACCGTCATGCGAGCGTCATGTCCGCAAGTGCAGACACGCCGCATTAGCTCACCGATGGCAAGCAGCATCACAATGGTGCAAACGTGGCCAGAGCCGGCTAAGCAGATGAGAACGTTCTAATCTGCGTCTTATCTGTAACGCACGAAACTATGTAGCCCATTCGTCATCGCGACGTCGTTTCCGAAGCCGAGGCCATACCAGCGGCTCGGAGTCCGTGTCGAGATTAGGCACTTCCTGGCGTTGCGACTTGTGTGGCTGGAATACACTCAGGCCCGATCTGTACAAGGGTTCCACTACCGATCGCAGGGAGCGGCCGTTTGCCCCGGCCACCGGCTCCGCGGCGATCCCGCCCGGGCCAGCTCACGCGCCGACGATCCGATTAAGCCGGGTAGGCTGCCAGCATGCCAAACATCTCCGATGCTGGTTCGGCGGGACGGGCTCACGTCGGTGAGCAGCTCGATCTCTTCCTCGATGCTGCGGCTGCGCGCGGGTTGACTGATCTGCGATGCGTCCCGCTAAGACCCGAACAAGCACGCGCGGCGATTAGCCCCGCGTGGTGGCCCATTGTGGCACCGCTTTTCACGCGTGACGCGGGCCTCACCGTGCAGCGCTGCCATGAGCAGGACGGCGAGCTAGTGATCGAAGTCGTCGACACCAACCAACGCGACGACGAAGGCCACTCGCCCGAACGCATCCTCGCGCGCCTGCGCGCACGGGCCGCGTCGACATGCGGTTGTTGCGGAGCGCACGATGGCCGCACCGTCCGGCTGCGAATCGACGAGCCCACGCGTCGAGTGTGCCACGCGTGCGAAGGCCGACTTCGCGCGGGCGAGGCCTACCTGAGCATCGCGGACGAGTTTTGGCGTCTGGACGGCTCACCACGATACCAATCCGTCGCGACTGCACTCCCCCCGGTGCGCGCTGCGAGAGTGGCGCCAGCGCCGACGCAGTCGCGAGCCGTTGGCGAGCTGCCACCAGCGGAATTGCGCGCGGTCGCGCGAGAGATCCGTCGACAGATTGCATCCGAGGTGGTCGGACATTGCGATGCGGTCGCCCGTTTGTCACTCCTGGGAGCGCTACACGTTGGCGGCGGACTCCGGCGCGGCGGGCGCGGCCTCCTTATCGGTCCGTCCGGGGCGGGGAAGACCGCATTGTTGTCGGCGCTCCGTCGCGCGCTCGCACCTTGGGGCCTGCCGTGGGTCGAGTTCGACGCGATTTCCATTACATCTCCCGGCTGGTCGGGCGCGGCGACGATCGGCGCGCTCATAGAGGAAGCCCTCGGCACTGAACCGCCCGACAGCATCCTTGCGCAACATGCCGTTGTCTGCGTCGACGAACTGCACCACGTCGGGGTCGTACGCGGACTTCACGGCAACATGGAAGCGAAGCGGCGCGAGGTCTTGTCATCGTTACTTGGCCTCGCCGGACACGGCGCGGTGTTGCTCGGCGAGAGCGCCACGCGTTGGTCGAGTCGTGCCGCGCTCGTCATCGGGTGCGGCGCTTTCACCAGCCTCCTCGATCTCACTCGCCCGTTGACCACGCGCGACCTCGCGGATTCGGGCGGCATTCCAGTCGAGTTGGCGACCAGGCTCGCAGAGGAGCTCATCGTGATTCACGAGCTCCGGGAACCCGAACTCGTGACCCTGCTGCGCGGCTGGCCCGCGCTCAATTCTCTTGTCGACGTGTGCGCTCGGCTTGGATACGCCGTCCGCATTGTCGACGAGGCATTCACGCGAGCGGCACGCGTCATCACACTCGGTCAAGACGGATCGACCGCCCGCACCGCTGGTGGCTGGCTCGTCTCGGCGCTCCGCCACGCCCTCATCGCTGCGCTGGACGATCCGGATCAGAGGGAGATCGTGGTCACGCCGGACACGTTGCCGATTCCGTCGACCGCTACCCGGCGCCGTCCGCCTGACTCATCGCCGGACGAAGGAGACCCCGCCAAAGGCGTCGATTGAGATTCGCGCTGTACATGATGGCGGTGAATGGCTCGTGCTCATTCGGCGGAATGCGATGAGCCCCGTACGGTGGACTCGCCAGCTGCACCGATGAGCCAACCACCACACCGAGGCTTTCACGATGCCCGCCAACGCTAAGGCCGCTGACCCGTCCACGGGCCGCACGCAGACGATGCTCCCCGCCGCTCCGGAGACCGCGACCATGTGGGCCGAGATCAGGGCCCGCCTCCACGCGATCGAGAACGAGGCTCTGCCGGCGATCGTCGCTCGGCGGCGTCTCCTTGAGAAGACGTGGATTACCGATACCGCCGACGCGGTGCCGTTGTACGCGCACGACAACGAGATCATCCCGACGCATCCGGCCGGCGCCGAGCGCCTCTCCGCGACCCTCGCGGAGCAGTACGCGCTGATTCTCGAGGTGGATGCGTTGCGCGAGCTTGCGCAGGCTCTCGCGCGCTACGACGCTGGTGGTTCGGCGCTGTTGTCGGAGTTGGACGCGACGGAGGTCGACATGATGCAGCTCGTCCGCGCGCCGGCCTCCGTGCCGGTGGTCCTCGACTCTTGTGACGACGAGCGGGCCTACATGATCGAGCTGCTCCGCTATCTCTCCCAGGTGCGGACGGAGATCTGGGCCGCTCGGCGCGATCACGACGTAGCTCGGCGGCAGCGGCTCGAACTCGAGTCGCGCGAGCTGGAGCAGCGCATCCAGCAGCGCTCGGCCACGGTTACTCGCCCGTCTCCCTCGGCTCCGGCTGGCGCTGTCCCGGAGCGAGCAGTCCCCGGCGGCCGTTCTCTCCGTTCGGATACCTCTCGACGGGTGGGCGCCCGCTGAGTCCGACCGGCGGTCCGGTCGCCGGACGCCCACCGGGCTTCGGCACCGGCACTACCGGGCAGCTTCGCAGCCCGCATACGCTGAGCAACGTCGCCGCACATCGCAGGGCTCTCCGGGCAACTGGGCCTGTCCTGCGGGCCAGCGCGCTTCTGTTCGAGATTTCTTACAAGGTAGGTTCGCCGCGCATTTCACATGCGGGAGCGACTCCGCCGAGGTGCATCGATGCGCGATAAAACACTGCGCACCAAACTAGGTTCGATTCGCACGACCTGCCGAGGCCGAGGTGGATCTGATCTTCTCGCGCGGGTCGGCGAGGTTGGCCTGGGGAAATACGAAAAGGCGGTGCGCCGACCAGGGGGCCTCACCCGCGATGAAGTGCACGCCCTTGTCACCGCTCGGAACGAGGAACTGCATATCGCATGTATACTCGCCGAGGGACTCGTATTGCACGCGTACGAGTGGCGCGCCCTTGTCGACACGGAGTTCGAGCGGGCCCGCGACGCCGGCGAGATCTGGAATCCTTTCTTCGACACGCTGTGCGGATCGGTCGGAGATGGACTGCTGAGCGACCTAACTCGTCGTGGGATCAGCAGCGAGCAGGTTTCGAAGTTGGTGAACCGTCTTGAACTAGCCGGGGAGTGGATCGCGTCGCGCCCCTCACGCTGGGTCGCCGACGAGCTTTCATCGTTTCACTCGGTTTCGATCAGACACGTCATTCTCACGAAGGCTCGCCAACTGACGCGGGATACAGTCGAGAGGTTGATCGGCGATGATGTGTCTCTCGTCACGAGCCTCACGTTCAACGGTTGGCTGAGCCATGACATCGCAGCCTGGGCCGTCGAATTTGTCCAACATCACATGCCGGCCCTCGCGGCCAAGCACTTTGCTGCTGTCGTGAGGTTCCTGGATGTGTTTTTGGGTCGCGTGCCATGCTCACACAGAGGGTTCGCCCTGATGGCTCAGGCAGTTGACGCGGCATTCGCCAACGCGCCGCGGCTGACCGAACCATCGAACCCTGAATGGCTCGCGGAGATCGAAACACGGATCATTGCGATCGTGCAGCGACCGAATCTCTTGCCGTCACCGACGCGAGCAGAGGTCGCACCATGGCTGTCACTGACGCGCGACTCACTGCGTTATGCTGGGCTAGAGCTGGTCCGTAAGATCCCCCGTACTCCAGCCTGAATTGCGAGACCGACAGCGGCGGCCCGCAGGCGGCATGGTGGCGACGCCGCTCGCCGGCTTCTGAACGGCTGACGCATTCTCGCGATCGTCCGCCGCGAAGATGATCACGCATGCGAACAGAGCGGGATCATGGCCGGGAGAAGCGGTACTCGTGAAAGCCGCCGAGTGCCGCGCGGCACCGCACCGTGACCGGCGCGACCTGCTGACCCGGGAGTCGTTGGCGTGGAGCAAGAATGAAGACGTGACTCGCATCTCGCTAAGTCAGGAGTCGTCTGCCCCGCTTCGCGCGCCAGCCGCCGGATCGTCGACAGCCAGGTACGCTGTGGCGCAACCGCGAGCGGCCGAACAAGTGCCGCAGCTCGAACTCCGAGGATCGATGCGCGCCGACACCGATTACATCACGACCCAGCAGCTCGCCACGAACTGGAAGCTCTCCGAATGGACCGTGCGTGAGCTCGCGAAGAAGGGGCGGATCCAAGGGGCAGAGAAGCCCGGCCGGGACTGGCGATTTCCCGCCGATGCCGTGCTACTCGTCTCGTCCTCGTCCCCAGACAGCTCTCGCCTGTCCAAGATGCAGGCGCTGGAGGCAATCCGCCGGCTTCGGTAGCGACCGGCTGCCTGGGCGCGCGGCACCCCTTGCAATGAGCCTTTCCGCTCGTCCACGGTCTCCGTGTACCGATCATCACGGAGTCCACGCATGCCGAAGAAGGGGAGCTATCGCGCGCTTCCGACGCTGGGCCATGTGGCCCTGCTCTGGGCGGAGCGCCACGGCATCGAACTCGGGACGCGCGACCCAGCGGAGGCCCAGCGCGCATTGGAGATCGCGCTCGACGCGATGCCGTTCACGCTGCGCATCGGCGCCTCCGGATGGTCCGGTATCCGCCGCGGATGGTGTCGGGCGTGGAGCCAACCGGACCCGCGTGCACACCTGCGTCATGAAAAGCGCGGCGGCGTGTGGACACACTGGCTCGCCACTCAAGGTCTCGCGCGGGGCGACATCATCACGGCGGACGAGGGGCGCGCTCTGGAGGCCGCGCTCCCGTTAAACGCGGAGCCTTATCTCCCTCTTCTGAGCCCCCTCCGCCGCGCGTGGCGGTGGGCGAAGAAACCGGGGATCGTACGCGCGCCGGGGTACGCCCTGCTGCTCCAGCGCACTAAAGACGGTGGCATCCTCGTGGACTGCCTCGCCACGATAAGGTGGAAGCCGAAGGAGCGCCCTCGGTACGACGCGCACGCCCGGGCCGAGCGCGCGAGGCGGGAAACCGCACGGCGGCGCCAAGCGCGACTCCTGTTCCGGCCGGGCCGATTTCCGGGACAATACCGCCCAGCGAAACCCGACCAGAGCCAGCGGGAGCGTCCCCCGGCCTGATGGACGGGAGCGGATGGCAGGCGACGAAGTCGCGCTGGGACATTGTGTTGCGGCGTCCAGCCGGGACGGGCGAAGGACCTGGAGCGACAAAAGCTCGCAGACGAAGCACCGACTCATCCTTTCGCACACCCCGCGCTGCACCTCGGGAAGCCGCCCATCGCATTGCCGACGGCCGCAGCACGCGAGCCGGACCTCGCGCCCGAGAAGCTAATCTCGGGGAAGTGATGACAGCAGTGTCAGCGGCAGTGACTAATCCGGCTGACGCGCACGGACGCGCACGAGCGGCCCGGACGCGTAAGTCGTTATGAATCAACTACCGCTGCAACCGACTGACGCGCAGAGTGGGCCCGATAAGCGTGAGGTCGGAGGTTCAACTCCTCCCGGGCCCATTCCGCACCGCTCGGCGGCATCGCTCGATGCCGCCGAGCTTTTCTTTTTGCGCGAGCGCCCCGCTCCCGCATCACCCCCGCGACAACATCCGATTCAGCTCCGCGTACGGGATCGCCTCCTTCGCGAACTCGAACGTCCCGTGCTCCCGGATCTCCAGCGCCGCACGCCGGACCGCGCCGAACGCCGCGCGGCTCAGCGACGACCCCAGGCTGATCCGGCGCACGCCGAGCTCCGCGAGCTCCTGCACTGAATTGACCTCGGCCGCCGCCAGGCCCATCACCACGTTCACCGGCTTGCTCACCGAGGCGCAGATCGTCCGAATGCCCTCGCGTGTGTTGACGCCCGGCGCGAACAGCGCGTCCGCGCCCGCGCGCTCGAACGCCTGGAGGCGGCGAATGGTGTCGTCGAGATCGGGGCGCCCATGGAGAAAATTCTCGGCGCGCGCGACGAACACGAATGGGAAGGGGAGCTTGCGCGCCGCTTCCGCCGCGGCGGCCACGCGTTCGACGGCGTGCTCGAAATCATAGATCTGCACGTCGTCCCGTCCGGTGGCATCCTCGATCGATCCGCCGACGAGCCCCGCGTCCTCGCCGGCGCGCCGGATCGTCTCGGCGGCGGCTTCGGGCGAGTCGCCGAATCCGTTCTCGAGATCGGCCGCGACCGGGAGATCGGTCGCGTCGACGATCGCGCGCGCGTTGGCGAGCGTCTCGTCGAGTGAAACAAGTCCGGCGCCGTCGCGGCGGCCGAGTGAGTTCGCGAGTCCGGCGCTCGTGGTCGTGAGCGCCTCGAAGCCGAGATGCTCGAGGAGGCGTGCGGTGCCGGCGTCCCAGGGGTTGGGGATGACGAACGCGCCGGAGCGCGCGTGCAGCGCACGAAAGCGCTCTGCCTTGTCCTGCTGCGAGGTGGGCACGTACGGGTGAGGTCGGTGGTGAAGCTGCGCTCGACTGCGGGATCAGTTCGCCGAAATATCCCCCGGCCTCGAAGGGCTCGCCAACCGTGGCGCACCCGACGGGGCGATGCGCACACCTCCGGTGCCATTCGTGACGCGATGGTGCGACTCGTGACACCGCGGGTTCGCACGCGGCCATGGCGCGCTAACCTGCGATACATGATGATGCGAACGCGCGTTTCGAGGATCGGCGTCGTCTCGATCGCCGTCGCGGCAACGCTCGCCGCGACCGGCATGACGTTGTCGATCGACACGCAGGCGAGCCCGGTGCCGGCTTCAGCGGTTGCGACGCACGCCGCCGCCACACCTTCGGCCATCGGCGATGCAGCGCCCGCGGGCAACCGCTCGGCGCGGCAGCTCGCGGACATCGACAACAGCCGCGTGAACACGTGGGTCACGCGCTTCACGACGAGCATGCGGAGCGACTTCTCGACCTACCTCGAGCGTATGAGCAAATACGCATCGACGGTGTCGGCGAAGATCGCGCAGCGCGGGATGCCGCGGCAGCTCGTGTACCTGCCGCTCATCGAATCCGGGTACAAGCCGACCGCGAAGTCGCCGGTGAAGGCGACGGGCCTGTGGCAGTTCATGACCGCCACGGCGCGGCGGTACGGCCTCCGGGTCACGTCGCACGTGGACGAGCGCAAGGATCCGGCGAAGTCGACGGACGCGGCGCTCGCCTATTTGAGCGATCTGCACGACCGCTTCGGATCGTGGTATCTGGCCGCCGCGGCGTACAACGCCGGGCCGACGACGGTGCAGCGCGCGCTGAAGCGCGTGACGGGGAAGACGTCCGGGACGGATGCCGACTACTACCGCATCGCGGGCGCGCTGCCGGCGGAAACGCGCGACTACGTGCCGAAGCTGATCGCCGCTGCGCGCATCGCGGAAAACCCGGTGCGGTACGGCTTCGACGTGCCGTCGCCGGACGCAGGCTGAGCCGGCCGCTCAGCGCTCCTTCTTCCGGATCGCCTGCACGAGCTTCTTCTTGCTCATGCTGCTCCGACCCTTCACGTTGAGCTCCTCGGCGCGATTCTCGAGCTCGTCCTTGCTGCGTGCCTCGAGCCCATGGCGCGGATTGCCCGTGCCTTCGGTCCGCTTGTTCGGCGTGCGTCCTTCCTCGCGCCGCTCCTTGTTCACCGTGCGCGCGGCGATCTCCTCCGCGGTGTCCTCCTTCTTGCCGCGCTTCTCGTAGCCTTCCTTGATGTGCTCGTACATCCGCTCGTCCTTGTCGCTCCACGAGGGCATATCAGGCCTCCTGTTGTCCACATGCGCGAATGGTGAATCGCATTTGTGAGGCCATGGGACGAAGCCCGGTTGATTAGAGAACGCTCATGACGGCGCCTGCCCCAGCGTCATGCCGACCCGTTGCGGTCGAGTCGGGCGAGGCGCGGCGCGCTGCATCTTCCGTGCACTGCTTCACGCGCCGCCGAGTCCGCCGAGTCGTGGAACACCTCGGTGCGCGCGGCACTATACCAGGGAGGCGGTCGTCTCGAGCGGCTGCCTCGACCGGGCAACGGTCGGGTTCGGCCCGACGCGGGCAACCTCAGCTTAAGTCAAATCCTGACAAGGGTTTACATTAGGCCTCCGCCAGGGTAAATTTAGAGATCCAACACAACACCAACGGGTCGTTCGGGATCGCCTAGTCGCGACCCCGTGAACGTGCGCGTGCCCACCTGCCCGCACGCGCGTCCTACTGACAGCGTTTCCCACCAACAGGAGAGATCCCTGATGAAACCACGGAAGCAAGTGCTGCAAAACGTCTTGATCGGAGCGACCGCCGTGCTGTTCGGCGGAGCTCGGCTTCTGCCGGGCCACAATGCGCGAGGACCAGTGATGAACGCGGCGACTGCTTTCGTGACGGGCTCGACCACGGTGGCGAGCGCGGCCGCGACGGACTCCAGCGGCACGTCGGCGGCCGCGATGAGCTCGGTGGCGATGGAAACGAAGGATGCGATCGCCGCGCTCGAATCCGCGGTCCGTCCGCTCAGCTCGCCCAATGCGCTCGATGACGCCTTCAAGGCGTACTTCGAGTACAAGAGCGCGCACCCGGACGACGTGAAGAAGCCGTACCTCTACTTCGTCGACTACGGCCTGCCGAGCACCACGACGCGCGGCTACGTGTTCGATATGGAAAATCTGAAGATCATCGAGGGCCCGTTCACCGTGGCGCACGGCCGCGGCTCGTCGACGTCACAGTACGGCATCCCGACCCGCTTCTCGAACGGCTCGGGGAGCGCGGAGACGTCGCTCGGCCTGTACGTGACGCGCGCGACGTACGCGTTCACCGGCCACGCGGGCGGTCGCCTGTATCACTCGATCGGACTGCGGCTCGACGGCGTGTCGAAGGGCTTCAACACGAACGCGCTCGCGCGTGGCGTGGTGGCGCACGGGGCGCCGTACGTGACGCCGAGCAGGGCGGGGCGCAGCGAAGGCTGCCCGGCGATGGAGCCCGATCGCGCGCAGCGCCTGCTGCCGAAGCTCGCGAACGGAAGCCTGGTGTTCCTGTTCGCGCCGAACTCGAGCTGGCTCGCGGCCGACCCGTGGGTCAACGCGAACAACGGCTGATCTGATCCGCCGCGTGCCGTAGCGTTCCAGCAGTCTGGCTGTCCACCGTTGCGACCGATGACGGAGGGGGTCGGATGTCGAAACCGAGTGAGCCGCGGGACCCGTCCGATGCGCGGGACGATCTGATTCGGGAATTGCTCGAGCGCGAGGGCGTGCACCTCGACGGGAACGTGAAGGCGCACGTGAACGTGAACGTCACCACGCGGCGCGTCCGGGTGAATCCCGATGGCACGCGCACGGTGATCAGCGAGACGACGGAGTCGAGACCGGCCACGGGCTCGACTCTTCGTGCATCCGGGCGCGGCACGTCCGCGCGGCGCAAATGGATCATTCTCGCGATGATCGGCGTCGGCGCGGCGCAGGCGAGCTACGGCGCGTGGTCCGGCTGGAGCGACGAGAAGATGGCGCCGGTGTATCACGCGAGCCCGAGCTGCCAGACGCAGTGGCTCGACGCGGCCGCGAACGCGACCGGCCGCACGCCGGCCGATGGCGACGCGTGCCGCGTGGAGTCGGTGATGATCAGCCGCAAGCACTGGTACTCGGGCCGCCAGACGACGACGTACTATCTCGAGACGGTCCGCGCCGACGGCCATCGCGACGACACGCCGATGGCGTGGCGCACGGGGAACGCGTTCTGGCAGCGGGTGCGGCCCACCGAGCGCATACTCGTGCAGCGGTTCGTCGCGCCGGGCTACCATCTGACCGGCGCGATCATGGCGTTCGCCGACGCCGCCGGCCGAGGCATGTCGCGGGACAATCCCGACTCGGGCACGCACTACCCGAGCATGAACATGTTCCTCGGCGGGGCGATCGCGCTCACGGGCTTGTTGCTGCTCGTGCGGCTGCAGCGCCAGTCCTGACTCAGTGCGGGCCGGCGGACCCGGTCGAGCGCTGCGTGCCGCGCACGATCTCGGCGCGCAACTCCGTCCACCCGTCGAGCTGATAGTACTCGACGCGAATCTGATGCGTGCCGCCGGCGATCGGCGCGTGATCGACGATGGATTCGTGCGGCGTCCAGTCGTCGATCGCGAGCTTGCCGTCGATCCAGACGCGAATGGCGTCGTCGCTGATCGTGCGCAGCGTGTAGCGCCCGGGGGCGAGCGCCACCGTGGTGGTCGCGACGGCGGCCCACTTCTCGAGCGGCAGGCCCTGCACGGTCGGGCGATACCATTCGTAGTCGAGGCGCGCCGGCGTGGCGGTCGCGGCCGGGGTGCCGCGGAGCAGCGCGTCGAACGCGGCCGCGTGTGTGCGCGGGTCGGTGCTGTCGCTCCAGGTGTAGAAGCCGACGTGCCACTCGTGCGCGGTCTCGAACCGGCCGTATGAGAACTGGTATGGCGCGCCGGCCCGCCGGCGCAGGCCGCGAGGCGATTCGGTGGCGGCGCCGGTGTATTCCAGCGTGACCATCCAATCATATGGCGATGCAGGAATGACGCTGATCGTGTCGCCGGTGCGGCCGCTGGTCGCGGACAGCGAGCGTACGCCGCGGCGCCGGACGACGCGCCACGTGCCCGGCGGCCCGAGCACGCGGAGGCGGAGGGGATCGGCGTGTGTGCTGTCGGCGGGCCAGAGCCGGGGATAGCGGTAGTCGTACGGGCCCCACTCGTCGACGATGATCGCCGAGCGCGGGCGGCGGGCGAGCGAGTCCGTGGCGCGGGCGTCGATGCCGCCGGGAAGCGGCGCCGGGGTGTAGCGCTCGGGGACGGCGAGGGGCAGCGGGATCGGCGTGCCGGCGGCGTGCGCGGTGTCGGCGAATGACGAATCGTCGGCGAGCGCGTAGCGGCTGGTGTCGCGCACGGCGAGCATGCTGTCGACGCCGAAAAAGCGATTGTGCTCGATGCGGATGTCTGACGAGTTGGCGAGGCGCACCGCGACCCGGTTGCCGACGAACGCGTTGCCCGCGATCTCGTAATCGTGGCTCTTCGTATCGTGGTGCTTGGGGTAGCCCCAGTCGGCGGGCTCGGACGGATTCGCCCACAGGTTGATCGCCACGGAATCGTGATCGAACCAGTTGTCGGCGATCGTGTTGCCGTTGCCGTGCTCGATGGCGATGCCGGTGCGGTTGCGGGCGAACTCGTTGCGCACGACGAGCGAATTGAAGCTGTACCCGCCCCAGAGCCCGTAGTCGGATCCTTCGACGCGATTCTGCACGAACGCGTTGCGCGCGAACGTGGCTTCCATGCCGTTGGTGGGCGCGAAGCTGAAATCGTTCATGAAGAACACGTTGTCGTTCGCGCCGCCCTCGCCCGTGTCCATGGTGCTCTGGCCGGCCCAGAGGAACAGGCCGTCGCCGCCGTGCGTCATCGAGTTGTAGGCGACGACGTTGCCGGAGCTCTGCTCGTAGATGAGCAGGTCCGCCGAGTCCTGGCCGCGGCGGTAGAAGCCGTGGCTGTAGCCGCGCACGTTGTAGCTCGCGCGGTTGTGCATGATCGTGTTGTCGCTCGAGCGATAGAGGCCGATGCCGACGCCGGAGTTGAACTCGATCGCGTTGTTCCAGATGCGAAGGCTGTCCGAGCGCGCGAGCATGAGGCCTTCCATGCCCTCTTCGATGGTGACGTCGCGGATCTCGCCGCCGCGGACGTCGGCGAGGTACGCGCCGGCGCCGAAGCGCAGCCACTCGTCGTGCTCGTTGTGGTGGTGCGAGAGCCAGTCGGCGAGACTCTCGTGCTCGACGAGGCTGAACAGGCGCGGCTTGTAGTTGTGACCGAGGTCGTCGTGCGCGAGCGTGAGCCCGTGCGTGCCGCGCGCGAGGAGGCCGACCTTGTAGCCGCGGATCGTCGCGTTGATGATGCGGACGTTGTGTCCGCCGTCGATGCGGACGCCGACGCCCGTCGCGAGGTCGGGATCGGCATTGGGCGCGATGCCGGCGAGCGTCGCGCCGTCGAAGTCGACGGTGACGTCGTCGCCGCGCACCGTGATGACGGCGGAGTCCATCGACGCGGGTGCGGCGAGGCGATACGCGTTGCGCGCGACGCGGACCGAGTGTGTGATGACGAGCCCGCGGCGGAGCGCAACGACGGGGAGCGGCGACGATTGCGCACGGACGGCGGCGTGCGGAGCGAGCGCGGCGGCAACGACGGAGGCGGCCGCGAGTGTACGGCAGAGGCGAGGCGAGTGCATACCGCAAAGGTTACATGCGCCGGCGTGCGACGGAAGGCAGGCCATGTCACGCCCTCGGCGGCCTGGGTCCTGCGTTGGGCCTGTCAGCGCGCGCGCAGCGCGCTCGACCGCACAGCACAGGAGCAATCAGATGAACACAGCGCAGATGCGACTCGCCGCGCGGGCGGCGTGCGTCGCCGCCGCATCGCTCGCCCTCGGCGCATGCGGCGTGTCGCAGCAGCAGGAAATCCAGATGGGTCAGCAGGAGGCGGCGCAGGTCAACCAGCAGCTTCCGCTGCTGCAGGATCCGGTCGTGGTCGGCTACGTGAACAGCCTGGGCCAGCGGATCGCGAGCCATACGTCGCGCGCCGACCTGCAGTGGCAGTTCGCGGTGGTGAACACCGACGTGGTGAACGCGTTCGCCCTCCCCGGCGGCTTCATCTACGTGAATCGCGGCGTGCTCTCGCGCGCCTCCAACGAGAGCGAAGTGGCATCGGTGCTCGCCCACGAGATCGAGCACGTGGTGGAGCGGCACTCGGTGAAGCAGATGGAGCAGGCGCAGGGCGCGAACATCGGCGTCGGCCTGGCGTGCGCCCTCACCGGGGTGTGCAACAACCAGGCGGCGGCCGCGGCGATCCAGATCGGCGGCACGGCGGTGTTCGCCAAGTTCAGCCGCACGGACGAGGTGCAGGCGGACGAGGGCGGCTTCCGCAACATGATCAACGCGGGCATCAACCCGACGGGGATGCTCACGTTCTTCCAGAAGCTGCTCGCCGAAGAGCAGCAGAGCGGCGGCAACAGCGCGGTGAGCTCGTGGTTCTCCGATCACCCGGGCACGCAGGACCGCGTGGCCGACGTGCAGCGGATGCTCTCGCAGGTGCCGCAGAGCGAGCTCAGGACGCTGGAGACGAACTCCGCCGCGTTCAACTCGATGAAGGCGCGCCTGGCGCAGCTCCCGCCGGCGCCGCGAGCGTCGTCCGGCAACTGACGCGCGCGGAAAATTCTCACGACGGCGGTGCTCCGGCACCGCCGTTGCTTTTTGTTTCGGCGGGCTAAACCTGGAGTCTCAACGATGCAGTTTCAGACGATGGCGCGTCGCGCGGCCGCGGCGCTGATGATGGTGTCGGCGGGCGCGTGCGCGAACATGGGGTCGCTCGGCAATGTGCTCGGCGGCGTGCTCGCGCCGCAGAACCAGCTCACCGGCACGGTGCAGAGCGTGGACACGCGGTACCAGCAGATCACGCTGCAGCAGTCGAACGGGCAGTCGATCACGGTGAGCTACGACGCCAACACGCAGGTGACCTATCAGAACCAGAACTTCCCGGTGACGTCGCTCGAGTACGGCGATCAGGTGGTCGCGCGCATCCAGGACAACGGCAACGGCGCGTACTACACCGACCAGATCCAGGTGACGCAGCCGGTGCAGGGCTCCACGAACTCGGGCACCGGCTCGGTGAACGGGACCGTCCAGTCGCTGCAGGGCACGGTGCGGCAGGTCGATCGGACGAACGGCTGGTTCACGATGGACACGGGCAACGGCGTGCTGTTGACGGTCTCGCTGCCGTACAACATCTCGCAGAACGACGTCACGCGGTTCAACAACCTGCGGACGGGCGACTTCGTACACCTCTACGGCGTGTACCTGAATAACACGCAGGTGCAGCTCCGCAACTTCTACTGACGCGATGCCCGCTCGAGCGGCAGCTCGAGCGTGAACGCGGCGCCCTGGCCGACGGTGCTCGCCACGGTCAGGTCGCCGCGCATCGCGCGGGCGAGATCGCGGCTGATCGCGAGGCCGAGGCCCGTGCCGGCCTGGCGCTCGGTGGTGGAGCGGCCGAGCTGCACGAACGGCTGGAAGATCGCGTCGATCTTCTCGGGCGGAATGCCGGGGCCCGTGTCGCGGACGACGACGTAGCCGACGTCGTCTCGCGCGCCGCACTCGACGCCGATCGAGCCGCCCGCCGGCGTGAACTTGATCGCGTTGGACAGCAGGTTGAGGATGATCTGCCGCATCTTCTCGACGTCCGCCCGCACGTCGACTGCGTCGGAGCACGGGCGGTACTCGAACGCGAGCTGCGCCTGCTTGATCTGCGGCAGCACGAGCGCTTCCATCTCGGCGAGCACGTCGCGCACGTCGACGGTCTCGTACTCGTACTCCACGCGGCCCGCCTCGAGCTTGGCGAAGTTCAGCACGTCGTTGATCAGCGACAGCAGGTGATGCTGGCTGCGCTGGATCCGCTGCATGTACTCGTCCTGCGAGGGCGTGAGCGGGCCCTGGATACCCATCCGCAGCAGCTCCGCATAGCCCGCGATCGCGTTCAGCGGGGTGCGGAGCTCGTGGCTCATCGTCGTCAGGAACTCGGTCTTGGCGAGGTTGGCCTGCTCCGCGGTGTGCTGTGCCTCGACGGCGGCCCGGTGCAGGCGCGCGTTGTCGACGGCGAGCGCCGCGCGGCGCGCGAGCTCCATGGCGAGATTGAGATCCATCTGCGTGTAGCGGCGCCCCGACTCGGCGGAGATGAGCGTCATTACGCCCAGCGTCCGGTCGCGCGCGATGAGCGGCACGACCATCGCCGAGTGCAGGTTCAGCTCGCGGATGATACGCAGGTGCTCCGCATCCTGAGCGCCCGCCTCGAGCAGGTCGCGCGGGATCTCGGACCAGAGCTCCGGCTTGCCGGTGCGCAGCACGTTCGGCGCGCCGCTCGGCGCGTTCCGATCGGGCGGGTAGCGCTCGTTCAGCTCGCGTGCCCAGCGCACCTTGGCCGGATCGACGTGCGCGACCGCGATCTGCTCGGACACGCCCTGCTCGTTCACGATCTCCACGGCGGACCAGTCGGCGAGGCGCGGCACGACGAGCTTGGCGAGCTCGTTGAGCGTGGAGGTGTAGTCGAGCGATGAGCTGAGCACCTCGGTGGCGCGCGTGAGATAGTGCGCGGCCTCCTCGGCTTGCTTGCGTGCCGTGATGTCCTTCCACTGCGTCGCGAGGCCGCCGCCGGCGAGCGGGTAGCAGAACATCATCGACCACTCGCCGCGCGGCGGGTAGAACGCCTCGAACGTGACGGGCTTCTGCTCCTGGACGGCGCGCCGCATCTCGCGCTCGAAGTCGGTGCCGCGCAGCTCGGGGTAGAGGTCCCACACCACTTTCCCGATCAGCGCGTGCGTGTCGCTCGGGTGCGAGCGGCTGAAGAGCTTCGCGGCCGCTTCGTTGACGTACTGGAATCGCCACTCGGCGTCCTGCACGACGAACGGATCGGAGATGCTCTCGAGAATGCCGCGCGTGAATTCCTGCGCCTCGTCGGCCTGATCGCGCGCGGCTTCGGCTTCGATCACGACTTCCTGGAGCTGCTGATTCGTCTCTTCCAGCTCCTCGGCGAGCGACTGTGCTTCCTCGCGCTCGGCCTCGAGCTCCTTCGCCTGATCGCGGAGCTTGTCGGTGAGCTGCTCGAGCTCGCGGTTGCGCGCCTCGGTCGCGGCGCGCGCCGCGGTCTCCGCGGCCAGTGCGCGTGCCTGCTCCTCGGCCTGTACACGGTGGGTGAGGTCGCGCGTCACCTTGGCGAAGCCGTACAGCTTTCCCGACTCGTCGACGAGCGCCGTGATGACGACGTTCGCCCAGAAGCGCGAGCCGTCCTTGCGAACGCGCCAGCCTTCATCTTCCACGCGGCCGTCGCGGGCCGCGATCTCGAGCTCGCGCTGCGGCTTGTGCGCGGCGACGTCTTCCGGCGGATAGAAGATCGAGAAGTGCTTTCCGATGATCTCGTCCGCGGTGTAGTTCTTGAGCCGCTGCGCGCCTTCGTTCCAGGTGAGAATGTGCCCCGTGCTATCGAGGGCGAAGATCGCGTAGTCCTTCACGCTTTCGACGAGCGCACGATACAGCGACGAATTCTCGCGCTCGTGGCGGTCGTTGTTCGCGTGCCGCGAGATGCGATCGCGTGCGCTGGCCGGGTCTGGAACTTTCGTCACGGGCGTGTAAGCTGGCGCATTCCGGGCCGCGCCGCGAGTGTTTACACGAGATTCGAGAAGCGGCCCCAGCCGCTGTGCCGCGCCGACGAATTACGACGCCATGCTCCCGCCGCCCATCGCGCGGGCGAATCGCAGCCAGGCGTCGGCGCGCCGAAGCTGACCGCGCACGCGCTCGGGCAGCGGAGGCTTGGGCCCTTCGTGGAACACCTGGCGAAAGCGCTCCGTCACCTGCCACGGCCGGTGCGCGCCGTGGCCGGAGCGCCGCGGCTGCACGCCGACGGTCCACAGCGCCTTGCGGGCCGCGAGCGACGGGCAGAGGTCGAAGAGCGCGGCCGTGACGTACGCGCGCTCGAGCGTTCGAATCGCCGCATGCGGCAGCGGCGGGCGGAGCGCGCGCAGCACCGGGTCCGGCACCCGTGCGGCGCCGAGCGATTTGGAGAGGCGAAGCGTCCAGAACGCGCAGGTGCTGGCGCGCGCGGATCGGGCGAGAGATAAAAATTTATCCCAGTCGATGTCGCGGCGCGCGGTGAGATGGGCGACGTCGCGCACCGCGCGGGCGAGGCCGCCGGCCAGGTAATGCGACCAGGCGAAGTGCACGCTGAGGTGCAGCAGCTGATGCAGGTCGGAGGGGACGCGGGCGGACGCGCCGCCGAGGCGCGCTTCCGTGGACTCGCTCCAGATCTCCTCGTTCGCGAGCACGAACGGCCCCGGACGCGGCATCATGGAGCGATGGATCTCGACGACGATGCCGCTGCCGCTCGGATCGACGAGCGGCTTGAGGTGATGAAACGCTTCGTGAAATTCGGCGCCGCCGTCTTGCTCGGGCGTCCAGCCGAGCGCGCGCACGTGCTGCCACGCGCGCGCGGCGTCGTCGGCCGGGACGAGCACGTCGAGATCGTTCATGGGCCGATGGGCGAACGACGGGTACACCGACGACGCGAGCGCCGCGCCCTTGAGGAGCAGCGACGGGATGCCTTCCGCGGCGAGGCGCGAAACGATCTGCTCGAGGCGAGCGCGGGTTGCCGCCATGCGGAACTCGATGACGGCGGTGCGCCGGCGGATGGCGGCCTGCATCTCGCGCGGCACGACGTCGACATCCCGGAGCCCGTACCAGAGCACGGACAGCAGCCGTTCGCGTTCGGCGAGATGCGTCACGAGCCGCCAATTCGTGTGTGGCGTCGCAAGCGGCGCGAGCGCGGCCTCGTCGCGCGCGTCGTCCGGCGCCAGCGCGAGGAAGAGGATGCGTGCTTCGGCGGGGAGCAGGTGCATGGCGCGCTCAATACTGCGTCAGTGTGCCCTGCGCCCTCGCGTGCCGGAGTGCGTAGGAGAACGCGAGCGCGGCGGTGGCCGCGAGCAGTACGGCCGCGGCGGCGACCGCGGCGACGTCCGGCGCAACGTCGACGAGCGATGCGTTCTGAAGGAGCACGCGGCGCAGGGCGCGCAGACCATAGCTGAGCGGCAGCACGTCGGAGACGAGCCGGAGCCACGACGGGACGACGCTCGTGGGATAGTACACGCCACCGAGCAGCGCGCTCAGTGTGACGGCGAGCTTGGGCAGCGGTCCGGTGGTGCGAAACGCGAGGATCATCGCGGCGCCGAGGACGCCGATCGGCATGTGCGCGGCGACGATCAGCGCGAGGATGATCGCCGCCGGAAGGACGCGGCCGGGAATGATCGTGGCGCCGAGCAGCGCCGCGGCGCCGAGCAGCACGACCGCGCGGAGCGTCGCGAGCAGCAGGTCGAATGCGTTGAGGCCCACCAGCAGCTCCACGATGCCGGTCGGCGTCGTGAGGAGCGCCTCGAACACGCCGCTGTTGATGCGTTCCGAGACGGCCTGGGGGAGGGCGCTCACCGCCATCGAGACGAGCATGAACGTGGCGTACCCGACGGCGAGAAAGCCGAACGCGCTGCCGCCCTCGGACTTGATCGAGCCGCTCATGATCGGCTGCACCGCGCCGGCGACGAAATACAGCGGGACGATGCTGGCGACGATCGCCGCGAACGAGATGAGCGTCTGCACGCGGTAGCTCTTCATCGTCTGCCAGTGCGCCCGCATCAGCGCGAGCACGCGCGTCATGCCACCCTCCCGCGCTCGACGAGCCGCTCGACGAGATCGGCGAGCGAGAGCGGCAGGCGCGAGAATTCGGCGACGCGCACGCCGTCCGACACGAGCCGCCGCACGACGTCGGCGCCGTCGACGTGCGCGCCGACGCTGCCGTCGATCGAGGCCCACGAGCTCTCGTCGCCCGCGATGCTCGCCGCGGCGAACCAGCCGCACGCGTCGAGCGTCGCGCGCGCGTTCTCGCCGTCGCCGGCGGCGACCACCGCGCGATAGCGCCGGCTGCCCGCGAGCTCCGACAGCTCGCGCGTCGTGCCGGTCGCGACGACGCGGCCGCGATCGAGCACGGCGAGCCGGTCGCACAGCTCGAACGCTTCGTCGGCGTCGTGCGTGGCGAGGAGCACGGTGCAGCCCTGCCGCTCCACGATCTCGTCGCGCAGGAAGCGCCGGAAGTCTCGTGCGCTCACGGGATCGAGACTGCGCGTGGGTTCGTCGAGCAGGAGGACGGCGGGGCGGGAGAGCAGGGCGCGCGCGATCAGCAGGCGCTGCTTCATGCCGGACGAATACGTCGCGACCATGCGATCGCGCGCGGACGCGAGGCCGACGGTGTCGATCAGCGCGTCGGCACGTTGCCGCGCGTCCGCCGCGCTCAGTCCGTAGAGGGCGGCGAAGAGCCGCAGATTCTCCAACCCGGTGAGCCGCCAGTAGAGACTGCGCTCGTCGGCGATGACGGGCGTCAGCACCCGGCGCACGGCGTGCGGTTCGCGCGCGACGTCGGCACCCGCGACGCGTGCCGTGCCGCCGTCGGGGAGCACGAGCGTCGAGAGAATCTTGAACAGCGTGGTCTTGCCCGCGCCGTTTGGCCCGAGCAAGCCGAAGAACTCGCCGCGGCGCACGTGCAGCGAGACGCCGCGAAGCACCTCGACGTATCGCCGATCGAGCGGATGCGCGATCGAATCGACGAACGAGCGGCGCGCGACGAAGCGCTTGGTCAGTGCGTCGACCCGAACGAGATCGTCGTGCGGCGCGCTCGCACGCATGCGCGTCACGCCTCCGCCAGGGCGGGCACCGCCTCGTGCCAGGACATGAGCGCGTCCGTCAGCTCGTCGAGCCGAGCGTAGTCCCGCGGCACCTCGAGCCGGTAGACCGGAACGAGCGACGCGAGCCTGCTCAAGCGCTCGAGCAGCGCGCCGCGCCAGGCCGGGCCGAGCAGCGCACCTATCTTCGTCTGGCCGAGCAGGGCGAGCGTGGCCGCGAAGTGCGGCAGTTGCTCGCGGCGCACGCGGCGTGCGCCGGACGGCGCGAACGGCGCGAGCAGATACACCGCGGCGAACGGCACGGGCTCGGCGGCGTTGCGCGAATCCGCGTCCCACCCGATCTGCGCCTTGGGCGATCCGCCGAATCCCCGCTGCGACGCGTCGATGCGCCCCACGCGCTCGGCCGAGTCATTCCAGAGCTGGACGACGGGCACGGCGGGCAGCACGTGCGGGTGGTCATGATCGGTGACGGCCACGAGATCGTCGGCGAGCAGTCGTGCGCCGCGATCGACGAGCGCCGCGGCGGTCGTCGACTTGCCGTGGAACTTGGGGGCGAGAAACGCCACGCCGTCATCCGCGAGCTGGACGGCGCTGCCGTGCAGCGTCGCGACGTGTTGCAGCTCGAGACAGACGGCGAGCACGCGCCCGAGCACGTCCTTGCGCGCGGCGTCGAGATTCACGCCGTGCGGCGGTGTCCATCGGATGCGCGACCCGTCGGCCGAGATGTCGAACGTGCCCGTATCGGTGTACACGAGCCGGAAGAATCCGTCGGCGCGGGACAGCGTGACGGTCACGCCGGGGTCGACCGGCTCGGTGCCGAGCGGCTGCACGTTCGTGGCGACGGCGGGCCGTTCCGCGCGCGTGAGCGTCCACCGCGGCGGAGGGCCGCCGCAGGGCGCGAGCTCGAGCAGATCGAGCTCCGAGCGCAGGATGCCGCCGAACATCTGATAATCAGGCATGGTCAGTCACCAACGCGGGCGGTGCCGGCGCGACCGGCACCGCCCGACTTGGTATTACGAACGGGCGCCGAACGGCCCATCGAGGAAGCCACTGCCGAACAGACCACCGTCACCATCGGCCCCGAAACCGATCAGGGTCAGCTCGCGGAGCGAGCCGAAGCGCTGCACTTCAGGCTTCGTGTACATAACCACTCCTGTGAACAATCGCGGGCGACTGGCCCGCACAGCTCGCGACGAATTGTCGCGAAGTCGATGCGGAGCTCGCGCGCGCGGCGGCCGCTGCCGCCGACCGCGCCTCGAGCCCTCGCAGCCAGAATTCCACTTTCATGGCGTGAAACAGGTTGACGCGCGCGAACTCGTCGGCCTGTCCCGCGCACACCCGATCCGCTTCGTCGCGCAGGATGCTCGGCTCGACCATGCCGTAATCGGCGAGCCGGAGCGGTTGCGCGAACAGGCGCGCGACGAGCCGGGGATAGGCCTCGCGCATCCGCATGCGCGAGAAGCCGACGGTCGTGCCCGTGCGGTGCGGGCGCGGCTCGAGCACGTGCTCGGGCAGCAGCCCGCGCATCGCGCGGCGGAGCAGGATCTTGGTCTCGCGCGCGCTCGCCCGCTCCGCCACGGGGCGGGAGAGCGCGAACTCGACGACGCGCCGGTCGAGCAGCGGCGAGCGCGGCTCGACGCCTTCCTGGAGCAACGGGCCGTGCATGTACGACGCGCCCCAGCTCCACATGGGCAGCGTGAGAAACAGCATGCTCTCGTTGTGCGCGAAGCTCTCGCCGCGCACGGACGTGAGCACGTCGAGATCGCGCTCCCGGAGCTGATAGGCGTCGACGAAGTCGCGGCGCATCCACGACGCGACGCGGCGCTCGAGATAGTGCCGCGGCAGGTCGCGGCCGAGCACCCGCTCGGCGGTGTTGAGGAGCGTCGTCGGCAGCAGCGGGGCAACGCCGAGGCGCACGAGATGGCGCCACCCGTGCCCGCGGGCCCGCGTGTGACGCACGGCGGCGAGCCAGCGCCCGTCGCGGAGCAGATCGGCGAGCACGATGTCCGACACCTGAAAGAGCTGATCGCCGCCGCTGCCGTCGAGCGCGATGCGGGCGCCGGCGGCGCGGGTCGCGCGCGCCAGGGCGCGGTTCCACAATTCATAGAGATGTGCGGGCGGCTCGTCGGTCTCGGCGGCGCGCTGCTCCAGGCCGTCGAGCAGCGGAATGTCGGCGCTGTGCAGCCACTGCACGTCGACGTTCCAGTAGGCCGCGACCGACTGAATCCACCCGTCTTCGTATCCCGGGTCGTTGCGCGGGTAGCTGATCGAGACGGGCCGCAGGCGCCGGCGCTCGTCGCGCGCCAGCATGCTCTGGCCCGCGCCGAAGACGGCGGTCGAATCCCATCCGCCGCTCATCCACACGGTCGTGCGGTCGGCGCCGCAGCGATCGGCGACGGCGGTCGCGATCAGCTCGCGGAGGGCCGCCTGCGCGTCGTCGGCGCGCATCGGGTCGGGCGACGGCGCGAGCGGCGGCTTCCAGAACCGCTCGATGCGCACGCGATCGCCCTCGGCGATCAGCACGTGGCCGGGCGGCAGCGCCTCGACGTCGTCATACGCGGTGTCGCGGCCGAGCGCCCAGGGCAGTCCGGCGACCTGGGCGCCGAGGGTCGCGAGGTTCAGCACCGTGCCGCGGCCGAGGAGCTCGACGACGGCGCGCGCGGACGACGCCACCACCACGCCGCAGCGGGGCACCTCGGCGAAGAACAGCGGGCGCGATCCGGCCGGGTCGCGGGCGACCAGCAGCCGCCGGCGCGCGCCATCCCAGATCGCGAATGAGAAATCCCCAATGAGATGATCGCCGAGCCGCTCGTGCCAGGCGCGGTAGGCCGCGGCGATCAGGTGCGCGGGCGTGGTGCCGCCGGCGCGGACGCCGGCCGCGGCGAGATCGGCGCGCAGGAGCTCGCGTGCGTAGATCGACGCGTCGGCGGCGACGGTGAGGTCGTCGCGCCGGAGAATGCCGCACGGCCCGCTGAAGTCGTCGGCCAGCTCCCAGGTCTTCCGCGTGAGCACGATCTCGACCCGCGCGTCGGCCCACGCGTCGTCGGCGTCGCCGCCGAGAAAGTGCAGGCAGTGACGGGCCGCTCGCATCCGGTCGGGCGAGACGTGGCAGGTGGTGGCGAGGAACGCGCTCATTGCGGGAGTGCCGAGAAGTCGTGCAACGGGACGAAGCGGCGGACGAACGCCGGGTCGTCGCCAACGACGGTGCCGCCCAGCTCGATCCAGGCATGTGCGAAGAGGCGATCGCGCTCGCGATGCACGCCGACGCGCACGGCGGCCGGCCCCGCGTGCCTCCGCTGGAGCAGTCGCTCGAGCGCGACGGCACGCACGAGGCAGGTCGGCCGGAAGACGCCGAAGCGCGCAACGCGATCGACTGCCGTCGCCATCCGCTCGATCCAGCGCCTGTCCGCGTCGTCGCCGCGGGTCGCCGCGGCCGCCGCGAGCGGGTGGAGGAGCTGGCCGCGCGGCCGACGGCGCACGCTGTGCAGTGCCGCGAGCAGCATGCGCTGGGCGATCACGAGATCGGCGACCTCGGAGAGCGGAAGCGCGAGCAGGCGTCGCGTCGCGCGCAGGACAGCCATGGCAGTCGTCCGCTCAGGCCGGGTCGACGACGAGGCGATTGTCGCGCAGCTGCGTGAGCAACTCCACGACGTCCGCTCGCACCATCACCGGATCGGCGTCCGGGTACACCGCCGTCAGGGTGGAGCAGAGATCGTCGAGCTCCGCACAATTCGGCGGCAGCAGCTGCCAGACGCGAGCACCGACGGCGTTCAGGCCGAAGTAGATCTCGTCCTCGGTGTGGAGCAGAACGGCGCCGTCGGCAACCGGCTGGAACATCACCGAAGGATTGGGAGAGGGTAGCATCGTTATGAGCCGCGCTGAATGAGCGAACTCGCATCGACGATCCGCGCCGTCGATGCTCGTGCCCGACGTGGGGCAATGCTCATTCCGGAACCCGACTCGCGCCGGCGCGGCGGGCAAGTCGATGCGATGGCGCGGCTTATCGTCGCGTGGGCCTCCGCCGCGCGGCGATGTGCCGGCGTCGTGAGTGGCAACGGCGCGTCAGTTGTGTTGCGCGGGCTCGTCACGGTGACGGACCGCCGACGCACCGTCAGGCGATTGCCGTTGCTCCGATGTGGCGATGGCGTGGCGCACGCTCGCGCGGAGTGCTGCGCGCGCGCCACACCGCGCGCGATCGGCGCGCCGTGAACCGGGCGACGCGCCGTTCGCTAGACCGTTGTGCGGGTGCGCGTTAGCGGAGGTGCACCGAGCCGCCTCGTGCGCCGCGCAAGTCTTGCATCTGCGGCGCCGCGAGGGAGGCGTCGACCCACGACGCCACGCCCGCCACTGATTCCCATGGTGCACGAATGAAACAGCAACTGCTTGCGCGCATCGAGGACCGGTCCGCGATCGTCGGCGTGATCGGACTCGGCTACGTGGGCCTTCCGCTCGCCGTCGAATTCGCGAAGGCGGGCTTCCGCGTCGTTGGCTACGACGTGAGCGAGCGTGCGGTGCTCGGCCTCATGGCCGGCGAATCGCACATCCAGGACGTGCCGAGCTCCGAGGTCGCGGCGCTCGTGCGCGCCGGCCGCTTCATCGCCACGTCCGATGATTCCGTGCTGGCCACGGCGGACGCGATCGCCGTCGCCGTGCCGACACCGCTCGTGAAGACGCGCGATCCGGACATGCAGTACGTGCAAGCCGCAGCACAGACGATCGCCGACAACGCGCATCCGGGACTCCTCGTGGTGCTCGAGAGCACCACGTATCCCGGGACGACGCGCGAGCTGCTGCAGCCGATGCTCGAGGACGGGGGCTATGTCGTGGGCGAGGACGTGTTCCTGGCGTTCAGCCCGGAGCGCGTGGATCCCGGGAACCCCACCTGGCACACGAAGAACACACCCAAGGTGATCGGCGGCATCACGCCGGCGTGCACGGAGGTCGCCACGGCGCTCTACGCGAGAGCGATCGACACGATCGTGCCGGTGTCGAATCCCGAAGCCGCGGAGCTGACGAAGCTGCTCGAGAACACGTTCCGCTCGGTGAACATCGGGCTCGTGAACGAGATGGCGATCGTGTGCGACAAGCTGGGCGTGGACGTGTGGGAAGTGATCGACGCGGCCGCGACGAAGCCGTTCGGGTTCATGAAGTTCACGCCCGGCCCGGGGATCGGCGGCCACTGCATTCCGCTCGACCCGCACTATCTCGCGTGGAAGATGCGGACGCTGAACTACAAGACGCGGTTCATCGACCTGGCGAGCGAGATCAACAGCCAGATGCCCGCGTACGTCGTCGAAAAGGTGGCGCACGCGCTGAACGACGACGAGAAGTCCGTGCGCGGCAGCCGCATTCTGGTGATCGGCGTGGCGTACAAGCGCGACATCGACGATCTGCGCGAGAGCCCCGCGCTCGACGTCTTCCGCCTGCTGGAGGAGCTCGGCGCGTCGGTCGAGTACCACGATCCGCTCGTGCCGGTGATTCGGGAGGACGGCTACGTGCGGACGTCGATACCCCTCACCACGGAAGTGGTCGCGCTCGCGGACGCGGTGGTGATCGTCACCGATCATCGCGCGATCGACTATCAGATGCTGCGGGACCACGCGCGCCTGGTCGTCGACAGCCGTAACGCGATGGCCGCCACGGTGCCCACGGGGGCGCGCGTGGTGACCCTGTGCGCGGTGCACGATCAGGCAGACGCGCCGGAGGCGGAGCTGGTCGGCGCGGGGGCCCACGGGTCGACATGACGGCGGCCGTCGCGGCGGCTCCGGCGCGGCGGGCGCCGCCCGTGGCACGCGGCGCGGCCGCGGCGCTGCGCATCCGTGAGCGCCCGGACCTCGTGCTGTTGGCGCTCGCGCTGATGCACCTCACGAACGCGTGGCGGCTGCCGAGCATCGTGCACGTGCTGCAGCCGCTCCGGCTGGGGATCACGAGCGTGGTGCTCGCGGTGGTCGTGTTCGTGCTGGACCGGAGCCCGCGGCGGCGGCTGCTCGACGTGCCACAAGTCCCCGTTCGCCTCGCGCTCGCGCTGCTCGCGTTCATGCTGATCTCGATTCCCGCGGGCATCTATCCGTCGCACAGCGGCAGCTTCGTCGCCAAGATCGCCGCGCCGATGGTCCTCCTGATGTTGATGCTCGCGGCGTCGATCCGCTCGACGCGCGACGTGGAATGGTTCGCGTTCCTCAACATGCTCGGCGGCGCGGGCTACTGCATATTCCTGCTGTTCGTGCTGCACACGCGCCGCTTCGCGCAGTCGCAGAGCCTGATCTTCTACGACAGCAACGACGTCGCGCTCATGCTCGTGGCGACCATCCCGAGCGCGGCCTACTTCATGTCGCGCGGGCATGGCGCCGCCGCGCGGCTGGCCGCGCTGCTCTCGCTCGGGCTGTACATCGTGGTGACCGTGCTCACGGGATCGCGAGGCGGATTTCTCGGCCTGGCGGTGATGCTCGGCTATCTCGCCAGCGCCTATCGTGGCATGAGCCGCAGTCAACGCGTGGCGGGCGCGGCGTTCGTCGTCATCGCGCTCGTCACGTTCGGCGGCGCACGCTACCTCGCCAAGATGGGCACGATCCTCCGGCCGACGCAGGACTACAACTGGAGCGGACACTCCGAGCGCGGACGCATGGAGGTCTGGAAGCGCGGCCTGGGGTACATCGCGCAGCGGCCGTTCTTCGGCGTGGGCGTCGACAACTTCTCGCGGGCCGAAGGCTACCTCTCGGCCGGCGGCAGGGAAGCGCAAGCGCGCGGACTGCCGTACAAGTGGTCGGTCGCGCACAATTCGTATCTCGAGACGGCGGCGCAGAGCGGGGTCGGATCGCTGCTCGCGTTCCTGGCGCTCGTCGGCACGACGTTTCAGTTGCTGGGACGCGTGGTGCGGCGGATGCTCGCGCTGCCGTTCGTTTCCCGCGAGCTCGCGCTCGCGCAGATGCTGACGGCGGCACTCATCGGCTTCATGGTGAGCGCCTTCTTCATCTCGGCCGAGTACTTCCCGTACCTGTACGCGCTGCTCGGCCTCTCGCTCGGGCTGGCGAAGGTCGTGCTCCCGCGCGAGGTCGCGAAGAGGCGGCAGTGGCGGCGCGCGTGATCGCACCCGCGCGGCGCGCGCGTCTGCTGCACGTGGTGCTCACGCTCGACGTGGGTGGGCTCGAGCGACTGGTGATCGAGCTGGTGAATCGCGCGGATGCGGCGCGGTTCGACAGTCACGTGCTCACGATCCGCCACGCCGGGCGGCGCGCGTCGGACCTGCGCGACCCGGACGTCCTGCACGCCGCGCCGCCGCAGTCGCGGTGGTCGATGCTCTGGCCGCGCGAGCTCGCCGCCGAGATCCGCACGCTCGCGCCGGATATCGTGCACACGCACAGCGGGGTCTGGTACAAGGCATCGCTCGCCGCCGCGTTGGCCGGTGTGCGGCGCTCGGTGCACACGGACCACGGGCGGCTCGTGCCCGACCGGTGGCACGATCGGCTCACCGACGGCCTCGCGGCGCGTCGCACCGGCGCGGTGGTCGCCGTGTCCGATCCGCTCGCCGCGTACATGCGGCGCGCGCTGCACGTTCCCACGTCGCGGCTGCGCGTCATCCGCAATGGAGTGGACGTCGATGCGTTCGCGGTGCACGGCGCGGCCCGCGCCGCCAGCGTGGTGCGATCGGAGCTCGGCATCGCACCCGATGTTCCCGTGATCGGGAGCATCGGGCGCCTCGATGCGATCAAGGACTACGCCCTCCTGATCGAGGCGTTCGCCGTGCTTCGCGCCGGCTGGCGTGGCGGGCCTGCGCCCGCGCTCGTGATCGCGGGTGACGGGCCGGAGCGTGCAAGTCTCGAATCGCGTGTCCGCGCACTCGACGCACGCGTGGCGGCGGATGTGCGTTTCCTCGGGTTCCGGAGCGACGTGCGCGAGCTCCTCGCTGCGTTCGACGTGTTCTCGCTGTCGTCGCGGAGCGAGGGTACGTCGCTCAGCCTGCTCGAGGCGATGAGCGCCGGGCTGTGTCCCGTGGTCAGCAACGTGGGCGGCAATGCGGACGTGCTCGGGCCCGAGCTCGCGCACCGACTGGTCGACTCGCGCGAGCCGCGCGTGTTCGGCGACGCGCTTACGGATGCCCTGCGTGCGGCCGAGCGCCGGCGCACCGACGGCGATCGCGCGCGGCGGCGCGCCAGGAGCGAATACAGCCTGGACGCGATGGTGCGCGCGTACGAACGACTCTATTCCGCGCTGCTCGTCACCTGACGCGGGATCGCCCGGCGCGCCTCGCGGACGAGCCCGGAAGCGAAGCGAACCACCGCCGCCCGCTCGGCCGCGGTGAGCACGCGCCCATTCCAGAGCGCCGCGACGTACCCCGCGAAGAGGATCGTGCGGAGCGCGAGCGTGGCGCCGAAGCCGAAGTCGAGGCGCGGCAGCAGGAGTCCGACGATCGCGGCCGTGGCGCCGAACGCGATGATCCGGCGAACGGGCTTCATGTCGTAGCGGACGGGCATGAGCTTGTGCGAATAGTGCCGCACGATGAGGTGGCGGGCGGTGAACGAGATGATCGTCGCGAGCGCGGCGCCGAGCCCGAGCAGGCGCGGGATGAGGAGCACGTATCCGATCAGCGCCACGGCGCCGCCCACCCAATTGGCGAGCGTGATGTACTCGGTGCGTTCGTGCACGTGGATGCCGAGATCCTGCATCCCCGTCCAGCTCTGGATCACGTACGCGACGAGAATCACCGGCACCAGGGTGGCCGCCGGGTAGAACGCCGGCTGCGTCATCGCGCGCAGCACGTCGTGGACGTAGAGGGTGATGCCGAGCGCCGTGCTGATGAGGAGGATGTTGAGGTACACGAACGCGCGCGACAGCACGAGATCGCGGTCGGGGCGGTCGGCGAGCGAGAAGCGAATCGGCTCCCAGACCTGATCGATCGGCATGGAGCCGACCATGTACAGCAGGAACCCGAACTGATACGCGAGCGTGTACAGGCCGACCGTGCTGGTGTCGCTCGCACGTTGCAGGAAGTAGCGGTCGCCGAACGTGGCGACGAACGTCGCGACCTGCGTGGCGACGAGCGGCAGGCCGTAGCGCGCGAGCCGGCGCGCGGTGTCGCCGCTGAAGTGCATGCCGACCTGCTGAATCGTACGGGCCACCAGCACCGCGCCGACCGCGCCGGCGGCGATCACGTTGCTCAGGAACACGGAGAGTGGCCCAAGGTGCAGCGGCACCAGGAACAGCACGTTGAGCACGATCTTGAGCACCAGCACGGCGGTGTTGGCGCCCACGAAGAGGAGCGAGCGGCTTCGCGCGCGCGCGTGCGACAACGGCACGAGGAGCAGCGACTGGCCGAATAAACCGGCCGAGGCGACGCGAATGAGAAATGCCTTGTCCGGCGAGTGAAACACGAGCGTGGACAGCGGCGCCGCGAACAGGCAGACGGCCGCCGAGATCACGGCGTACGCGGCGCCGATGAGCAGCAGCGACGTGGACGTGATCCGGTTGCGCTCGTCCTCGCTCTGGGCGTCGTGATCGTAGCGGAACAGCCCCGCCGTCAGTCGCGCGCCGGCGAGAATGGCGATGAAGTCGAGCGTCGTCTCGACCAGCGCGATCACGCCGTAGTCGGCCACCGTGAGATACCGCGTGTACAGCGGCAGCATCACGAACGACGCGAGGCGATTGAGCAGAATGCCGACGGCGTAGATCGCCGTGTCGCGCCCGACCTTGCTCATCGTGACCGCCGGTCGCGGCGGGGCGTCGCGGGCGGCGGGAGCGATCAGCTCAGCCGACGCGGGCATGATCGCGTTCCTCCGCGCGCCACGGCGCGAGACGCCTCGCGGCGTCGGTGACCGTCACGAACTCGAGCGGGAATTCGCCCGCGAGCCGGTCGAAGAACCGGTCGATGTTCGCGAGGAACGCCGCTCGGTCGGCCGCCGTGCGGACGAAGGGGCCGAGTCCCGGCACGAGGCTCGGGCTGTGCCACATCACGTGCAGAAACCGGGCGCCCTCCGCCACCAGCCGCCGCGAGAGCGTGAGCATGTCGCGCACGCCGTTGGTCTCGAAGCTGAGCTGGACCTTCCGCAGGATTCGCAGGTGGTGCGCGAGCGAAGCAGCGGAGTATCGTCCGACCTTCACTTCGGTGAGCGCCTGATAGCGCCGGTGCCAGCGCGCGAACGGACGCCGCGTGTATCCGCCGGAGAGCGGCAGCTCGATCAACGGACCGGTCGACGGGAGCAGCAGATCGTCCCGCGCCGGCCGATATGCGTGCATCGGCGCGGTGTGGAAATTCGCGCCATCATCGTACCGGCGCCAATCGATGAACGGCGTCACGCTGCTGTCGACCAGGAAGCCGTTCGCGACGAGCGCTTCGAGTCCGGACGTGGCCATGCCGAACCGCCCCGCGCGAAACGACGTCGCGGGGGCACCGATCGCTTCCTCGACCGCGTCGGCGAGCGTGGCGACCTTGGCGTGCTGCAGGTCGGCGTCGAGGTTCTTCATCATCGTGAACCGCGGCTCGAACGGCTCGGTGAGGGGCGGCGTGTTCCACGGATGCAGGTGCGCGCCGATCTCGGCGCGGCCGCCCGCGCGCAACCCGGCGACGATCTCCGCCGCCCAGGGGACTTGGGTGACCTGGTAGGACGTGAAGTACGTCGGCACCACGCCCACCGCCTCGAGGCGGCGCTGCAAGGCGGGCAGCGCGCGGATGTTCTCGACCGCGATCGCGGTGCGCGCCGGACACCAGTTGTCTTCCTCGGTATCGATCGAAACCACGACGAGCAGCGGCGCTCGTTCGTGAAGCGCGAACGAAGTCATGGCGCGTCGGGTACGGGTGGGGAGGGAGGCGCGGCGGCGCGCTGTTCGCGCCAGCGGGCGGCGCGATCGGCGAGCCGGAGGACGCGCCCGCGTGCACTGCGCCGGAATGCGACGAGCTGGTACGTGCGGCGCACGCCGGAGCTCCATTGCGCCTTGTAGGCCTCTTCGCCGCGCAGGAAGTCGATGCGACGGAGCCCGTGCTCGATGGCGCGGCGGAGGATCTTGCCGTGCAGCACCGCGCCGACACTCTGCTTGCTCCAGGCGTCGGCGCGGCCGGATTGGTAGAAGTAGAGCGTGTCGCCCTCCACGAATCCGTACCACGCCGCCGCCGTCTCGCCGTTCACCTCGAGCGTCGCGAGCCACAGCGCGCCGTCGCGCGCGCGCGATGCGGCGAACCGGCGGTGCAGCGCGTCGAGGCGCTCGGTGAATGCGCCTTGGCCGTTCCACCGCGTGTCGTGCAGGCGCAGAAAGGCGGACCAGCCCGGCGCGAACGACGATGCATCGTGCATCGTGAGCGCGACCGTCGCGTCGCGCGCGAGCACGCGTTCGCGCGTGACGATCGCCTTGCGGCGCGCCGTGCTGCGGGTCCGGAGGTACGCGTCCCAGCTGTCGGGGAGCTCGGTGAAGGGGCACACCCACTGCGGCCGGAGCGACGCGGCGTAGCCCCGGCGCTCGAGCGCGGCGAGCAGACGCGGTGCCCCGGTCGCGTCGTCGGCGATCCCGTCGAGCCGCAGCACATCCCACTCGAGCCGCTCGATCGCATCGACGATCGCGTCCATCGGGGCGCCGTCGGCCGCGAGCACGTCGAGGTGGTCGGGCGCGCCGAGGTCGCCGAACGCCCACGTCAGCGCGCGGGCGGGCACGCGCCGGAACCGTTCCCCTCGCGTGACCAGGGGAAGCGCCGCCGCGAGGGCGCCCGTGCCGTCCAGCGCACGCACCACCACGGCCGCTTCGCGCTCGGCCGCGTCGGCGCTCGCGCTCCAGGCCTCCAGCCACGCCCAGCGCGTGAACGGCGAGCCGGATGCAACGCGCGCGCGCAGGCGTTCCCAGTCGTCCATGTGGTCCGGCGCGAGGACGGCCGCGAGCGGCACGATGTCCACGGCCGTCGGCGCGAGCGCGCCGGCGGCCGGTCGAGTGTGGGCAATCGCCGTCACGATGCGTCTCCCGCGGCGCCGCCCGAACGCCGATCGACGATGAATGAGGATTCGTGAATGAGTACATCCGCCTCGGCAAGCGACAGATGCGCGGGTGCCACGGGGTGCGCGACGAACGCGTCGTGCCAGAGCGCGTGCGACAGCAGGCCGATGAACGCCTGGCGCTCCCGCGTCGCCAGCGTTGTGCGTTCGCCGATCCGCCGCAGCAGACCGTGCACCGCGGCCGGCGAGAACACGCCGCCTTCGCGGAGCGCGCGCTCGGTGAGCAGGTCGCGCACGTACTCCCGGCTGTTGATCGCCTCGAACGTCGCCGCATCCGGCGCGTGCGTGGATCGTGCGGCGTCGACGCGCGGCGAGCCCGGAAGCGCGCGCGCCGCCCAGCGGTCGAGCACCGGCCCGTGGTCCGGGCCGCGGCACTTGCTCGCCGTCGGCAGCCGAGCGGCGAACTCGAATACGATGTGGTCGAGAAACGGAAACCGCGCCTCGACTCCGTGCGCGAGCGCGGCGCGATCGCTCTCCGACGCCAGCAGGTGCGGCGAGAGGAGCGTGGTGAAGGCGAGGTACGCCGCGCGATTCACGGGCGACAGCGTCCGGAGCCGACCGTCGACGCGCTCGCGAAGCGACCGCAGTGCATCGTGCGCGCCCAGCCGCGCGGTGAAGTCCGTCGTGTAGAAGTCGCGCGCGCCGCGAGCGAGCTGCATCCTCGGCAGCGGGGCCGCGAGAAAGGCGTGGTCCGCCCCCTCGCCGGTGAGCACCACGGTGTATCCGCGCTCGCGCGCATGATCGGCGAGCAGAAAGCCGCGCGCTGCGCCGGTGCTGCCAAGCGGCGTCTCCGCATGCCAGACGACCGCCGGGAAGACCTCGGCGATCGCCGCCGCAGCGCCTTCTCTTTCTAATGAAAGCGCGGCGAACGCATTCGTGTCCTGCGCGGCGCCGAGTGCGCACGCGATCTCCGAGCCGGCATCGCCGCGCCGATAGCCGGCGATCGGGACGTCGGCGCGCAGGCGAAGCGCGACGCTTCGGCGCAGCAGGGCATCGAGCTCCTCGACCGCGCCGGGCGGCTCGATCTCGTCCGGCTGAAACGACAGGTCGTAATAGCGCGACACGCGCAGTCCGCCGGGCGACCAGAGGGCGAAGGTGCCAGGCTCCAGCGCCGACACGCCGGCGAACACGGTGCGAGGCGGCTGTGCGGCCCACAGTGCGAACGCTTCGTCGATGCCGATCGGGTCCGCCGCGGCGCACACTTCCGTCGAAGCGAAGAGCGCCTTCGCCTCGGAGGCGAAGTAGAGTGCGTCGTCACGCGCGGCATAGAACAGCGGCCGCACGCCGAACCGGTCGCGGGCGAGAAACACCGTCTCCGTGCGCCGGTCATAGATGGCGAACGCGAACTGTCCGTTGAGGCGCGACAGCATGTTCGTGCCCCATTCCTCATACGCGTGCACGAGCACCTCGGTATCGCACCGCGTGCGGAACCGGTGTCCGGCCGCCTCGAGCACCAGGCGCAGCTCGGGCGCGTTGTAGACTTCGCCGTTGTAGGTGATGATCACCTGGCCGTCTTCATTCGCGAGCGGCTGCATGCCGCCGGCGAGGTCGATCACGCTCAGGCGCACGTGCGCGAGCCCCACGCGCGCGCCCACGTAGAGGCCAAAGCCGTCCGGCCCGCGATGGCGGATCGCGCCGGCCATGCGCGCCAGCGTCCAGCTCTTCACGCCGCTCGGCTCGCGACGCGCGATCCCGGCGATGCCTCCCATTCGGCTGCAGTCCTGTCGTGTCCGGAACGTGCGGAATGCAAGCGAGGCACCGCGCCGGGCGAGCGCGGCGCGACGGCGCCAAGGCCGCGCGCGACATGCACTTCGTGCGTTCTCGCGGGCCGTGGGCGATTTACGCTCGCCGCGGCAGCGTTGCCCGCGGACCACACTTCGAGCGCCGATGTAGCGGTCCGGCGACACCGGACCGGGGTCGGGCGCCACACCCGGCGGACCCCCGGAGATGCGGAGTGCATGTCCGCACGCCACTTAGGTCGCGCGTGCGACGCGCGGCGGCAGATGGCACCTCGCGTGCGAACCAGAGCCGGCACACCGGACGGATCGTCGATGACGATGATCCCGCACAGGAGGTGTCACATGCGCACCGCCGACGCCACCCCCGTCGCGCTCTCGCCGAATATTGCTGAATTGCTCTGGAGAGCCGCGGCGAGCGATGGCGAGCGGATCGCGATCGCGACGTGCCACGGCGAGACGAGCTTCGCGGCGCTCGCCGCGCGCGCCGCCGGATTCGCGGCCGAGCTGCGCGTGCGTGGCATCGCCCCTGGCGACCGCGTCGCGATCTTCCTCGAGCGCACCCCGGACGCGGCCGCCGCCTTTTTCGGCACGGTCGCCGTCGGGGCGATCGCGGTGGTCATCGCGGAGACGCTCCGCCCGCGCCAGATCGATTACATCCTGCAGCACGCGGACGCGAAGCTGCTCCTCACATCCGCCGATCTGCTCGCGCGCCTGCCGCGCGAGCTCGCGCCCACGGTGCCGCAGCTCGACGTGCTCGACGTCGCGATCGCGAGCGCGTGGACACCGCTGCCGCGCATCGGGACCGACATCGCGCAGCTCATCTACACGTCGGGATCGACCGGTTTTCCGAAAGGCGTGACGATCAGTCACGCCAATCTGTGGGCCGGCGTCCAGGCCGTGACGCGGTATCTCGACCTGCGCGCCTCGGATCGCATCGCGAGCCTGCTGCCGTTCAGCTTCGACTACGGCCTCAATCAACTGCTCGGCGCGCTCTGGTCCCGCGCCACGCTCGTCATCGAGCGGAGTCGTCTCGCCGACGACATCGTCGCGGCGCTGCGTCGGCAGGAAGTCACGGTGCTCGCCGCCGTGCCGCCGCTCTGGATGCAGCTGCTCACCGCGTCGGCGTTCGCCGAGGCGATCCCGACGCTCCGGATCATGACGAGTACCGGCGGCCGCCTGCCGATCGACGCGGTGCGCCGTCTTCGCACCAGCCAGCCGCAGGCGCGGCTCTTTCTGATGTATGGCCTCACCGAGGCGTTCCGCGCCACGTATCTGCCGCCGGACGAGGTCGACGCGTTTCCCAATTCGATCGGGCGCGCGATTCCCGGCGCCGACATCATGATTCTCAAGGACGACGGCACGCCGTGCGGCGACGGCGAGATCGGGGAGCTCGTGCAGCGCGGTCCCACCGTCGCGGTGGGCTACTGGAACGATCCGGCCGCGACCGCAACGACGTTTCGCCCGAACCCCTGCCAGGTGGACGGCATGCCCGATCACGAGCGCGTCGTGTTCTCGGGCGATCTCGTGCGTCGCGACCACGCCGGACGGATCTTCTTCATCGGCCGGCACGACAAGTTGATCAAGACCCTCGGCCATCGCGTGAGCCCGGACGAAGTCACCGACGCGTTGTACGCATCGGGCGAAGTCGCCGAGGCCGTGGTGATGGCGGAGCCGGATGGGATGCGCGGCGAGCAGATCGTGGCCGTGGTCACGCTCGTGCCCGACGGCTCGGTCGCGCGGCTCCGGGCGTTCTGCAAGACGGAGCTGCCGCGCTACATGCAGCCGGCGCGCTATCAGGTGGAAGACGCGCTGCCGCGCGTGTCGACCGGCAAGTACGACGTCGACGCCATCCGCGCGCAAGTCGCCGCCCGCTCCCGCGAGTGAATCCATGGCTCAATCCATCTCCATCGACCGCGCCGACGGCGCTTCGGGTCCGAGCATCGCGCCGTACCTCTCGGTCATCGTCACGTGGCCGCATCGGGCCGACCGGCTCGCGGACACGCTGGTTCGCCAACTCCATGCGCGCCGCCTGGTCGGCGCGGACACGATCGTCGTGAGCGCCGAGCCGATCGACGAGGCGACGGCGTCTGCCTTTCCGGAGATCCGCTTCATCACCGCGCCGGCCGACTACTCGCCGGCGCGCATGCGGACGCTCGGCCTGAAGCACGCCTCGGGCGACGTGGTGATGTTGATCGACGACCTGGCCGACGAGACGGAGGTCGAGGCATGACCGCGCCGCGCATGGCCCTCTCGGTGATCATGCCGCTGTCGTCCGACGACGCCCGCATCGCCGCGGCGCTCGATGCGCTCGCGGGCTCCGATCTGCCGCGCGCCGCCTGGGAGCTGATCGTCGTCGCCACCGACCAGCCGCCGGCGTCCGTGGACGCGGCGGCCGCGCGGGCGAACGTGATCGTCCGGCTCGATCCGGCACACGCGTCGGGGGCGTCGTACGCGTACAATCGCGGCGCGGAGGTCGCGCGCGCGCCGGTGCTGGTCTTTCTCGACGGTGACGTCGTGGTCCGGCCGGACACGCTCCGGCGGATCGCCGACGCGTTCGCCGACGACGGACTCGCCGCGCTGGTCGCCAGCGTGGACCCGCCGCCGCGCTCGGCGGGGCTGGCGGCGCGGTATAGAACGCTCATTCAAGAATGGGTATACCAGAACTGTGCAGGCGAGTCCGAGTTCTTCAGCAGCTCTGCCTCCGCGGTGCGCACGTCGACGTTCTTCAGCGCCGGCGAGCTGGACGAGTGGCAGCGCAACGACGCCTCGGCGGCCGCGCTGGGCCTGCGCCTCCGCGCCCTCGGCCGGCGCACCGAGCTGCGCTCGGACATCCACGTGCGGTATCAGGGCGAGCTGCACTGGCCGGACGCCGCGCCGCCGCTGCCGATTCTGGAACCGCCGCCGCCCTGGCTGGAGACCGAGGCGTCCCCGCACGGGGAGACGGCCACCAGCCGGTACCGCGCGCGCGAAACGGCGCTCTCGCGCGCCGTGTGGCTCGCCACCGCATGCCTGATCTGCGCGGCGATGTACGGGTCGCGCGTGCTCGCGTTCGCGGCCGCCGCGCTGGGCGCCGCCGTCGTGCTCGTCGATGCGCCGATGGGCGCCTATCTCGCGCGGCTGGGCGGCGTGGGCCTCGCGATCGTCGCGATTCCCATGCGCCTCGCGTCGCTGCTGGTCGGCGGCGGGCGACGCGTCGCGCGCACCGCACGCGCGCGGCTGCTCGGCGAGCCGCGTCCGGCCGCCGGGCTCGAGGCGCTCACCGAAGTCGACGTGCCCGGATGGCCGCCGACGCCCGCGCGCTCGCACGAGTTCGTGCCGGCGATCGTCACGCCGAGTGCGGCGACGAGGGACGATGCCGGGCATGATTGAGACGGCGCAGGCAGAGCGGGATTCGGACGTACTCGTGCTGGACCCGATGCGTGGCCGTCCGTGCTCGATCGTGCACGTGCTCGACCCCGGGCTCGCCGGTGGACTGGAAACGGTCGTGCACGCGCTCGCGTGCGGGCACGCCGCGGCTGGCCACCACGTGACCGTCCTCACGCCGTCCGACACGCTCGCCGCGCGCCGATTCCTCGATCGATTCGCCGGTACGGCGGTGCACACCGAATGCGTTGCGGTGCACGGCCGTGGGTACGCCTCCGAGCGCGCGGCGGTGCGGTCGGCGCTCGCGCGGCGCATGCCGGACGTGGTGCACACGCACGGGCTCCGCTCGGACGTCGTCGATGCCGGCGCGGCGCGGGGCCTCGGCCTCGCGACGATCACCACGGTGCACGGATACACCGATGCGACGGTGAAGCTGCGCCTGTACGGACTGCTGCAGCGCGGGCATCTCCATCGCTTCGACGCGGTGATCGCGGTGTCGTCGCCGCTCGCGCGGCGGCTCGCGCCGTACGTACCCGGTGCGCGGCTGCACGTCATCCCGAACGGCTGGGTGCCGGAGCACGCCGCCGCCGATCGGGCGATCGCGCGCAGCGGGCTTGGCGTGCACGATGAGCGAATGCTCATCGGATGGGTCGGGCGCCTGGCGCGGGAGAAGGCGCCGGACGTCGCGATCGCAGCGTTCGCCCGGGTCGCCCAGGTCGCCGAGCGCATGGGCGTGGAGCTCGCCGTGATCGGCGACGGTCCGGAGCGCTCGCGCGTGGAAGAGCTGGCGCGGCAGCTCGGCATTGCGCCACACGTGCGCTTTCACGGTACCAGGCCCGACGCGCCGACGCTCATGACCGCGTTCGACGCGCTCGTGCTGAGCTCGCGCCGCGAGGGCACGCCGATGGTGCTGCTCGAGGCGATGGCGGTTCGCACGCCGATCATCGCGACGCGGGTGGGCGGCGTGCCCGATGTGCTCTCGGAGCGCGAGGCGCTCCTCGTGCCGCGCGATGATCCGCGCGCGCTCGGATCGGCGCTCCTGAACGTGCTGCTCGATCGCGACGGGGCGCTCGCCCGCGCCGAGCGCGCCGCCGAGGTGCTCGCGACGCGATACGATGGCGCGCGCTGGCTCGATCGCTACACGGCGCACTACCGGCGCTTGCGCCAGCTCACGCAGCGGAGGCGGACATGTTGAAGGAACTCGCGGTTGGTGTGGCGCTCGCGCCCGTCGTCACCGGCGCCTATGCGTACGTCGGCTATCCGGCGCTGCTGTCGATCCTCGCGCGCCGGTCGCGCGGCGCGGCGCCGGGCGCCGCGACGGAGCTGCCCACGCTGAGCGTGGTCATCCCCGTGTACAACGAGGAGCGCGTGATCGCCGACACGCTCGAGCACGTGCTGTCGCTCGACTATCCGCGCGACCGTCTGCAGGTGCTGGTGGTGTCCGACGCGTCGACCGACGGCACCGACGAGATCGCGCGATCCTTCGCGGGTCGAGGCGTGGAGCTCCTGCGGGTCTCGCCGCGCCGCGGCAAGACCGCCGCCGAGAATGCGGCGGGCGCCGCCGTGCGCGGCGACATCGTCGTCAACGTCGACGCGACGATCCGGCTGCCGCGGCACGCGCTGCGCGCCATCGTCCAGCCGTTCGCCGATCCCACGGTCGGCGTCGCGTCGGGACGAGACGTCACCGTCGGCAACGCCGCGGCGCAGGTGAATCGCGGCGAAGGGACGTACACCGGCTACGAGATGCGCGTGCGCGCGCTCGAGACGCGGCTGCACTCCATCGTCGGCGCGAGCGGCTGCTTCTTCGCCACGCGCCACGCGCTCTACCGGCTGCCGTTCCCGGAGCATCTCAGCCGCGATTTCGGCAGCGCGCTGGTGGCGCGGGCGCATGGCTTCCGCGCGGTCTCGGTGGAGGATGCCGTGTGCTTCGTGCCGTGCACCACGTCGCTGCACGTCGAGCGGCGCCGCAAGGTGCGCACGATGACGCGCGGCCTCGGCACGCTCTGGTACATGCGCCGCCTGCTCAATCCCGCGCGCTACGGCGTGTTCGCGTGGATGCTGTTCAGCCACAAGCTCGCGCGGTGGACGGTCACGCTGAGCGCGCCGTTCGCGCTCGGCGCGGTCGGCGTGCTCGCGGTGCTGCCGAACGCCGGGTGGGCCGGGCTCGCCGCGCGGTGGATCGGCGCGGGCGCGATCGCGCTCATGCTCGCCGGGTGGGCCGGCTTCGCCGCATCGGCGCATCGACCGGTCCCGCGGCTCGTCGCGATGCCGGCGTTCGTCGTCGCGTCAGTCGCCGCGGGCGTGCAGGCCTGGTTCCAGTGGTTGTCGGGGCGCGAGAAGCCGCTGTGGGAGCCGACGCGCCGGACGCAGATCCGATCCGCCTGATCCGGGCCGCGCGGCGGCCGAGGGGCTACATGCTGCCGCGGGCGAAGAGCATCACCGGGATCGTCTTGAGCATGATCCGCACGTCCTCGAGCAGGCTCTGACGGCGGCTCAGGTACTCGAGATCGTACCGCACCTTGACCTTCACGTCGTCGAGACACGTGTCGTACCGGTGATTGATCTGCGCCCACCCGGTGATGCCGGGCCGCCCGAGCTGCCGGCGCGGATACTCGTCGATCGACTCGCGGAGCTGCGCGAAGATCCGCGGCCGTTCCGGCCGCGGCCCGACGATGTTCATGTCGCCGATGAGCACGTTCACGAGCTGCGGCAGCTCGTCGAGCCGGCTCGCGCGCAGCACGCGCCCGAGCGGCGTGACGCGCGCATCGCCCTGGCGCGCCCACACGGCGCCGTTCCGCTCGGCGTTCGCCACCATCGAGCGGAATTTATAGATGTGGAATGCCTTGCCGCCGATGTCCCGGGTGCGGCGGTCGCATCCGAGATCGACCGGACGCCGCCGGTGCCGGCGGTCGACGCCGACGCGCGTCTGGACGTAGATGATCGGGCCGGGCGAGGTCGCGGCCACGAGGAGGCCGATCAGAACGAGCAGGGGAGCGAGCACGGCGAGCGCGATCGACGCCACCAGGATGTTCAACAGCCGGTTGGCGAGCTCCGAGCGTCGACGGGGCGTGAATGCGACCCGGCGTGCCGGAACGATCGTCTCGATCTCGTGTTCGGTCGCGCCGCTCGTCCGATCGGCGTCCTCGTGCAGGCCGGGAATCGCGAGTGCGGCATCGGCAACGAGTGTCATGATCCTCTCATACGGCGAAGCGGCGCGCCGTCATCGGCGCACCGCGTACAGAATCGAGATCGCGAGACTGCCGAGCGTGGCCGCGATCTGCGCGAACTGGCTCCAGTCGTGCGACTGCCGGTCCTGCACGAACAGCTCGTCGCCCGAGCGCAGCGCGGCGTCGGCGACCGTCGTGCCGCCGGCGAGCATGTCTCGCACGCGTTCGGACGCGTACATCGTGGCGCCGGCGCGCCGCACGACGATGCGATCGGGATTCGCCGCGGCCGTCGGACCGCCGGCCACCATCAGCGCGTCGCTCAGGGTGGCATCCACCGACAGGTCGTAATACCCGGGCCGCAGCACCTGGCCGAGGATGCCGATCCGCACGAGCGTCGACGCGTGCACTTCGCGATCGCGATAATACTCGCTGACCGCGCGCGCGATGCGCGATTGGACGTCGGATCGGGGCACGCCGGCGAGGTTGATGTCCGGCAGCGTCGGCAGCTTGAGCACGAGTCCCTCGCGCACGGTGAACGTGTCGGTGAGCGCGCTCTCGCCCTGGACCGAGATCACGACCCGGTCGCCAACGTGAAAGACCTGATCGGGCGCGGCATCGCGTTGCGTCTGCCCAACAGCAATGTTGGGATTCGCGAACGCATGCCATGCGGCCACGAGCATCGCGCCCATGATGATCGTCGCGAGCCGGGAGCGGCGAATGCTGAGGAGTCTCATGCCCCCGGTCGAACGCACCGCGCGTGCTACCGCGTCGCACGCGCGCCGGCAGGCGATAAGTCGCTGTGGCGGCGCGACATCGCCGTATGCGCATATGCTCATGCGCTTCCGGTGGTGACCGGGTGCCGTGGTGCGGGCGCGACAGCTTCGGCGGTGCGCTGCCACAGCGCGCGGCGTCGCCTGTCGCGCGCACCGGACGTCGGCCACCGCGGCGCCGCGTGCGCGCGCGCTCGGCGCACGAGTTGCTACGAAGAGACGCGGCGGCGCGCGACCCGCCGGTCTACCACATCGATCATGATCGATCATCCGTCTGGTACGACCGCCGTGCCGCCGGCACTGGCGCTCGTCGTGAGCAAGAGCGACTGGAATGCACGCGCCGTCGAGAGCATCCTCGATCCCGGCGAGTACGTCGCGCTTCGCGCAACGACGAGCGGCCACGCGGTCCAGTTCGCGCGCAGCGCTTCGCCGGACATCGTCATCGTGCAGGGCGATCTCGCGGACCCCGCGCTCGACGATGTCTGCCGGGCGCTGCTGCGAGAGGACCTGCTCGGCGCCACCTGCCCCGTGGTCGTGATCACGAGCAACGGTGGACCACGCGAACGACGCCTCGACCTCCAGCGCCTCGGCGTGTGGGAGATCTTCGGCCAGCCGCTCGATCCCGAGGCGCTGGCCCTGCACTTCAGCCGGCTGCTTGGTGCACGCCGCGAGCTGCGGCGCGTGTCGGAGCGCGTGATGATCGAGCCGGAGACAGGGCTCTACAACGAGCGCGGGCTGTTGCGGCGCGCTGCCGAGCTGGGCGCCCACGCGACGCGGTTTCACGAGCCGCTCGCGTGCATCGCGCTCCGCCCCGTGTCCGACGGCGCCGCGACGCCGCCATCGCCCGCGGCGCCGGGGATCGCACCGCTCATCGTGCACCTCGCGAATACGATCGCGCCGATCGTGCGCATGTCCGACGTGCTCGGACATCTGCGGCCTCGCGAGCTCGGCGTCATCGCGATGGGCGACGGCGAGAACAGCGCGTTCAAGCTCGTGGAGCGGATGCGCACCGCGGTCGAATCGTCGCCGCTCGTCATGGGCGGTCTGATCCGGCGGCTGTCCATCGCCGCCGCGGTGTGCGCGGTGCCCGACTTCGCGCAGTCCGCCGTGTCGGCGCCCAGCCTCCTGCAGCGCGTCGCCGGGTTGATGCGCGACTCCGGCGCCGACACGCCCGAGGGCGACATCCAGATCGTCGACCCGGTGCCGCGCGCGCGCGACTGAGGCCGCGCCGCTCCTGCGCGCTGCTCGGTTGCGCGGCTACTTCACGCCGCTGCCGAGCAATCCGATGCGCGAGGCCTGCTGCGGGATCGCGGTGTCGACGTCGACCGTATCCGCCGAGAGATAGTGCGAGTACTCGGTCTGGTCGGGCATCGGGCAGTCGTTCAGCACGGCGCCGAGCACCTGAACCGGCAGACGGTCGAGCATCTCCAGCTTGGCCCGCGCGAGCTTGCGGTCGCTCGCGTTGAGGCGGAGGACGATCGCCACCGCGCCGGCCGCCACGCTCTCCCAGAGCGCGTCCGACCCCACGCCCATCGGCGGCGAGTCGATGATGATGACGTCGTGCGTCGTGCGCGCGGCTGCGACGAGCCGCACGAGCCCGGGGCCGGCGAGCATCTCGGGCCCCTGGCGGTAGCGCGTGCCGCTCGGGAGAAATGAGAGATTCGTGATGGCCGTCCGGATGACGGCCTCGTCGAGCGAGAGTCCGGTCGCGAGACAGTCGAGCAGCCCGGGCCGCCGCGATGCGCCGAACAGATCGTGCAGGGTGCCGCGACGAATGTCGCCGTCGATGAGCAGCGTGCGGTAGCCGGCCTCGGCGAACGAGATCGCGAGATTCGCCGCGACGAGCGATTTGCCGTCGCCGACATTGGGGCTCGTCACGGCGAGCTGCACGGGCGCATCGGCGCCGAGCGCGTACATCACGCTCACGCGGATCGACCGGAACGACTCCACGAGCTGCGCGCTCTGAATCGATGCGCCGCTCTTGCGGCGCCGCAGCCGCGGGACGGTGCCCAGCACCCAGAGATCGAGATCGTCGCGGATCTGGTCCGTGTAGCGGAGCCGCTTGTCCGTGCCGTCGAGCAGCAGGGCCAGCGCGAGGCCCGCGCCGCCTCCGAGCGTCGTGAAGAGCAGCAGCGCCTGCAGCGCGCGGTTGGTCGGCGTGCGGCTCGCGGCGACGGCGCGATCGAGCACGCTCACGTCGCCGACCATCCCCGCTTCGGCGAGCTGCGCCGACTCGTACTCGGCTTCGACCTTGCCGAACAGCCCCTCGGCGAGCGTCACGTTCCGGCGGAGCCGAAGCTCCTCGAGGGTCCGCGGCGGAATGCCCTCGAGCTCCTGCGCCGTCGCCCCGATCGTCGACTGCAGCTCGCGCGCGCGGCGCGCCATCTGGTCTTGTCGCGCCGCGACGAGACGCGGAATCGTGTTCAACCGGAGATCGTTCGCCTGGGCGACGAGATCCTGTACGATCTTGTGTTCGTCGGTATAGCGCGCGCGAGCCGCGCGGAGCGCCGTGTCCTTCGCCGAGAGGTCGAGCACGGCCGCACGCACCTCGGGCGCCCGCACCGCGAGCGTCGGCAGCGTCAACACGAAGTCCACCGCGTCCTCGCTCGCGCGCAGGCGCGCGACCACGTCCTGCAGCATCGCCTGGTCCCGCTCGATCCCGTCCAGTTCCGTGCGCGCGTCGAGGTACTGATTGAGAATCGGGGCGGAGGCGCTGCGCGGAGTCGCGGTGTTGGCGTCCGACGGCAGCGTCGCGGACGCCACGCGAAAGCGTGCGAGCGCGGCTTCGGCCGACGCGAGCGAAGCCTGCGCCGCCGAGCGTTGCTGCAGCAGCGTCGCCGTCTGCGCGACCACCGTGCGCTTCTTCAGATCCGTGCTCGTGGCGATGAACTCCTCGGTCAGGATGTTCAACTGCGCGGCCGTCGCCACGGGGTCGCCGCCTGTCAGCGTCAGTCGAATGAAGCTCGTGTTGTCCGGCTGAATCGTGGTGAGGCGCGAGGCGATGTCGTTGGCGGCGTCGCGCAGCGAGCGCACGCTGAAGGCGTGCTCCGATCCCGCGGTGAGCTGGTCGGCCGGCGGCTGCCAGAGAAACCCCAGCGAGCGCCCGATGGAATCGCCGGCCGCGCCGGTCTCGATCGTGGCGCCGCCCGCGGTGCTCAACGTGTACCGCGCCCCGCTCGGGTCCACGCGCAGCACGAACGCGCCGGAGCGCGTGCTGTCGCGCAGCGCGAAGCCGGAGAAGAGCGCGCGATCGCGGCTCGCCGCGGGCACCACGAAGATGCCCGAGCGGCGCGCCGCCCGCTCGAGCACGGAATAGCTGCGGAGCAGGTCCACCCACGACGAGTTGTTCACCAACTCCTCGGACTGCCCGAACTGCGGGCCGCCTCGGCGATCGGTGGACACCCACAACGTGGCATGCGCCTCGTAGCTCGGCCGCACGCGCCGAGCCGCGGCGAAGCCGCCGGCCGCGCCGAGCAGCAGCGTGAGCATCACCAGCCACTTGTATCGCCAGATCGCCGCGAGGTAGCGCGCCCAGGGAATGCCCGCGTCATGCACCGCGAGCGGCGTGGCGTACGGGGGGGCGAATGGCGGTATGTCCGACACGCCGCGGTGAGCCGCCACCGCCCGCGATGCGGTCGGCAGGGTGAGCGCGGTAGGGTCCGAGGAAATCGACACGACAGAGTCCGTTGACGTCTTTCGTCCGTGTTGCAAGTCGATGCCCACCGCGCGTCGGCGCGATTCGCCGCGAGCGGGCCACATCGGCCTCCGATCTGTCGCCGCCGTGCAACGCGGCCGTGGCGGCATCGCCACGCGCCACGCCGCGACGGCGACCCTGCCTCAGGACGACAGCAGTCCGATGCGCATCGCGAACGCGACGAGGTCGGCCCGTGTCTCGAGCCCCAGCTTCCGCATGGCGCGCGAGCGATACGTCTCCACCGTCTTCGGCGAGAGGAACAGCTTCTCGCCCGCCTGCACCGCGGTGTAGCCCTGCGCGGTCAGCGCGAGCACCTTGCGCTCCCGCTCCGACAACTCCTGCAGCGCCGCGCTCGCCGTGTTGTCTTCCGGCGCGCGAAGCCCGGTCCGCAGGAATTCCTTGAGCGATGGATCGATGAGCAACTCGCCGCGCGCCACTGCGCGCAGCGACGCCACGAGCTCGCCCTCATTGACTGTCTTGCGCAGATAACCGCGCGCGCCGGCGCGGAGTGCGGCGGCGAGCGTCGCCGGCGCCTCGTCGGCGGTGAGCACGAGCACGATCGCGTCGCTCGTCTCGGAGACGATCCGCCGCGTGGCTTCGACGCCGCCCATGCCGGGCATCGAGAGATCCATGATCACCACGCCCGGCCGCAGCTTCTGCGCGAGCTCGATCGCTTCCTCGCCAGTTGCGGCCTGGCCGATCACCGTGATCCCCGGCTCGGCATTCAGCAGCTGCACGAGGCCGGAGCGCGTGAGCGGATGATCTTCCACCACGAGCACGCGCAATTGCTCCGGCGGCGCCGCGGCGCGCGCCGCTTCGGGCGGTGTGGAGCGCGGGACGATCATTGGCTCGGCGCCAGGCTCGCGAATCGCGCCGCGCCAGAGCGGGAGCACGAACGAGAACGTCGAGCCCCGACCGAGCGTGCTCTCGACCCAGATGCGCCCCTGATGCGCCTCGACGATGCCACGCGCGATCGCGAGGCCGAGGCCCGCGCCCGTCTTGCGCGCGTGCGTCGCTTGCCAGAACCGGTCGAACACGTGCGGCAGATCGGCGGGGGCGATGCCGGCGCCGGTGTCGCTGACGGAGAAGAGGATGCCCTCCTCGTGCGCTTGCGCGCGTACCGTGATCGTGCTCCCCGCCGGCGCAACGTGCAGGGCGTTGTCCAGCAGATTGGAGAGCACCTGGTGAATTCGCTCGGGATCGGCGTGCACGTGCGGCAGCTCGGGCGCTTCTACTGCGAGCTCGACGCCCTTGGCCTGCGCCGCGGGCTCGAACAGCTCGCGAGCCGTCGAGAGCAGGTACTCGGGGCGCACGGGCTGCGGCTCGACGCGCAGGTGACCCGACTCCATCCGCGAGATGTCCATCAGGTCGGTGATGAGACTGCTCATCGACTCGGCCGCGTCGCGAATCGCGTTCACCGCGCGCCGCCGCTCGTCGCCCGTGGCGCCTGGGTCCTCGAGCCGCGCGTTCCAGCGCGCGATCGCCGAGAGCGGGTTGCGCAGGTCGTGCGCGACGAACGCCAGCACCTCATCGCGCATCCGCGCCGACTCGCGGGCCTCGTCGTAGAGCCGCGCGTTGTCGATCGCCAGCGCGGACGCCGTCGCCAGCTCCTCGGCGAGCTGCAGATCGTCATGCCCGTAGTGCCGGCCCGACTCCGACGCCGTGAACGTGATCGCCCCGATGATCCGGCCGCGGGCGGCGAGCGGCACGATCATCCACGACACCGCGCCCACGGTCCGCAGCAGCTGCAGGTGTTCCGGCGTCCGCGCCACGCGCTCGAGCATGTCCGCGCGCGCCTGCGTCACGAGCGCGGCCTGTCCGGTGCGGATCACTCGGCTCGCCGGATGCTCGAACGAGAACGGCGCCAGCGGGAAGCGCTCGCGCAGCTCGCGGAGCACGCGTTCCTTGTCCGGGTTCACGGCGACTGCCTCGACGGTGCGCATCGTGCCCGATCCGGGATCGAGCAGATCGATCGTGCAGAGATCGGCGATGCGCGGCACCGCGAGATGCGCTACCGTGCGCAGGATCTCGTCCGACTCGAGCGACGACGCGAGCACCTGGCTCGCTTCGGCGACGAACTCCGACGCCTCCCGTGCGCGTTTGCGCTCGGTGAGGTCCTGCACCTGCGAGATGGCGTACACGGTGCGGCCATGCGCGTCGTGCACCGCCGAACGCGTGAGCAGCGACCACACGGAGCGGCCGCTCTTGTGACGGTAACGCTTCTCCATCGCGAACGACGAGATCTCGCCGGCGAACATGCGCCGCAGTCCCTCCAGGTCTTCCGGCAGATCATCGGGGTGCGTCACGTCGCTGATCGTCATGCGCAGCAGCTCGTCTTCGGTGTAGCCGAGCATGTCGCAGAACGCGCGATTCACGCGCAGCCACCGGCCCTCGGCGTTCACCAGCCCCATGCCGAACGGCGCCGAGGTCATCGCGTTGCGGAACATCTCCTCGCTCGCCCGCAGCGCCTCGTCGAGGCCCGCACGCTCGGTTACGTCCTGTGCGACGCCGACGATCAGTGCCGGACGGCCGTCTTCGGCGTAGCGTTCCACCCCCGTGGTCGCGTCGATCGTGCGGATCTCGCCCGTATGCGTCGTGACGTGATACGTGATCCGCTGCACCTTCGAGCGCCGATCGGCGAACAGCGTCTCGATCATGCGGTCGATGGGCTCGCGATCCTCGGGATCCACGAGCGACGAGAACGCCAGCGGGGCGGGGAGCGGCTGCTGCGGATCGACGTCCAGTATGCGATAAAGTCCCGGCGACCATTCCAGCGCGTCCGTCGCGACGTCCCACGACCAGGTGCCCATGCGTCCGGCGCGCTCGATCGCGTCGAGCGTGCGGACCCGCTGGCGCGCCTCGTCGAGCTGCTCGCGCAGCGCGGCCTCGGCGTGCTCGTGCGCCGAGGCTGCGCGGCCGATTGCGACCGCGCAGCGCACCATCTCGTGCAGCCGCTCCGGATCGAGCCGATCGAGCGCGACGCAGGTGCTCGCACCGGTGGCCATCGCGTCGGCGCAGCGCTCGTCGTCGTCCGTGGGGAGCACGGCGACGATCGGCACCGTCGGCGCCGTCGTCGTCAACTGCCGGATCGTCTCGAGCCACGGGCCCGTGGCCGGCGTGGCATCGATGAATACGACGTCCGTGTGCTCGACGGCGAGCGAGTGCACGGTGCCGACCGCGATGGAAACTGATGGTTGTCGTCCCGCCGCGCTCGGAAGGCGTCGCAGGAGCTCGGCGAGATGCTGCGCTCGCTCCTGCTCTTCCGCGACGACGAGAAACTCCAAGCGCGTCCCAGCGTCGAGATCGTGCATCATTGCACCATTGGGTGGATGCGAACGCAGCGACACGTTGCGGTATTCACGCGCCCGGGCGTAGCGGGGAATCGTCGGCAGCCCGTCGGGAACTCGCCGGACACTGTCGGAGAAAGCGCGTCAGGAACGGTGGCGCGCGCGTGGGAGGATGCACGGGCGGTGCATGGGGCATTCACGGAACCATCGCGTGCGGCATCGTGGTATCGCACGAATGGATGCGTGACGCCGCGCGTGGCGCGGCGCGGAAAACCTTGGATCAAACTATCCGAAGCGTCCTCTCACCATCGCGCAATCGGCGGGCGTAGGTTCTGATGCGTTCGCGCTACACGCGCCGCCCACGATCGATGCGGCGCTTCAACGGGATTCACGCGCACACCGAATGCAATGCCCGTGACCGAGACCTTGCCTCGCGAGTCGGCTCCCGCTGCCGAGAGCCCCGCGACGCCGCCCCTGCACATCCTCGTCGTCGATGACGACCGCACGCTGCGCGAAGGATGTGTCTCCATGCTGAAGAGCGAAGGCCACGTCGTCTCGTCCGAAGGGCGCGGCGACGACGCGCGCGAGCTCGTGCGGCGCCGGCGCTTCGACGTCGTGCTGCTCGACCTCTTCATGACGCCCGTGTCCGGAATGGAGATTCTGCAGGCGATCCGCCAGGCCAATCGCGACACGCTCGTGATCATCATGACCGGGGAGCCCTCGGTCGAGACGAATCTCGAGGCGCTCGACGCCGGCGCGTGGGAATACATGCCCAAGCCGTTCAGCGCGACGCAGCTCCACATTCTCATGGGCCGCGCCGCGCACATCATCGAGGCGCGCCGCGCGCAGACGGCGCCGGCCGAAGCCGTCGCCTCGCAGCCGTCGGCCGGCGGCCGCGGGGTGATCCTCGGGGCGTCGCCCGCGTTTCATCGCGCGCTCTCGCTCGCGCGGCGCGTCGCGGCGACGGACGCCTCGGTCGTGCTCATCGGCGAGAGCGGCACGGGCAAGGAGATGATCGCGCGCTTCATCCACGCGCACAGTCGCCGCGCGAAGAAGACGCTCATGGCGGTGAACTGCGCCGCGCTGCCCGACTCGCTGCTCGAGTCCGAGATGTTCGGCCACCGGCGCGGGGCGTTCACCGGCGCCGACCGCGACAAGCCCGGACTGCTCGAGACGGCGCACGAAGGCACGCTCTTCCTCGACGAGCTCACCGAGATGTCCGCCGCGATCCAGGCCAAGCTGCTGCGCGTGCTGCAGGACGGGCGGCTCCGCCGCGTGGGCAGCGAGGAGGAGGACCGCGTCGTCGACGTCCGCATCATCTCCGCGACCAACAAGGATCCGCAGCAGGCCGTGCGCGACGGGATCCTGCGGCAGGATCTCTTCTTTCGGCTCTGGGTGTTTCCCATCCACCTGCCGCCGCTCCGCGAGCGCCCCGAGGACATCGCGCACCTCGCGAAGCACTTCGTCACGTTCTACTGGATGAAGCATCGCGGCGCGGGCGTGCGCCCGCCCGTGCTGTCGCGCGAGGCGCTCGAGGATCTCATCGGCCGTCCGTGGCTCGGCAACGTGCGCGAGCTGCAGAACGCGATGGAACGCCTCGCCGTGACCGCCGAGCCGGGGCAGTCGGTCGAGCCCGGCGACCTGCCGACGGGCGAGGAGCCCGTGCAGCCGACGCCGGCGGTGGCGAGCGCCGTGAGCGCGCCGCTGCTCACGACCGCGTTCCACACGGCGAAGGAGCAGCTCGTCGCCGAGTTCGAGCGCACCTATCTCGAGCACCTGGTGCAACGCGCCGATCACAACCTGTCGCGCGCCGCGCGGCTCGCCGCGATCGATCGCACGACCCTGTATCGCCTTCTCGAGAAACATGGCCTCCAGCGCAGCGATTTCATCGACACGCAGGCATGAACGCGAGGTGCCGATCGCGGCGACGCGCGCGCGGCGCGCCGCCCCGGTCGACCTGAGCGAGGCCGAGCTGCGGTCCGTGAGCGAGGTGGTGCACGATCTGCGCTCGCCGCTCGCCTCGATCATGCTGCTCTCCGACGCGCTCTCGCAGCGCCTCGGCGGGCGCGACGACGTGGGGCACCGGCAGGCGGAGCTGATCCGCGGCGCGGCGCTCGCGATGCACGAGCTGGTGTCCGACCTGCGCGATCTCGCGCGCGGCACGAACGCGCTCATGGACCCGGCGCCGATCCCGTTCTCGCTCGCCGACATGATGACGACGATCTGGAGCCTCGTGCGGCCGCTCGCCGAAGAGAAGGGGCTCGCGCTCCGCGCCGTGATCCCCGAGCACACCACGGCGCTGGGGCACCCGACGGCGCTCACGCGCGTGCTGCTCAATTTAGTAACAAATAGTCTCAAATTCACCGACGCCGGCTACGTCGAGGTCGCGGCCACCGCGCTGCCCGGGGGCGGCGCGCGCTTCACCGTCCGCGACACCGGCGCGGGCCTGCCCGAGCGCATCACGGCGCTCGTGACCGGGGAGTCGGTGCGCGGTGCCGCCGATCGCGCCAAGGTGAGCGGCGAGTTCGGCGTGGGGCTCGGCCTCTCGCTCTGCATGCGGCTCGTCAAGCAGATGCGCGGCTCCATGCGCCTCGACCCCACCGTGACGCGCGGCACCTGCTTCGTGATCGATCTGCCGATGACGATCACGGGCGACGGCCCGTGGCCCGCCGTGCCGCGCATCATCGCCGGCGGCCCCGCGGCCGACACGGCGCGTTAGGAGCCCGTGCTGATGTAGATGTGATCGAACCGCATCCACTGGGCGTCGGTGAGCCGGTCCCCGGCGCCGCCCCAGATCGGACGCACGTCGAGCATCGCCCATCCGTCCATCTCGCCCGGCGCGAGATATTCCACGTCCGTGTCGCGCGCCACTTCGACGCCGTCCATCCAGAGGTGAAACTCGCCGTCGCGTGCGCCCGGCGTGTTCGCCACGAGCACGAATTCCCACCGCTGCCACGTGCCGGGAATGACGCGCGCACTCGGCTGCACGTTCGGCGCGAGGCGCGCGCGGTTGCGCAGCATGTCGTCGGGCGTGCCCTGCAGCCGTCCGGTCGGCTGCAGGTCGCTGCTCGACACGCCTTCGGCCGAGAGGAAGAAGCGCGGCTGGCCGGCGATGAGAACGTACAACACCTTGTTGGTGCCGCTGCCGTGCGCGTGCCAATTGGGCGAGAGCTCGACCCAGACGCTCACATAGATGCGGCGCGCGGGAGTGAACGAGCGCTGCGCGCTGCCGGGCGTCGCCAGGTCCGAGCCGCCCGTGGTGCCGGCAGGGTAGAGGGCTTGCAGCACCGACGGCGGCGAGCGCGGCGCGTCGGGCGCGGAGACGATCGTGAAGTATTGCTGAAACTGATACTCCGTGTGCGGATCCCAGCCCTGCAGGCCGTCCGTGTCGGTGGCCGTCGTCGCGAGGCGCGAAAAATCGCGCTCGGTCACGAACCGGAACTGGCTCGGCTGGTGCGGCCACGGCGACACCTGCACCGCGACGGATTGCGTGACGGTGGCCGCGGTGAGCGCCAGCGTGGTCGCGCCGTACGACAGGCCGGACACCACACCGTCGGCCGAGACTCCCGCCAGCGCCGGCCCCGAGACACGGAACTGCACGGGATAGTCGTGCAGGACGGTGCCCGCGCTGTCGAGCACCGTGTAGTCGAGCGGCACGCGCTCACCGATGTCGAGCGCGAGCGACTGCACGCGGATCGACGCGGGCGTCGGACCATGCTGCCCATCCGGCGGCGTGGGCCCGGACTGCCCGCAGCAGAGCGCGCCGACCGGTGTGGCCAGGATGACGCCAATGATCGAGAGCCGGCGCGCGGCGGCGAGCGCGGTCATGGGGTGCCTCCGTCGGGCGCGCCGGCGCGTGACCGTGCCGCGATCGTGGTATGCGGCGCGCACGCCAGTGCGCCGCGCGACGCGAGCAGCTCGTTCATGGCGCGCGCGACCGCGCCCGCCATCACGGTGGCCCCCGCGTTGTTGAAGTGAGCGTAGTCCGCGAAGAGCGGCACGTGATCGCGGGCGATGCGATCGTGCAGGAGCGTCTGCGCGTCGACGACGACGACGCCCGAGTCGCGCGCGACCCGCAGGGTCACGAGGCGCGCCGCGGAGTCGAACGCCACGATGGTCGTCCCGGTCGCGCGCGGATAGAACTGCTCCCACGTGTGCAGGAGGCCTTCATTCGGCGGCATCCCGGGTGGAAACGCGTTGCCGTGCGTGGCGAGCATGGGAATCGCACCGATCGCGCGAATGGTGCCGACGAGCGCGCGCAGGTCCGCGTCGTACGCGGCCAGCCGATCCTGGGGGACCGACGTGAAGCGCCAGCCGGGCGGATGGCGGCGAAGCCGCTGCCGGGCATCACGGCCGCGAATCCAGTTTGCGACGCGGAGCGGCAGCAGCGCCTTCACCTGGTCGCGCACGCGCCCGAGCGCGCGGGGATAGAGCAGGCGCTTCCACGACGAGCCCGCGCGCGGAGCACCGCTGTCCGGCGGTGCGGCGCGCGGGAGCTCGTCCTGCAGATAGGTCGGCGACGGCGGGTACGCCACCACGACGTCCGGATGCGTCGGCGCGACGCGCAGTCGCAGATCCTGAATGGACGTGGGGATCGCCATCCCGAAGAGCGCGGCGTTGAGCACTTCCACGCGTTGGATCGAGCCGGCGGCGCACGCGCCGGCGATCACCGCGCGCAGCGAGTCCTCGAGCTGGCGCGGATACTCGCGCCCCGCCGTTTCGTAAAGCCCGAACGTCTCCGATGCGCCGACCGTGACGACGCGCAGCGTGCGCGCGGGCTTCGCGACGCTGACTTCCGGTCCGCGCATGCCGAGCGAATTGAGCGCGAATTGCTCGTACTGCGCGTTCGGGCGTCCGTGCATGCCCAGGCGGTCGCGCACCACGAGGTCCTCTTCCTGACGCATGGGTGAGAAGATCGGCATCCCGTAGCGGATCCGATCCTCGATGCGGCACGTGCCCTCGAACGCGATCGCGAACACCGCGAACAACGAAATCACGAGGCCGAACCGTTTCATGGCGAGCACTCGACAGCGAGAAGTGTGGCATGGGTGCGACGACCAGTGCGGCGCCGCCTCCACGAAATGCCCGCGAACGTGTGGCTATCGCGGCATTCGCATGTCGACTGTGCAGGGAGCGTGCGCGGCAAACGCGCGCGCTCGCGTGGCGGCACCGCGGATGCGATACGGCGAACCGTGGTCGCATGGCGCCATTCCCTCGCGTGAACTCCCATGCTCTTCAACAGCTACGTCTTTCTCTTCGGATTTCTCCCGATCACGTACGCCGTGTTCTGGCTGCTGCGCAGCGCGCGCGCGCGGTACGTATGGCTCGCGATCACCGGCTACGTGTTCTATAGCTATTGGAATCCGAAGTTCTGTTTCCTGATGGCGTTCTCCACGATCGTCAGCTATCTGGCGGGGCTGGGGATGCTGCGCTTCGACAGCGGGCCGCGGCGGAAGGCGATGCTCGTCGTGCCGATCGTCGTCGACCTGTCGCTGCTCGGATTCTTCAAGTACGCGAACTTCGCCGTCGCCAGCGCCGCCGGTGCGGCGCGCTGGTTCGGCGCCGACGTGACGCCGCCGCACTGGAACATCGTGCTGCCGATCGGCATCTCGTTCTACACGTTCCACACGATCAGCTACGTCGTCGACAGCTACCGCCGCGTCGTGCGGCCGACGCGCAACTTCTTCGAGTTCGCGGCGTACGTCTCGCTGTTCTCACAGCTCGTGGCGGGGCCGATCGTCCGGTTCCGACAGATCGAGCAGGATCTGGAGCAGATCGGCACGGGGAGCCGTCGCCGTTGGTTCTCCCGCGGCCTGTCGTTCCTCGCGATCGGACTCGTCGAGAAGGTGCTCGTCGCCGACAGCATCGCGGCGTTCGTCGATCCGGCGCTCGCGCACTACGGCGCGCTCTCCACGCTCGGCGCGTGGATGGCGATGCTCGGGTACTCGTTCCAGATCTACTTCGACTTCTCCGGCTACAGCACCATGGCCGTGGGCCTCGGGTACCTCTTCAATCTCCGCATCCCGCAGAATTTCAATTCGCCGTACAAGTCACTCGATCCATCCGAGTTCTGGAAGCGGTGGCACATCTCGCTGTCGAGCTGCATGCGCGACTACTTGTACATCCCGTTCGGCGGCAATCGGCACGGCGAATGGAAGACGTATCAGAACCTGATGCTGACGATGCTCATCGGCGGGCTGTGGCACGGGGCGAACTGGACGTTCGTGGCGTGGGGCGCGTATCACGGCGGGCTGCTCGCGGCCCATCGGAAGTTCGGCCGCGGGTGGGACACGCTCCCCGAGGCGGTCCGGCAGGGTGGCATGTTCTTCTTTGCGCTGGTCGGATGGGTCTTCTTCCGCTCGACGGACTTCGGCATGGCTGCCGCGCTGCTGCGGACGATGGTCGTCCCGACCGGCGGCGCGGCCGTCGCCCAGCCGGTGCTCGCCGCGCTGCTGCTCGCCGTCGCCGGCGCGTGGGCGATGGCCGGCCCGAACCCGTTCGAGCTCTCGCACCGGATCACGTGGCGGCGCGCGTTCCTCTACACGGCCGCCACGGCGTCGTGTCTCGCCATTGTGGCCGGGAGCCGCGTGTCGCCGTTCATCTATTTCCAGTTTTAGTATACCATTATGCTATAACGTCGATGGCCCGCGCCGTGTACGACCGGCGCGGGCCATCGAGGCGTGCAGTGGGGCAGGGAGGACTACTTCCCGCTCACGTACACGTGATCGAACCAGAGGTACTGGTCCGCCGGCACGGTGCTGCCGGCGCCGCCCCAGATCGGGCACACCGCGATCATCGCCCAGTTCGTGCCGCTGGTGCCGTTGTACGCGATGTCCGTGTACTCGGCGACCTTCACGCCGTTCACCCAGAGGCGGAACTCACCGTTCTTCTGGCCGGACGTGTTCGCCTTGAGCTGGATCTCCAGGTGCGTCCACACGTTCCGCTGGAACGTCGCCGACGGCTGTACGTTCGCCGGCAGGTGCGTGCGCGAATCCGCCGTGCCCTGGAGCCGGCCCTGCGGCTGCAGCGCCCCCGTCCCCGTGCCTTCCGCCGAGAGGAAGAAGTTCGGTTTGCCGTTGATGAACATGTAGAACACCTTGTTCGTGGCCGTCCCGTTGCCGTAGAAGTTCGACGACCATTTCACCCACATGCTCACGTAGACCGTCCCGACGGCCGGGAACGACTTCTCCAGCATGCCGGGGGTGGCAGCGGACGAGCCGCCGGTCGTGCCCGCGGGATACAATGCCTGCAGAACGCTCGACGGCGACATGGGCGCGGTGCCGTCCTGCACGATGCTCATCTGCTGGTGATCCTGCGGCTGACACTCCACGCCCGTGTCCCAGCCTTCCACGCCGGCGTTCGTCGAGCAATTCGTCGCGATCGAGTTGAACGGCCGGCTGGTGATCATCGTCATGCCGGCCGGCTCATTCGCGAAATTGCCCGAGCTCGGCGTCGTGACCGGCGCCGACACGCTCACGCTCGCGCTTCCGCTCACCGAGCCATCTGTCGCAGTGATCGTCGCGCTGCCCGCCGCCACCGCCGTCACCAGGCCGGACGACGACACCGTGGCGACCGATGTATTGCTCGACGCCCAGGTGTTGGTCTGTCCCGTCATCACGTTGCCATTCTGATCCTTGTCCGTGGCCGAGAGCTGCGCCGTCTGGCCGACGGTGAGCGACGATGACGACGGGCTGACGCTGACCGTCGTGACGACCGGCGTCGGTGCCGGCGTCGGGCTCGTGACCGGCGCCGTGACGCTCACGCTCGCGCTGCCGCTCACGCTGCCGTCGGTCGCGGTGATCGTCGCGCTGCCCGCCGCGACCGCCGTGACGACGCCCGATGACGAGACCGTCGCGACCGACGTGTTGCTCGACTTCCAGGCGTTGGTCTGTCCGGTCATGACGTTGCCGTTCTGATCCTTGTCCGTCGCCGAGAGCTGCGCGGTCTGCCCGACGGTCAGCGACGACGTCGCGGGACTGACACTCACCGTCGTGACGACCGGCGTCGGCGTCGGAGTCGGGGTGGGCGTGGGCGTCGGGCTCGTGATGCCGCCCGCCGAGCCGCCGCAGCCGATCGGCTGCGTGCTCACGACAAAATTGTCGATGTCGCGGACGTCCGCCGCCGGCGCGCCGTTGTTCCAGTACTGCTCGAGGTACACCGCGTTGAGGCCGTACTGGTTGTAGCTGCTGACCCAGTTGAAGCCGGACTTCTGCGCAGCGAGATGCCCGTTCACCCACATCTGGAACATCGAGTTGCTCTGGCCCGCGTCGTTCAGCTTCACGTGGAACTCGTAGCAGTACCACTTGCCCGCGTGCGCGTTGTCGTCGTACGTGCTGTCGGTCGCGACCTTGCCGATCCACGTGAGGTGGTTGAAGTCGTTATAGCCCGACGTGATCACGTTCCCGTTCGCGTCCGTGCCCGTGGCCGGATCGAGGGCGAGGTGCTTGAGGTCCGCATCGGCCCAGATGTGCGCGATCATCGCCTGCGACCAATCGGACTTCGCGAGGATCATCGTGCGGGTGAGCTTCCACGGACTGTCGCCGGTCCACGGCGTTTCCCGGCGCAGCCAGATGCGCCAATAGAGCTCGCGATAGTTGGCCGTGCCGGCGTCCGCCGGCCGGAAGTACGTCGACGGCGTCTTGCCGATGGCGAGGTGCAGGAACCCGGCATCCGTCTGGCCCGGGGTGTAGGTGGCGCGCATCGACGTCGAGCCGTTCACGCCGTAGCCCGTCGTGCGCACGAACTTGCCGCCCGCGTTGCCGTACTCGAAGTATTTCGCCAGGCGATCCTGCTCGAAGTCGTCGCAGAAGATCCAGCCGGCCTGGTAGCTGTTGCACTCGTTCGTCGCGACGGCGCCCGTGTCGGACGGCGTGCCGCCCGTGCTCCCGCCGCTGGTGCCACCGGTGCTTCCGCCGGTCGTCCCGCCGCTCGTGCCGCCGGTGCTTCCCGTCGTCCCGCTCGGCGTTCGGCTCGTGTCGCCGCTCGCGTACACCTCGTCGTAGCTGAGGGACATCGTCGCGGGCACCTTGTCCGTGGACCACCCCCACATCGGCTGGACCTGCAGCTTGGTGAGCGCGTTCGACTGCGACGCGGACACGAATTTCACGTCCGTGTATTCAATGATCTTCACGCGATTGAGCCACACCCGCACGGCCCCGTCGGCCGCGCCCGGCGTGTTCATCGTGACGGCGACTTCCACCTGCTGCCAGGCGCCGCGCGCCACCGTGGGCGAGCCGCTGTTCGGCGCGAGGAAGATGCGCGAATCCGCCGACCCGATGAGATAGATGTTCGGGACCAGCGAACTCGATTGCTGCCCGCGCACGATCACGTTGACCAGCGGCTGCCCGTTGGCGACGACGTCGAGCATCTTGGTGATGGTGCCGTTCGTCGGGCCGCTGAAGTTGCTGGAGAACTTGACCCAGGCGCTCGCGAAGAACGAGCGCTGGCCGGCGGGGAACGCGATCTCCGCGGTGGCCGGCGCGGCCGCGCCCCTCATGCCGGATGGGAACGTGAACTGCGCGACGCTCGACGGCGATTGCGGCGCACCCGCGTCGCTCACGATCGAGAGATTCGCGTACCCGGACTCCACAGCGCTCCAGCCCTCGCTGCCGCTCCCGCTACTTGACGACTTCGAGTTGAACGGCCGGTCGGTCAGGAGCGACAGGCCCGCGGGCTCCTCCGGCGCCGCGGCGAGGCTCGCGGCCGGCCGTGTGCCGGCGGCGAGTCGCGTCGGTTGAATGGTGGGCGCGTCGGAACACGCGGCGAGCATCGCCGCGAGCGACGATGCGAGGGCAATGGAACGGTATCGCATGACGAGTCTCCTCGACCGCTGCAGTTCGGCGGCTCGACTGGCCTGGCGTCATTCCGACGCGGTAGCCTCGTAGCTTTGCGTCCCCGGCTTTCGCCGGGTTTGCCCTTGTCGCGTGCGCTCCGGTAGGGAGGAGAGCGGTTGCGATCCTGCCTTGGATTGTGCAGCAGGCCAGCGTTGTTGCGGCTCGGACGAGGATGCGCGGGTCCGGCGCCGCGCTGGTCTCCTGAATCGGCATCCTCGAGGGCAGAGACGACAACACCCATGCCCCACGTCACCGAAAAAACGGGGTCGTCCGCGCGAACTTTGCGCCGCAAAGTAGACGCGCCCTCGCCGGCGAATTTGTCATGCGCCGGAACATTCGCGGAGCATTCAGTCGCGTACCCGGCGACGCGTGACACACCGCACCCCCGATCGCCGCCGTCCCGCCGCCGCGTGGCGATCGCGTGTAGCGTGAAGCCGCACGTCGAGATCCCGAAAGTCACCCAACTTTCCTGACACGCGCTCGGCGTTTCCCCCTTCCGTCCTGTCATCGCTTCGCCGACAGCTCGGCGCATCGCTCCAGCAATCCGCGATTTCGTCAGCGCGAAATGCGATTTCCTGTCAGGCGGAGTGTGACGTGCGTCGCCTGCCGCGATGCGCCAGCACACCGGCGCCGGGTTGCCGCACGCGGCCCACGAGCGCTGTCGCGGTCACGCAACGCATCGTCGCACGCGTCGAGCGCGCACGGCGCGCCGCACGTGGCACATGTGCGCGCCGCGCCGCTTGGTCGCGAGGGCCAAGTCACGCGCGCGCTGCAACTTGCCCCGATCCACACGCGCCCCGTCGCACACACGGCGTTGGCACGCTCGCGGGGCTCGCTCGGTGGGCGCCGACTTGCAATTGCGCGCTGTCGGTTGGGCTGGTGCCGCCGCGATCAGAGAGGCGGTCTCACACGGGAGCGCACGGACATGTTGCGAAGAGCGTTGGTGACCGGCGGCGCGGGATTCATCGGTTCACACCTGGTCGACCTGCTGCACGCGCAGGGCGTCGACGTCACCGTCATCGACGATCTGAGTCGTGGCCGGATCAGCAATCTCGCCGAAGGCACGCTGATCCATCCGATCGACATCGCGTCGGCCGCGGCGGCGACGATCATCCGCACCGGCGAGTTCGACGTCGTGTTTCATCTCGCCGCTCAGATCGATCTGCGCGCCAGCGTGGACGACGCCGCCGGCGACGCGCGCGTCAACGTGCTCGGCGCGCTCAACGTGCTCGAGGCGGTGCGCGCCGCGGGCGCGACGGCGCGCGTCGTCTTCTCGTCCACCGGCGGCGCGATCTATGGCGCGACGGCGGGCATTCCGTGCGCGGAGGAGGCGGTCAAGGAGCCCGACTCCGCGTACGGCTGCGCGAAGCTCTCCGTCGAGCACTATCTGCGCTACTTCGATCGCGTGCACGGCGTGCAATCGGTCGCGCTCCGCTACGCGAACGTGTACGGCCCGCGCCAGAGCGCGGTCGGCGACGCGGGCGTCGTCGCGGTCTTCGCCGAGCGGCTGCTCGAGGGGCGCCGGCTCACCGTGAACGGCGACGGCCGGCAGACGCGCGACTTCGTGTACGTGGACGACGTGGCGCGGGCGAATCTGCTCGCCGCCACCGAGTCGCTGCCGCCGAGCGGCGATCTCGACTCGCGCGCGTTCAACGTCGGTTGCGGTCGCGAGACGGAGATTCGGACGCTCGCCGAGACCATGCGGTCGCTGGCCCACGTCGCGGTGCCGATCGATTTCGCGCCGGCCCGCGCGGGCGAGGCACGGCGCTCCGCGCTCGACGCGTCCAAGATCGCGCGCGTGCTCGAGTGGATGCCGCGCGTGTCCCTGGAGCAGGGACTCGCCACGACGCTCGCCTGGTTTGCCGAGCGCAAGGCGGAGCGGGCGTTCGCCGCGTACGCGTGAGGCCGCGATGTTAGAGAATACGCAACGACCGCCGGCCGTCACGCACGTGCTCACGGTCGACGTCGAGGAATACTTCCAGGTCGGCGCGTTCGAGCAGGTGATTCCTCGGCGCGACTGGGATCGCTGGCCGTCGCGCGCGCGGCCGTCGGTGGAACGGCTGCTCGACCTCTTCGCGCGGCACGAGGTGAAGGCCACGTGCTTCGTGCTCGGCTGGTTCGCCAAGCGCCATCCCGAGCTCGTGCGCGCGATCGCCGCCGACGGCCACGAGATCGCCTCGCACGGCTGGTCGCATCGCTCGCTCACGATGCTCTCGCACAAGGAGTTTCGCGACGAGCTCCGGATGTCCAAGGCGCAGCTCGAGCACGTGACCGGTACGCCGGTGGTCGGGTTTCGCGCGCCGAACTTCTCCATCGTGCCCGGCGCCGAATGGGCGTTCGACGTCCTGCTCGACGAAGGCTATCTGTACGACTCGAGCCTGTTCGTGCACCGCAAGCGAAGCGGCTCGGGGTATCCGGCGGCCTATCCGGCGGCGCACGAGATCCTGCGCGCGAACGGCCGGATCATGGAGCTGCCGATCGCGGCGCGCGGCTGGATCGGCGTCGCGGTGCCCGCGTCCGGCGGCGCGTACTTCCGGTACCTGCCGTACCCGGTCACGCGCGATGCGTTCACACGGCTGTCGCGCGGCGGCACGCCCGGCGTGTTCTACATCCACCCGTGGGAGCTCGACGCCGAACAGCCGCGCGTTCCGGCGCCGCTCACCACACGCCTGCGCCACTACACGGGCATCCGCCGCGCCGCGCCGAGACTCGAGCGCCTCCTGTCGGACTTTGCGTTCACGTCGGTGCGCCGGCATCCCACGCTGGGCTTCACGCAGCGCGCCGCCTCCGAGAGCGACGCCGCGCTCGCGAGCGCCGCGCGATGACCGTCACGATCGAGCGATACCACGGCGCCCCCGCGGAGTGGAATGGCTTCGTCCGGCGCCAGCCGGACTGGACGCACTTTCATCTCGCGGAGTGGCGCGACGTGATCGCCGAGGCGCATGGCCACGACTCGCCGTACCTCTGTGCGCGCGATCGCGAGGGCGAGCTGCGCGGCGTGCTGCCGCTCGTGCGCGTGGCGAGCCCCGTCTTCGGCCGGTACCTCGTGTCCATGCCGTACGTGAACTACGGAGGGCCGCTGGGTGATCCGCTCGCCGTGCGCGAGCTCGTGCGCGTGGCGGGCGACATGGCGCGCGAGGAGCCCGGCACGCTGCTCGAGCTGCGGAGCCGGAGCGCGCTCGACGTGGCGCTCACGCCGTCGCACCGGAAGATCACCTGCGTGCTCAACGTGCCACCCGGCGATCCGGAGCCGCTCTGGCGCGCGTTCGACGCCAACGTGCGGCGGCGCGTGCGCCGGGCGCAGAAGGCGGGCATCGCGGCGGCCTTCGGTCCCGAGCAGCTCGACGCCTTCTACCAGGTCTACGCACACCACATGCGAGATCTCGGAACACCCGCCCAGCCGCGCGCACTATTCGAGTCGATCCGCGCACACTTCCCGCACGACGTGACGTTCGGCGCCGCGTATCTCGGCGCGCGTCCCGTGGCCACGATTGCCGGCTTCCGCTGGGGCGACGAGTTCGAGGTGACGTGGGCCTCCGCGCTCGTGGCGTACAAGGAGCTCGCCGCGAACATGCTCGTCTACTGGGCGTTCATCGAACGGATGATCGCCGAGGGCGTCACGCGCTTCAACTTCGGCCGGTGTACGCCGGGCGGCGGCACGCATCGGTTCAAGAGCCAGTGGGGCGCCGTCGACGAGGCGCTCTGGTGGTACGAGGGGAACGGGGGCGATCGCGCCACCACGCCGGCGCCCACCGATCCGGCGTTCGCGTGGGGACCGCGCGTCTGGAAGCGGCTGCCTACGGCGCTCGCCACGGCGGTGGGTCCGAGCATCGTCAGGTATATCCCGTAAGCATTTGCGAAAAAATGCGAGTTGAGCCGGGTGAACCACCCGGCTAGCTTGCGCGTGTCACGTTGGAGAGGCGTGGCCGGATCGCTGCTCGATCCGTGCTGAAGGCGTTCCGATTTCGATGCTGCGCACCGGTGCGCGGCGTCGCTCGCGCCGGCGAGCCGCCGGCGGCCTCTCTCCGTGCACCGTGATCAGGATCCAGCGCAAGCTCGGCCTCACGTTCGGCGCCCTCGGTGCGTGCTTCACCGTGGTGGTTGGCGTGGCCGCGCTCACGACGCGCCATCTCTCCGCGACGCTCGACGAGCTGCTTCGCGTCGCCACCGTGCAGTCGGACCTGCGCGCGCTGGACGACGCGCTCGACCATGCGCGGGCCGAGGCTGACGGCTATCTGCTCTCGGGCGATCGCGCGCACCTCCGGCGATCAATGCGCGAGGTGGCTGCCGCCGAGAGCACGTTCAGCCGGCTGCTGGCGCCGGCGGAAGCCGAGCGCGCGCAGTTCCGGTCGCTCACGCAGCTCCGCACGGAGATGACGCTCCTCGAGCGCGTGCTCGATTCGGAGCTGGTGTTCGAGCGGGGCCGGGGGCCGCCCAACCTCCAGCACTCCGACCACTCGCGCGATACGGCGGCCAACCTCACGATCGACGTGATCGCGCGCATGGAGCGGACGGAGCACGATCGGCTGCTCGCCACGGCGGGCATGCTGCGCACGGCGGACGTCTCGCTCTCCATCGCCGTGCTCGCCTTGTGCGCGGTCGGGGTGGGGATCGCGCTGACGTCCTACGCCTCGATGCGCGCCGATCTCGCGCGGCGCACCCGCGCCGGCGAGGCGATCAGAGAATCAGAAGCAAAGTTCGCTGGCATCCTCGCCATCGCGGGCGACGCGATCGTCACCGCGGACGAGCACGGGTGCATCGTCGATTTCAATCGCAGCGCGGAGGAGATGTTCGGCTACCGCGCGGAGGACGTGCGCGGCAAGCCGCTGCATCTGCTCCTCCCCGAGCGGCTGCGCGACGCGCGCGCCGCGGCGACCGGCGTGTCCGAGGCCGCCGGCGCCGACCTCGACGACCGGCACACGCGGCTGGAGCTGCCGGCGCGCCGCTTCGACGGAACGTCGTTCTACGTCGAAGCCGCGGTGTCGCGCCTCCCGACGCGCGCCGGGTTCCTCGTCACGATCGTGCTCCGCGACATCACGGACGAGCGGCGGCGCGAGCGCCGCGAGCACCTGCTCGCCGAGGCGGCCACGCGGCTCTCGCCGCGGCTGCCGTACGAGGAACAGCTCTCGGTCATTGCGCACCTCGGCGTGCCGGCGATCGCGGACTGGAGCATCCTCGACGTGGTGGAGGAAAGTGACGACGGGAAGACGCGCCTGCACCGAGTCACGAGCATGCCCCGCGATCAGGCGCTCGAGGGCGCGCTCTGGGAGCTCGAGGCGCACGCGCCGCACTGGGCCGCGCACGATCCGGTGCTCGACGTGATCCGGACCGGCACCGCGGTGTTCGCCGAGCCGGTGACCGAGGAGTGGATCGAGGCGCGCTACACCGACGACAGCGTGCGCGACATTCTCCGCCGGATCCATGTGGATTCGCTCATTATTGTTCCCTTACGCTCGGACGGACGCGTCACGGGCGTGCTCACGCTCGGCACGGTGGCGCCGCGCCGCGCCGGCGCGCAGGAGCGCGAGCTGGCCGAGCTCCTGGCGGAGCGCGCGGCGCCCGCGATCGAGGCGGCCCGGCTGTATCGCAAATCGCAACGCTCCACGGCGGCCCGCGACGCCTTCCTCGGGATCGTCTCGCACGACCTGAACGGCGCGCTCGGCACCATCGCCATGTTCACCAAGGCGATCGGCGAATCGCGCGAGGACGCCCCGCGCCACGAGCGACTGTGCGCCAACGTCCTCGAGGCCACCGCGATCATGCGGCGCCTGATGCTGGATCTCGTCGACATCTCGGCGATCGAAGCGCATCGCCTCTCGGTGTCGCCGGAAACCGACGCGCTCGCGCCGATCCTGGAGTCGCTGCGCGAGATGTTCGCGGCGCGGGCGGAGGCGAGCGGCATCACGCTGACCGTCGCCGCCGCGGACGACCTGCCGCTCGTGCGCATCGATGCGACGCGGGTGCTCCAGGTGCTCACGAATCTCGTGGACAACTCGATCAAGTTCACGCCGGCGGGCGGCAGCGTGACGGTGGACGCCAAAGCGGACGCGAGGGAGGTGCTCGTGTCCGTGCGCGACACGGGAGCGGGCGTCGCACCGGACGAGCTGCCGCACATCTTCGAGCGATTCTGGCGGGCGCGCTCGAGTCGCGGGACGCGCGGCTTCGGCCTCGGGCTCGCGATCGTCCACGGCATCGTCGTGGCGCACGGCGGGCGCGCCTGGATGGAGAGCACGCTGGGGCGGGGGAGTACCGTATGGTTCACGTTGCCGCGCGCGTCGATCGCGCCGGCGCCGGCACTTCCAGGAGCCACACGCCCCGACGCTGAGACCGCGGGCGCATGATTCAAGAGGTTGGGGGCCAATTCCGGCACGAGGATTGCGGCGGGCTTATCGAATAATCCTCGCGCTTCCCGCCCCGTGATCAATCCCTCTGATCCCAAATCGATCGCACTCAGGATCCGCGGCCTCCTCGGTGGCCAGGACCGCGGGGTGATCGCCGCCGCCGCCCGCCGACTCGGCGTGAGCGAGGTCGCGCTGCGCATCACGATCGACGACATCGAGCCGCATCCCACGCTCGAGGTCATTCTCGCCGTGGTCCGCGAGTACGGCATCGATCCCACCTGGCTCCTCACCGGCGAATACGACCCGACCTCGCACCGGTTGGCGGTGGACGAGGAAGCGTCGTTCTCGAGGTCGGATCTGGCGAAGCTGCTCGTACGCTCGCGCGAACACAACGGCAAGGACCCGGATGGTGGCGGCGGGCCCGACATTCGCCTCGAGGCGTGAGTCGCGTCTGGCGGAGCCCGCCGGTACGATGGTTGCTCGACGAGCCTGCCAGACCTGGACCCACGCACTCGAGGTGCACACATGAAGAACAGCGCTACTGTCATGCTCGCCGCCGCGGCCCTCCTGGGCGTCGCCGCGTGCAGCAACAGCCAGAAACAGACGGCCGACACGACCACGGTCCCGGCGACCGACACGGTGTCCGGTCACGCGGTTCCGACCACGGACACCGTGGTCAAGACCACGACCACCGACACGCTCAAGGCGCAGGTCAACGAGGACAGCGTGAACGCCAAGCTCGACTCGACCAAGGCCCGGAAGGACTCGGCCAAGGCCGCCAAGTCGAAGAAGAGCGGCAAGAAGTCCTGATCGCCGCCGCCTGCACGATCGAGCCCGCCCGTGAATGCGTTCACGGGCGGGCTTTCGCATTCCGAACGCATTGGGGCAGTTGCGCGTACTAGATTCGTATCCGGCTCGGCCCCCTGAATTCCCCCCTCGGGCGGCCGGGTCCGTGATCGCGCCATGAGAGCGCGCCGTACCTACAACGCTGACCGTTCCCGATGACCGGATTGCGACTCGTCGATCGTCGCGCATCGTTGCTGTCTTTGGCTGTTGCGCTCGTTCCATTCACGCTCGTCGCCTGCGCCAAAAAGCAGGAACGCCCGCCGAAGCAGCCCGCCACCGTGGCCGTGGTTCCCGTTCGCCGGGCTGACGTGCCGTACATTCTCGAGGCGAACGGCGTCGTCACGCCGATGCAGAGCGCGGCCGTCTCGTCCCAGGTCGACGGGATCATCGTTTCCGTGGACTTCCAGGAAGGGCAGGAAGTTCGCGCCGGCCAGCCGCTCTTCCATATCGATCCGCGGCCGTACCAGAACGCCTACGCGCAGGCGGTCGCCGTGCTCGCGCGCGACAGCGCGAACTTCGCGAACGCGAACGCGAACGCGCAGCGCTATCGACAGCTGCTCGAGGCCAAGGTCGTGACGCCGCAGGAGGGCGATCAGCAGTTCGCCAGCGCCGCGGCGAGCGCGGCCACGGTCGCCGCCGATCGCGCCGCCGTTGCCCAGGCGAAATTCAACCTCGACAACACGATCGTTCGCGCGCCGATCACCGGAAAGACGGGTAGCCTGCTCGTGAAGCAGGGCAACCTGGCTCGCGCGAACTCGCCGACGCCGCTCGTGGTGATCAACCAGGTGCGTCCGATCCTCGTGCGATTCGCCATTCCATCGTCGCAGCTCGCGCTGTTGATGCAGCACGGCGCGCAGAACGGCGGGCTGCCGGTCTCCGCCGTTCCGGGTGGCGTTGCGCCGCCGGGGCCGTCGATCGACTCGATGGCCGCCGAGGTGTCGAATCCGGTGGACGACGCGCAGGGGGCGGCCGCCTCGATGCACGCCGGTTCGACCGTGAGCTCGGGCGGCAACGTGATGCAGCAGGGCGGTCTCGCCGGCGATCCGGTCACCGGCACGCTCTCGTTCATCGACAACGCGGTGGACACCGCGACCGGCACGGTGCAGCTCAAGGCGCGCTTCGACAACGCCAGCGGAACGCTCTGGGCCGGCCAGTTCGCCGCGACGTCGCTGCACCTCTTCGACGAGGACAGCGTGCTCGTGGTCCCGTCCGATGCGGTCGTGACGGGGCAGCGCGGCGCGTACGTATACGTTGTGGATCAGGCGGACACGGCGCGCCAGCGCGCGGTGACGGTGGAGCGCGTCGCGGGTTCGCTCGCGATCGTTTCGAGCGGCGTGCAGGAGGGCGACCGGGTGGTCGTCGAAGGACAGTCGCGACTCACGCCGGACGCGGCGGTCAGGATCGGGGCGCCGAATGGCGGATCGGTTCCGGGCGCCGATGGCGCTCGTCGGGGTGGTCGCGGGGGCAAGGGCGGACGCGGCCGCGGCGGCAAGCGCGGCGGCTGATCGATGAGCCTCACGGCCACGTTCATCCGGCGGCCGGTCATGACCACGCTGGTCATGATCGGTATTCTGGTGTTCGGCATCGTGTCGTACCAGAAGCTGCCGGTGAGCGATCTGCCCACCGTCGACTATCCGACGATCTCGGTCTTCGCGAACCTGCCGGGCGCGAGTCCGGAAACGATGGCGGCCACCGTCGCGACGCCTCTCGAGAAGGCGTTTTCCGCGATCGCCGGCGTCGACGAGATCACGTCGAACAGCGGCACGGGCAACACGAACATCACGCTGCAGTTCTCGCTCGACCGGCCGGTCGAGGCCGCGGCGCAGGACGTCAACGCCGCGATCGGCAAGACGCTGCCGTTCCTGCCGTCCACGATCCTGCCGCCTTCCTATAGAAAGCAGAATCCGTCGGCGTTCCCGATTCTCGCCGTCGCGCTCACGTCGAACGTGCTGACGATGACGCAGGTGGACGAGTATGCGGAAACGCTGATCGCGCAGCGCCTCTCGATGGTCGAGGGCGTGGCGGAGGTCGGCGTGTGGGGCTCGGCGAAGTTCGCCGTGCGGGTGCAGCTCGATCCGGCGCAGCTCGCGTCGCGCAACATCGGCGTGTCGCAGGTGGCCCAGGCGATCCGGCAGAACAACGTCATGCTGCCGACGGGCGTGCTCTACGGCAAGCAGCGCACGCTCACGCTGCAGGCGACCGGCCAGATGAACGACGCGTCGCAGTTCCGGCGGCTGATCATCGCGTACCGCAACGGCTCGCCCGTGCGCCTCGGCGACGTGGCGAACGTGATGGATGACATCCAGAACAACAAGTCGGCGAGCTGGTACGAGGACGCGCGCGCGATCAATCTCATGGTGCAGAAGCAGCCGGGCACCAACACGATCGAGGTGGCAACGCGCGTGAAGGCGGCGCTCGCCGAGATCGAGAAGTCGCTGCCGCCGACGCTCATCATGCGCCACTCGTGGGACCGTTCGATCTCCATTCAGCGGTCGGTCTCGGACGTCAAGCGCTCGCTGCTCGTCGCGCTCGTGCTCGTCGTCATCGTGATCTTCGTGTTCCTGCGGAGCGGCGTGGCCACGCTCATCCCGAGTCTCACGCTGCCGATGTCGATCGTCGGCACGTTCTCGGTGATGTACGCGCTCGACTTCAGCATCGACAATCTGTCGCTGATGGCGCTCACGCTCGCCGTGGGCTTCGTGGTCGACGACGCGATCGTGATGCTCGAGAACATCGTGCGGCATCTCGAGATGGGCAAGGAGCCGATGCAGGCCGCGCTGGACGGCGCGGCGGAAGTCGGCTTCACGGTCCTCTCGATGTGTCTGTCGCTCTCGGCCGTGTTCATCCCGCTCATGTTCATGGGCGGGATCATCGGCCGGCTGTTCCGCGAGTTCGCGATCACGATCAGCGTGGCGATCCTCGTCTCGGGCATGATCGCGCTCACGCTCACGCCGATGCTCTGCAGCCGGCTGCTCAAGGCGCGGCGCGAGGAGCACCACGGCAAATGGTACGAGCGCTCGGAGCGCGTGTTCGAGCGCGCGCGCGCCGGCTACGAGCGCGCGCTCACGTGGGTGATGCGTCACCGGCCGCTGACGCTCGCGTTCTCGGCGCTCATTCTCGCGCTCACCGCCGGGCTCTGGGTCATCATTCCCAAGGGCCTGTTCCCGCCCGACGACACCGGCTCGCTCAACGCGACCGCCGAAGCGGCGCAGGGCACGTCGTTCCCGGAGATGCTCCGCTTCGCCAAGCTCGCGCGGGCGCGCCTGGCGACGGACACGAACGTGGCGTCGTTCACGACGAACGTGGGCGGCGGTAACAACGTGAACTTCAACATCACGCTCAAGCCCGCGGGCCAGCGGCCGCCGGCCGACGAGATGGTGCGCGAGCTCACGAAGGTGATGTCCGGCATTCCGGGGCTGCAGATCTACGTGTCGAATCCGCCGAGCATTCACATCGGCGGCCGCGGCACCAAGACGCAGTATCAGTTCACGCTGCGCGGCCCCGACATCACGCAGCTCTACGCGCAGGCCAACCGGCTGCTCGTCGCGCTCCAGGCCGACCCGATGCTGCAGGGCGTCACCTCCGACCTGCTGAACCGCAGCCCGATCCTCCGCGTGCACATCGACCGGCAGCGTGCGGCGTCGCTCGGCGTCACGCCGCAGTCGATCGAGCAGGCGCTGGCGAACGCGTACAACCAGCAGCAGGTCTCGACGATCTTCACGCCGACCAACGAGTACTGGGTCGTGATGGAGACCGTGCCGAGCGCGCAGGTCGACGCGTCGGTGCTGGAGCACTTCTACGTGCCGGCCGCCGGCGGGAAGCAGATCCCGCTGCGCGACGTCGCGTACTTCGAGCAGACGACGGGGCCGCTGAACGTGGCGCATTCCGGGCAGATGGCCTCGGTGACGATCTCGTTCAACCTCGCGGCGAACGTCTCGCTCGGCGCCGCCACGCAGGACGTGCAGCGCATCGCGCGGCAGATCCTCCCGGCAACGATCACCTACGGCTTCTCGGGCACCGCGCAGGCGTTCCAGGATTCGCAGTCGGGCATGGGCCTGCTGCTCCTGATCACGGTGTTCATCATCTACATCATTCTCGGCATCCTCTACGAGAGCTTCATCCACCCCGTCACGATCCTGACGGGCTTACCGTTCGCCGCGTTCGGCGCGCTGTTCGCGCTCTGGGTGACACACGTGGAGCTCGGCGTGTACGGGTACGTCGGCATCATCATGCTGATCGGCATCGTGGAGAAGAACGCGATCATGATGATCGACTTCGCACTGGAGCGGCAGCGGAGCGAGCACGTGCCGCCGGCCAGGGCGATCGTCGAAGCGGCGAGCGTGCGCTTCCGCCCGATCATGATGACGACGTTCTCCGCGGTGATGGGCACGCTGCCGATCGCGATCGGCGTCGGCGCGAGCGCGGCATCGCGCCGCCCGCTCGGCATCGCGGTGGTGGGCGGGCTGGCGTTCTCGCAGGTGGTCACGCTGTTCGTGACGCCGGTGTTCTATACGTACTTCGACGAGCTCCAGGCGTGGATCGGTCGTCGGGCTCGGCGCGCGGTCGCTGTCGGTCCCGAGGCGGCGCCGGTGGCGGGGGACTAGGCTCCGTGATTTTACCGCAGAGGACGCAGAGGACGCAGAGGGGGCGGGGGCATTGAGGGATCGATGAGCGACGAGCCGGGGAATTCTTTGCGACTGCCGCTCGGGATGCTACTCGTGGCATCCCGAGGTCGTACCACAAGTCACCCTCGGCTCGTTGCGATCGGAGTCGTCACTGCCGCCGGCGTCCCTCTGCGCCCTCCGCGACCTCTGCGGTTAACAGTTGTTGGTTTTGCTTTCTCTCATAAGTAGTCAATGAATTTCACCTCGTTGTTCATCAAGCGGCCCGTCATGACCACGCTGGTCATGGTCGGCATTCTCGTGTTCGGCATCGTCGCGTACCGGCAGCTCCCGGTGAGCGACTTGCCGAACGTCGACTTCCCGACGATCACGGTCACGGCGTCGCTGCCGGGCACGAGCCCGCAGACGATGGCGGCGACGGTGGCGACGCCGCTCGAGAAGCAGTTCTCGACGATCGCCGGCATCGACAACATGACGTCGACGTCGAGCCTGGGGCAGACGCAGATCGTCGTGCAGTTTGCGCTGGACCGGAACATCGACGCCGCCGCGCAGGACGTGCAGGCGGCGATCGCGCAAACGAGCCGCCAGCTGCCGCAGGGCATCATCCCGCCGTCGTACCAGAAGACGAACCCCGCCGACGCGCCGATCCTCACGCTCGCGCTCACCTCGAGCGAGGTGCCGCTCTCCACGCTCGACGAGTTCGGCGAGACGACGCTCGCGCAGCGGCTCTCGATGGTGGGCGGCGTGGCGCAGGTGCTCGTGTACGGCGCGCAGAAGTACGCCGTGCGCCTGCAGCTCGACCCGGGCCAGCTCGCCACGCGCAACATCGCGCTCGAGGACGTGGCCGCCGCGGTCACGTCGCAGAACGTGAACATGCCGACGGGTGTGCTGTACGGTCCCAAGACGGCGCTCACCGTGCAGGCGACGGGGCAGCTCGACAACGCCAACCAGTTCGGCGACGTGATCGTCGCCTACCGGAACGGCGCGCCGGTACACCTCGACGAGATCGGCCGCATCACCGACGACGTGCAGAACAACAAGACCGCGAGCTGGTTCAACGGCGATCGGTCGATCGTGCTCGCCATCCAGCGGCAGCCGGGCACCAACACCGTGGACGTGGCGAACCGGGTCAAGGCCGCGCTCACGCGCCTCGGCACGGAGATCCCCCCGTCGGTCAAGGTCTCGGTCCTCTACGACCGCTCGCAGACGATCCAGGCGTCGGTCGACGACGTGACGTTCACGCTCGAGCTCACGCTCGTGCTCGTGGTGCTCGTCATCTTCGTCTTCCTGCGCAATTTCTCGGCGACGATCATCCCGAGCCTCGCGCTGCCGATGTCGATCATCGGCACGTTCTCGGTGATGTACCTGTTGCACTACTCGCTCGACAACCTGTCGCTCATGGCATTGACGCTGGCCGTGGGCTTCGTGGTCGACGACGCGATCGTGATGCTCGAGAACATCGTGCGCCACCTCGAGATGGGGAAGCCGCGCATGCAGGCGGCGATCGACGGCGCGGCCGAAGTCGGCTTCACGATTCTCTCGATGACGTTCTCGCTCGCCGCGGTGTTCATCCCCTTCCTCTTTATGGGAGGAATCATCGGCAAGCTGTTCCACGAGTTCGCGGTGACGATCGGCGTGGCGATCCTCGTCTCGGGATTCGTCTCGCTGACACTGACGCCGATGCTGTCGAGCCGCTTTCTCAAGTCGGACCACGGCAAGGCGCACGGCCGCATGTATCAGGCGAGCGAGCGCTTCTTCGACGGGATGCTCGGCGTCTACGAGCGCACCCTGGCCTGGGTGATGGACCGCCGGCCGCTCACCCTCCTGTTCTCGCTCCTGATATTAGTAGCCACTGGTTACTTATTCTGGTCCACGCCCAAGGGCCTGTTCCCGACCGACGACACCGGCCAGCTCCTCGCGACGACCGAGGCCGCCGAGGGCGTGTCGTTCGACGCGCTCGTGCAGCACCAGAAGGAGGTCGCCGCGGTCGTGGCGAAGGATCCGGACGTGCGGTCGGTGACGTCGTCGGTCGGCACGACCGCCGCCGCGAACCAGGGCCAGCTCACGATCGATCTGAAGCCGATCGCCGAGCGGAAGCGGAGCGCCGACCAGATCGCGCGCGACCTGACGCACGCCGTGCAGGGCGTGCCGGACATCGCCGTATTCATCCAGAACCCGCCGGCGATCTCGATCGGCGGGCTCGCGTCCAAGAGCCTCTATCAGTACACGCTCCAGAGCGGCGACATCAACGCGCTCAACACGTCGGCCCGTGAGCTGGAGCGGCGGCTGCGCCAGCTTCCCGCGCTCACCGACGTGACGAGCGATCTCCTGATCGAGAATCCGCAGATCACGGTCGACATCGATCGCGAGGCGGCGGGCCAGCTCGGCGTCTCGGCGAGCGAGATCGAGAACACGCTGTACGACGCGTTCGGCCAGCGGCAGGTGTCGACGATCTACACGTCGACCAACGAGTACTGGGTGGTGATGGAGCTGCTCCCGCAGTACCAGCAGGACGTGGGCGCGCTCGGCAAGCTGTGGGTGCGCTCGTCGCGTGGGCCGCTCGTGCCGCTCAGCACCGTGGCGCGGTTCAACTACAGCGTCGGCCCCGTCACCGTGAACCACTCGGGCCAGCTTCCGTCGGTGACGATCTCGTTCAACCTCGCGCCGGGCGTGTCGCTCGGCACCGCGCTGAAGGACGTGCAGCAGATCGCGAGCGAGGTGCTGCCGGGCACCGTGGCGTCGAACTTCGCCGGCATCGCGCAGGCGTTCGTGAGCACGCAGCAGGGGCTCGTGCTGCTGATGCTGCTCGCGATCTTCGTGATCTACGTGATCCTCGGCGTGCTCTACGAGAGCTTCATCCACCCGATCACGATTCTCACCGGCCTGCCGTTCGCCGCGTTCGGCGCGCTGGTCACGCTGATCCTCTGCGGGCTGGACCTCGACATCTACGGCTTCGTCGGCATCATCATGCTGATCGGCATCGTGGAGAAGAACGCGATCATGATGATCGACTTCGCGATCGAGGCGCGGCGCGACGGCACCAAGTCGCCGGCCGAAGCGATCCTCGAGGCCGCGAGCGTGCGCTTCCGCCCGATCATGATGACGACGATGGCCGCGCTGATGGGCGCCGTGCCGATCGCGGTGGGGTGGGGCGCCGGCGCCTCGACGCGCCGGCCGCTTGGCGTGGCGGTGGTCGGTGGCCTCGCGTTCTCGCAGCTCGTGACGCTGTACGCGACGCCGGTGTTCTATACGTACCTGGACGAGTGGCAGCAGTGGTTCTCGCGGCGCAAGTCGCGGGACGAGGCCGGCGTGAAGGCGCCGGCAGATGCGTTGCCGGGCCTGCCGCGGACGGAGCCCGCGTCGATGTAGCGAGCTGGGATGAGAGAAATCGAAAGGCCGTCGGCACACGCCGACGGCCTGTTCGTTTCCTGTCCCGGCGCAGCGGGCGTCAGCCGCGCAGATCCTGCTCCACGCTCTTGGACGCGGTCTGGGTTCGCGTCCGGTCGCCGGTGTGCACGCCCTCCCCGAATACCTCGCTCATCTTGCGGTTGAACGCGGGGATGTCGTCGGGCTTGCGACTCGTGACGATGCCCATGTCCGTGACCACCTCGCGGTCGACCCAGTCGCCGCCGGCGTTGCGGATGTCCGTCTGCAGCGACGGCCACGACGTGAGGGTGCGGCCGCGCACCGCGTCCGCTTCCACGAGCATCCACGGCCCGTGGCAGATGGCGGCGATCGGCTTCCCCGCGTCGAAGAACTCTCGCACGAACTGCACGGCCCGCTTGTTCTGGCGCAGATGGTCGGGATTCATCACGCCGCCGGGCAGCATCAGCGCCTCGAAGTCGTCCGCCTTCGCCTGGTCGAGCGGCAGATCCACCTCGATCTCGTCGCCCCAGTGGTCGTGCTGCCACGCCTTGATGCTTCCGCTCTTCGGCGCGACCACGACCGGGTGCGCGCCGGCGTCCTTCAACGCCTGACGTGGTTCGGTGAGCTCCACCTGTTCCACGCCGTCCGTGGCGAGGATCGCCACGCGCTTGCCGCTCAGATTGCTTGGAGTTGCCATGAATGTCCCCCCGGACTCTGACGGTGCTCACCGCCGCAATCCGCGGACCGCGCCCGGGTGCGCGCCGACTTCGATGTCTTAGTGTGACACGCGGCACGACTCCTGTTTCTTGGCTCTTCGAATGCGACCGACCACGCTCTCCGCCACCTGGCGGCCTCGCCTGCGCTCGTTCATCTCCGCGCGCGTTGATTCCCGAAGCTATCTCGGGCTCCATCTCACGCTCGGGCTCGTCGTCGGCGTGCTCGCGATCTGGGCGTTCAGCGCGCTGCTCGACGCCGTGCTCGACAACGCGACGCTCGTCCGGTTCGACGTCGCGAGCGTGAACTGGATTCACGCGCATGCCACGCCCGGCGGCACCGCGTTCTTTCTGACGGTCACGAACGCCGGCTCGCCGCGCGCCATGACCATCCTCGCGATCGGCGGCGGGATCGCGCTCGTCATGATGCGCCGGTGGGTCTCGCTCACGACCTGGACCGCGGCCTTCGTCGGGAGCGTCATCATCGAGCGCGTGATCAAGCTGGCCGTGCACAGATCGCGGCCGCCGTATGGCGCGCGTTATCTCATCAACCACTCGTACAGTTTCCCGTCCGGCCATGCCATGGGATCGTTCGTCGGCATCGGCATGTTGCTGTACGTGCTCGCCCGCTTCTGGCATCCGCCGCACATCTGGCGCGCCATCGCGATGGTCTGCGGCGTCGCGTTCGTGGCGCTCGTCGGATTCAGCCGGATCTACCTCGGCGTGCACTATCCGAGCGACGTGCTCGGCGGCTGGGCGGTATCCGCGGCGTGGATGGCGGTGTGTGTGAGCGGGCGGGGCATCGTGCTGCACCGGCGAGGCGTGCTGGCGAGCGGATGAGCCGCGCGGGCGAAGCCCTTGGCCGTTACCGTCGAGCGGCTCGGCGCGCCACCACGTACGATCCGATCACGAGCACCGCCGCGATCGCCTGCGACGCGAGCGTCTGCACGGTAGGGAAGACCGCGAACCACAGGCCGGCCCACGCGGGGATCGCACGCGCGAGGAGCGGGAGGTTCGTCGTGGGCAGCCAGCCGGCGAGCTGCATCTCCTGCGCCTGCTCGCCGACCATCACCAGCAGCACCGCGCCGAGCACGACGCCGGTGATGATGAGCATCTTCTTATAGGGCAGCCGGCGGTTGCCCATGAACGTCAGCACGCCCACCGCGGCGGTGAACGCCAGTCCGAGTGCCACGCCCTGGGCGACGGCCGCGGGCCCGAGCGAGAGCCGGTAGCTCTGCAGGAACAGCACGACCTCGAAGCCTTCGCGATAGACGGACGTGAAGCCCAGCAGCGCGAGGCCGAGGATGACGCGCTCCGGCGAGACGGTGCGCTGCGCGGCGTCCGCCAGCAGCCGCTGCTTGCGGCGCGTGTGCAGGCCGATCCAGCCGGTCCAGTAGACCTTGTGGAAGAACCAGTTCATCACGACGAGCAGGACAACGATGGCAAGCAGGCCCGTTGCGGCCTGGACTTTCAGCGCGGGCAGGCTGTCGGTGAGCCGGTCGATGATGCGCACCGCGATGAGCCATGTCACGAGCGTCGCCGCGCCGCCGAGGAGGCTTCCCAATCCGATCGGCTTACGGTGACGCGCGGCGGAAGACGTCATGCTGGCGGTGATCGCCGTGAGCACGAGGATCGACTCGAGTCCTTCGCGGAACACGAGCACGGCGATGTCGACCACGCGCGCCGAGCTGGCGTGCGCGGCCGTGGGATCGGGGGCGCCGCCGGCGGTGACCGCCGCGATGGCGGCGAAGAGCACGAGCAGCGCGGCCGCGCTCGCGAAGGCGATCGGCCACCAGGGTCCGCGGCGCGCCGCCGGCGTACCGTGGACTCCGCGATCGGGCTTGTCTGCAGCGACCAGGCGCAACGCTGGGCGTTCGTGGTCGGCAATTCGTTGCGGGTTGGAATGCAAGCTACTGTCGGAAACGAGGTTCAGCGTCAAGGAACACGGCGCCGCGACCGCCTGGCGGACACCCCTGTCGCGAACGTCTGGTGTGGACGGAGTCAGACGGGTCACGCCAGTCCACCGTTAATCCAAACAAAAGCACTCGGAATTGGCAAGCTTACCGGATCGTGGAGCGGGCGCAGCCGGTGCAGGACGCCTCCGTGGAGTGCGCTCTAGAAGTCGCGCTTCTCGAATCCGTATACCGCGGCGGCCACGACGACCGCGAGGTAGATCGCGGCGTAGCCGACCGCGACGCCGCTCGGGATCGACACGTTGGCGAAGGGTGAGAACGAGAGCGATCCGGCGAGCGGCGTCTGCATCTCGTACGCCGCGCGGCGCCAGAGCGACTCGCCGGGCATGACCAAGCTCGACCAGATGCCGAGCGTGATGATCCGCGGCGCCTGCGAGAAGCCGCTCACCTGCTCGAGCCAGCCGCCCATGAACGCGACGGCCTGGAGCCCGAGCACGACCACGCCCGTTGCGAGCGTCGACAGCCATGTGCCGAAGAGCAGCGTGAGGCTGAGCGCGACCAAACATTCCATGAAGATCAGCGCCGCGCCCGTGATCGCGTGCTCCGGCAGCACGCCCGTGGTCCAGTATGCCACGAGCACGGTGCCGGTGAACGTCAGCGCGACGTAGGCGGCGAGCATCGCCGCGAAGCCGGCGAGCTTGCCGATCACGATCTGCCAGCGCGCCAGCGGCTTGGTCGCGATCGCGTGGATGGTGCCCGAGCTGATCTCACCGGCGATCGTGTCGATCGAGGTGAGAATCGTCATCACGACGGCGAGCAGGTCGCACGTGTAGAGGCCGATCATCAGCATCCCGCTCTCGACCTGATAGCGCACGAACGGCGACATCGGCCGGCCCTGGAACTGGAGCACCTGGAGCCGGAGCGCGATGGCGAAGATCGCGAGGAGGATCGCGGCGCAGGCGAGCGCGGTCCAGAGCAGTCGCCGGCGCGCGGCCTCGCGCAGCGTGACGCGCGCGATGAGTAAGACTTCTCTCATGGCCTATAGCCCCCGGTCTTCGCCCATGATGCGCACGAAGAGCTCTTCCAGCGGCTCCCGCTGCGGCACGACTTCGTACACGTCGGCGCCGGATGTCACGAGCTCGCGAACGACGAGCGGCAGCCGTTCGCGCGCGCCCAGTGCGACCACGAAATCGTCGCCGTCCCGGTCGACGGACACCGCCAGCCGGCCGAGCGCCGCCTGCGCATCCGCCGGTACGCGCTCGGCGCGGATCCGCACGCGCGTGTCGGCCTGCGGGTGCGCCGCAAGATCCTGCGTCGCCACGACCTCGCCATCCTTGATGAACACCACGCGGTCGCACGTGATCTCGATCTCACCGAGCAAATGCGAATTCAAGAAGACTGTCGCACCGCGCTCGCGTTGCGCGCGGAGGATGTCGCGCACCAGCCGGCGGCCGATCGGGTCGAGGCCGGACGTCGGCTCGTCGAGGAAGATCACGTCCGGCTCGTGCACCAGCGCCTGCGCGAGGCCCACCCGCTGATGCATCCCCTTGGAGAACGTGCGCACGCGCCGGTCGCGGTGCGGCGCGAGTCCGACCAGCTCGAGCACCTCGTCGACGCGGCGGTTCACGCGGTCGCTCGGCATGCCGGCGAGGCGCGCGTGCAGCGCGACGAGCTCGCGCGCCGTGAGCCATTCGTAAAAACTGAAGTCTTCGGGCAGGAACCCGATCCGCCGGCGCGTCGCGACGTCGCCGATCGGCGCCCCGAGCAGCGTGCCGTCGCCGCTCGTCGGGTGCACCAGTCCGAGCAGCATCTTGATCGACGTGCTCTTGCCGGCGCCGTTCGGACCGAGAAAGCCGAAGATCTCGCCGCGGGGCACTTGGAGCGTGAGTCCCTTCACCGCGACCGTGCGGCCGAACTCCTTGCGCAGCGCGTGCGTGTCGATGACGAACTCACTCATCGGACGGAGTTCGCGAGAGCGACGGCGTCGCCGGGATTGCCGTAGCCGCTCAGTTGATACACGAGACCGTCCTTGGCCCAGACGAGCGCGTACGTCGGCCCTCGGCGGCCCGCGGTGTTGAGCAGCATCGCCGGCGCGCCGTTCACCGCGACCGTGTCGTACGACCGCATGAAGCGCGGCAGCGAAAGGGCGAGTGCCGCGGTCGGCGCAACCCGCTGCTGGAACGCGCTCGTCTGGTTGGGGCTCATGCCGGACAGCTCGAGCGCGATCTCGACGAGCGTGTGCAGGTCGAGTCCGTTCGGCGCGTCGACGCGAGCGGGCGGACTCTCCATGAGAATCACGCAGTCGCCGTAGTCGGTCGAGGGCGGCGGGGGGCCCTGCAACTGCCCCTGGATCGTGTTCGCAGCTGGAGCAGGGCAGTGCCCGTACTCGGCGCGGATCGCGCGCGGCGCGCTCACGCGGAGCACGCCGCCCTGCAGCGAGGCGGGCGTCGCCACGTGCTTGTCGCCGGCCTCGTCGAGGATGGTGCGCAACGCGTCGCGGTCGACTCCTGCTTCGATCCTTCGCGCGCCGATCACGGTGAGCGACGGCTTGTCCTGGCGTGCCGCCACGAGACGCACGGCGAATCCGGCACGCTTCGACGCCGAGTCCGGCGTAGGCGCATCGCGCGCCGGCTCGTCGAGTGTCGTCGCGGGCGTCGAGGTCACCATCCCCGTGACGGCGTCCTGCATCTGCCGTGCGCTGCCGGGTGCCGGCGCCGTGAGGCTCGCGCTCACCGGCTTGGGCTTGGCGATGCGGAGCGATGAGAAGAACCCGCGACCCGCCGCGCGCACCGGCGGTGTGTACGCGAGAAGGATCACGACGACGATCGCGATGAGCCACGCCCAGAGAGTACGTCGCATGCGCGGGACCGAGTCGTTGAGGAGTGGATCCACGAACCGCTGCGCGAACACTATCTGACGATAGCTGTCAGGAGGATGACACGACTCCCGTCCTCGCGCGCGCCGGGCGCGTCGAGGTGTCACCGTCTTCTGCGCCTGGTCTGGTGCGCCCGCGTCCGAACGGCCCCGTGGTGCCGCCCATTCTGAAGCCGCGCGCGTCGCGGCGTACATGACGCCACCCTGACAGGGCCTAGTCCCTGCATGGCACGCGGCTCGTCTCAATCCCTGGGGCAGGATGCGAATGACCGGAGATCGATGAGCCGCCGGCTGTACTTCTTCGCGGCCGTGAGCGCGCTACTCGCTGCGCCGCGGCTCGCCGCACAACACCGGTATACGCTCGACGATGTGCTCCGCGCCGCGCGCGCCGCGAACGCGCACTTGCCCGTCGCGGCGCTGAACGTGTCCATCGCACGCCAGCAGCTCCGCGAGGCCGAAGCGCGGCGGAAGCCACGGGTGTTTCTCGACGGCGACGTCCACGACGGCGCGCCACCGGCGTACACGTCCGGTGACGCGAGACTTCAGGTGATTGGCGCGGACACGCTGTTCGACGGCGGGCGACTCCGCGCGACGCAGACGAGTGCCGAACACATGCTGCGCGCCGCGATCTCGGGCTATCGCGTCACGGAGAAGGACATCGACCTAGACGTCCGTTTGCGCTTCGCCGACGCCTTGGATGCACAACGCACGATCGACATTCGGCGCACGAGCCTCGATCGGCTGCGCGCGTACCTCACGCTCATCGAAGCGATGCGAGCGGGCGGGCAAGGCGTCGCGAACGACGTACTGCGCACACGCGCGCGCGTCGCGGCCGAAGAAGCGAACGTCGCCGACGCGGAGCGGCTGTTCGACGATGCACAGGTCGACCTCAACGATCTCATGGGCCGCCCGCCGCGCGAACCGCTCCCGCTCGCCGATCTGCCGAGTCCGACACCGGTCCGTTCGTCGTCAGACGCGCCGTGGCGTTCCGTCCCCGACATCGCGCAAGCCGACGCGATCACGGCGGCGGCGCGCGCCGGTGTTACGGTCGCGCGCGCCGACCGGCGACCACAAATCTCGATCACGGCGGACGTCGGCTACCTGCCCACCCTCGGCAACTCGAACGCGGGCACGGGGCTGAACACCGGGACCGGTGCGGGCGGCGAGCTCACGCTCTGGTTCACCTGGCCAATTTGGGACGCCGGTGTCTTCAAGGCGCGGCTCGCCGAAGCGCAGTTGGCGGCCGAGCAGGCCGCCGATTCGGCGCTCGTCGTGCGCCGGCAGGCGCAGCTCGAATGGTCACGCGCGATCGAGCAACTCGACGATCTCTATCAGATCGTGCAACTCCGCGCCTCGAGCGTGCCGCTCGCGCGCGACGCGTATCTCCAGGCCGAGAGCATGTATCGCGGCGGCGTCGGCACCGCGCTCGACGTGCTCGACGCCTATTCCGCGTGGGTCGACGCACAAATCGCGGAAGTGGACGCGACACGCGATTACCGGCAGGCGGAAGCGCGGTTCATTCGATGGGGGACTCCATGACGCGCCTTGCGTGGTACGCATCGTTCGCGCTCGCCCTGGGCTCGGCGTGTCATGCGGGCGGCGGCGTGAACGACACCTCGGCCGGTTCGGCGGATTCGTCCGCCGCGTCCGATACCGGCTCGACGCCGGTCACGATGTCCGTCGTCACACTGCGCACGCTCGAGCAGACCGTGAGCGGGCCGGGCGAGACCGATGTGGCGGAGGACGAACGCGTGCGCGCACCATTCACCGGCGTGCTCACCGCGGTCACGGTGAACGTGGGCGACGTCGTGCCTGCGGGAGGCAGCGTCGGCGCGATCGTCGCCGAGAACAGCGACGCCGCGCTGCGTGGCGCGCGGTCCATGGTGAGCGCCGCACGCACGCCGGCTGAGCGCCGCGACGCCGAGCGCGCGTTGCAGGTGGCGCGCGCGAACGTCGTGGTCACGCCACTGCGCGTGTCGAAGGCCGGCGTCGTCATCGCGCGCGCCGCCTCCACCGGAGAGCGTGTCGTTCAAGGCGACAGTCTCGTGAGTCTCGCCGCGACCGGCCAGATGGTCTTCTTCGCCGACGTGTCGCAGCAGGATCTCGCCGCCGTGCACCCGGGCGAGCGGGCGCGCATAACGCTCACCGCGCGCGACGGGTGGATTCCCGCGAGCGTGCACGGCGTCGTGCCGTCGGACACCGGGTCGACCGCCGCCATGCGCGTTCGGCTCGACCTCCAGCCGCCGTCGACACCAGTCACAGTCGGGTTGTTCGGTACAGCGGACATCGTCGTCAACCAGCACGTGAACGTGCCCGTCGTGCCGAAGTCGGCGCTACTCCGCGACGACGTCACCGGCGTCACGCAGATCGCGCTTGTCGGCGCGGACAACCGGGCGCGTTGGACGCGCGTGACGACCGGCCTCGTCGACTCGGCGTGGGCGGAGATCCTCATGCCGCGGCTCGCTGCCGGACAGCGCGTGATCACGACCGGTCAGGTTGGCTTGCCCGACAGCTCGCGCGTTGTTGCGGTTTCCGCGGACACCGGTGCGGGCGCGGCAACCGCCGGCGGCACTGGTGCAACGAGCTCATCGAATGGGAGAGCCGGGGGCAATGGCCGCGGCGGCATTCCAGGCTCGGGATCGCAAGCGGGAGCCCAGCCGTCCGGCGCGAAGCCGAATACACGGGCGCCGGGCGCGAACGGCGGCGCGAATGCATCGCCCGCGAATCCATCCACAACCGGGTCGCCGGCGAGCGCGGCCGGGTCGGCACCGCAACCTGGCACGGGGCCAGGCGCGGCGTCGAGCGCGCGGTCGCCCGCGACGAAGCCCGCTGGGCGTGGCGGCAAGCCGCCGGGCGGACGCGGCTGATGGCGCGCCGGAGTCTGCGAATCCTCGATCTCGCGCGGCAGCGGATCGTCGGCGTCTTCCTGCTGCTCGCGATCCTCGCCGCCGCGGGCGTCTACGAAATGCTCGGTCTGCCCTCGTCGATCTTTCCGTCGGTCACCTTTCCGCTCGTCCGGGTCATCGCGGACGTTGGCGAGGAGCCGGCGCAGCGGATGATGGCGACGGTCACTCGGCCGCTCGAGGAGGCGATGCTGCGCGTGCCGGGCATCCAGTCTGTCCGGTCGACGACGTCCCGAGGGTCGAGCGAGATCGACGCCCAGTTCACGTGGGGCACGGACATGGTGGTCGCCGTGCAGCGCATCGAAGCGGAAGCACAACGCGTCCGGCCTGATCTGCCGAGCGAAACGAGTATCGACGTCGAGTGGATGAACCCGGCGGTGTTTCCGATCCAGGGATACGCGCTGGTCTCGGATCGCGAGACGATGGCGCAGCTGTACGACCTGGCGCAGTTCACGTTGAAGCCTGCGCTCGTCCGCATTCCCGGTGTGTCGCAGGTGCAGATCCAGGGCGGCGCGCAACGCGAGTTTCAGGTCCGCCTGGACCGCCGAGCGCTCGAGGCGCGCCAGCTTGCGGCCACCGACGTGGTGGACGCGATCACGAAGGAGAATACGGTGCAGTCGGCCGGCCTCACCGAGCGTAATCACGAACTGTACCTGACGTTGGTCGACGGACAGGTCGCCGGCATCGAGCAGATCGCGAACCTGTCCGTCCCGGTGCCGAACGGGCCCGCGGCGCGGCTCGATCAACTCGGCACCATCCGCGTCGCCGATGAGGCGTCGTTCATTCGCACCACGGCGAGCGGCCATCCCGCGGTGCTCGTGAACGTGATTCGGCAGCCGGCGGCGAACACGGTCGCCATTGCCGCGGCCATCGATCAGCTCTTCAAGAACCAGCCAACGCTGCTCCCGCGCGACGTGCGATGGATCAATTTCTATGACCAGGCGCGGTTCGTGTCGGATTCGGTGAACGGGACCCGCGATGCGATTCTGATCGGCGTCGGTCTCGCCGCACTTGTCCTGCTCGTATTCCTCCGCAAGTGGCGGCTGACGCTCATCGCCGTCGTGGCCATCCCGTTGACGGTCGCGATCGTCGCGCTGTTTCTCAGCGTGCTCGGGCAGACGATCAACCTCATGACCCTCGCCGGTGTGGCCGCCGCCCTCGGTCTCATTGCGGACGATGCGATCGTCGTGATCGAGGACATCGAACACCACGAACAAACCGGCGGTGATCCCAGTGCCGAAGCCGAGCATGCGGCCGGCGTGAGCGTTCGCGAGCTCCTGCCCGCTCTCATCAACTCGAGCCTCTCGACGACCGTGATCCTATTGCCGTTTGCGCTCCTCTCCGGAGTGGTCGGCGCGTTCTTCAAGCCGCTGGCTCTCACCATGGCGCTGACGCTCGTCGTCTCCTTCTTCATAGCGCTCCTGGCCGTCCCCATCGCCGTGTCGAAATTCGCGCCCGCGTCCCCGCCGCCGCCGGCAACGCCCGAACGGCCGAGTCGGCGGGGACGGCTGCGCCAAAGCGCCGCCGCACGGTGGGCGCTCGCGACCGGCCGCGCTGCGGCGGGCCTGTACGACCGGGTCGTCCGCGCCGTGCTCCGCGTCGGCGTCA
>DASZUN010000112.1:0-5136 GCA_035547615.1 Gemmatimonadaceae bacterium | reverse complement strand
AGCTGCTCTACGACGGGCCGAACATGACGGTCACGAACATTCCCGAAGCCAACCAGTATCTCACGCGCAACTTCCGCGAAGGATGGGCGATTTGAGAATCACCGTTTCCGCCGGCGCCCTCGTCGTGGCGCTCGCGGCGTGCGCACACACCCAGACCGCCGCCAACTCCACGCGGGCAGGAGCGGCCAGCATGTCCGTGTCGACCGGCCAGTGGACGAACCTGATCGATCCGTCGCTCTCGATGTGGCAAGGCTATGACAGCGACACCGTGCCCACGGGCTGGAAGGTCGACGACGGCATGATCATGAAGACAGGACACGCCGAGGACCTGGTCTCGAAGCAGCAGTACGGGAACTTCGAGCTCGACTTCGATTGGAAGATCGCGAAGGGCGGCAACTCCGGCGTGTTCTACCGCGCGACCAAGGAGTACGATCACATCTACTGGAGCGGGCCGGAGTACCAGCTGCTCGACGATCCCAACTTCCCGGACGGCAAGAATCCGAAGACGTCTGCCGGATCGGATTACGCGCTCTACGGCGTGGAGCGCGGGATCGTGAAGCCGTACGACACGTGGAACACGTCGAAGATCATCGTCGACGGCTCGCACGTGGAGCACTGGCTCAACGGCAAGAAGGTCGTCGACTACGAGCTGGGCAGCCCGGACTGGAAGGCCCGCGTGGCGGCGAGCAAGTTCTCGAAGTACCCGAACTACGGCCTGGCCAAGCGCGGGTACATCGGGATCCAGGGTGATCATCCGGGCCAGTTGACTCTTCGCAACGTTCGCATCCGGGAGCTGCCATGAACGGCGCGCGCGTACGATTGTCGGCGATGATGTTCCTCCAGTATTTCATCTGGGGCGTGTGGTTCGTCACGATGGGCACGTATCTCGTGCAGACGCTGCACTTCACCGATCGCCAGAACGGCCTCGCATACGGCGCGACGGCGATCGCCGCGCTCGTATCGCCGTTCTTCATGGGGATCGTGGCGGATCGGTTCTTCGCGAGCGAGAAGCTGCTCGCGGTGCTGCACCTGGTCGGCGGCGCGGTGATGTGGCTCGTGTCGATGCAGACGAACTTCAGCACGTTCTATCCGCTGCTGATCCTGTACGCGCTCTGCTACATGCCGACGCTGTCGCTCACGAACTCGATCTCGTTCCATCACATCTCGAATTCGACGCGCGACTTTCCGATCATCCGCGTGCTGGGGTCGATCGGGTGGATCGTGGCGGGTATTCTCGTCGGCAAGGTGCTGCACGCGGACGCCCTCGTGCTGCCGATGCGCATCGCGGCCGGCGCGTCGGTGCTGATGGCGGCGTTCTCGCTCACCCTGCCGCACACGCCGCCCAAGGCCGCGGGCGCGCCGTTCAGTGTGCGCGATGCGCTCGGCCTCGACGCGCTGCAACTCCTCAAGAGCTCGGACTTCCTGATCTTCGTGCTGGGCTCGTTCCTGCTCTGCATCCCATTACAGTTCTATTATACGTTCGCCAATCCGTTCCTGAACGAGATCAAGGTGCCGGAGCCGGCGTTCATTCAGACGTACGGACAGATGTCCGAAGTCGGGTTCATGCTCCTGCTGCCCCTGGCGCTCCGGAAGTTCGGCATCAAGGGCATCATGCTCGGCGGCATGGCCGCGTGGGCGCTGCGGTATCTCGCGTTCAGCAACGGCAACCCGAACGCAGGCATGTGGCTGATCTACGCCGGGATTCTCCTCCACGGCGTCTGCTACGATTTCTTCTTCGTTGGCGGGCAGATCTACACGGACCAGAAGGCGGGTGTGAAGATTCGCGCGGCCGCGCAGGGACTGATCAACTTCGTCACCAACGGACTCGGCTACTTCGTGGGCGCGTTCGTGTCGGGCTCGGTCGTCAACCGGTACGCGACGAACAACCCGTCGTGCACCGATGCCGCGGCGGCGGCGCACCAGTGCCTCACCGTCGTGCACGACTGGCACGCGATCTGGATCGTGCCGGCCGCGGGGGCGGCGGGTGTGTTCGTGTTGTTTGCGCTGATCTTCCGGCCCAAGGCAAGCGGGGAGCCTGAGGGCGTTGCGGATACCGCACCTGCGGGGGCGCCGGCGTAAGTCGTTGCGGGCGGGGGGCATCCCGAGCGGAGCCGCGCCTCCTCCATCGCCATCCCGAGCGAGCCGAAGGCGAGTCGAGGGATCTTCTGTCCGAGCCGTGTCGCTGGCCACGCGACCGGGACAGAAGATCCCTCGCTTCGCTCGGGATGACGACCGGGTGCTTGCAACTTCCCAACACCTCGCCACGTTCTATATAGGCGTAGGTGACGCACCCCAAACTCCCGCATCCCCGATGGACCTCTACATCACGAGTCTGTTGCTCGGTGCCGTTGGCCTCGCGGTCATGGCGCTCAGCGGCCTCGGCCACGGCGGGCATCCCGGCGGTCATGCCGCCGGGCACGGAGGGGGGCACGAGCTGGTGCACATGGATGGGCATGTGCTGCACGTCCACACGCACGTGCACGGCTCGGGAGCCAAATCGGGGCGCGCGCCGGGCACGCAGGCGGGCGGCTTCATGTCTCGCGCGTTCTGGTCGCTCACCTCACCGCGCTTCATTTTCAGTTTTCTCTTGGGCCTTGGCGCAGCCGGCGAGTTGCTGCGTCCGGTCACCGGCGGCGTGCTGCAGTTCGCGGGCGCCGTTGCCGGCGCCGTGTTGTTCGAGCGAATTCTCGTGACGCCTTTGTGGAATTTCTCGATGCGGTTCGCGTCGATGCCGGCGCAAACGCTCGAGAGCGCCGTCTCCGACGAAGCCACCGCGGTCACCGGGTTTGACGCCAACGGGAACGGGATCGTCTCCCTCGAGATGGACGGTCAGGTGGTTCAGATCCTCGCCACGCTCCAGCCCGCGGACCGCTCGCTCGGCGTCCGTGTACGCGCCGGACAGAAAGTGCGCATCGAGGACGTGAACGCCGAACAGAACCGCTGTACCGTCTCAGTACTCTAATTACAAACTTGTAGTTTCCGCTATCTCCTTCAGGAGCGTCTATGGGTATGCTCTCAGGCGGCGCGATCATCGCGATCGTCGTGGGATTCGTGGTCGTCGTCGTGCCGATGATCGTCGCTGGCTTCCTCCGCAACGTCGAGGCGGGCACCATCCGGCTCGTGAGCTGGCTGCACGGCGGGACGGTCATCTACCGCGGCCCCGGCAAGTCGAAAGAGATTCCGCTGCTCACCACGGGCACGACGATCTCGAGCAAGGTCATCAACATCGACCTCGACATCACGGACCAGACGGCCGACGTCGACGAGAACGGCACGCCACGGCCGATCAAGGTCCGCGTACTCGCGAGCGCCATCGTCTCGGTTGGCGACACCGACGCGCTCATCAAGACCGCGGCAAATCGCTTCTTCTCGAAGAGCGAATCGGATCAGCTCAGCACGCTCACCGACCTGCTCTCGAGCTCCGGCCGCCGCGCAATGAACCTGCTCACGCACGATCAGCTCTTCTCGGCGAAGTCGACGACGAGCGCCGCGCGCGCGATCGCCGCGGGCAGCTCGGGCCAGACGCTGCCGGCGAAGGCCGCGCCGACCGCGATCGTCGAGAGCGAAGACCGCTCGATCGAGGACGAGGACGATCCGCTCGCGGTGATCATTCGCAAGGCGTGCTCGCGCGAGCTCACCGACCTCGGCCTCATCTTCAATTCGCTCAACATCAAGGTCGTGCAGTCGGAAGTCGCCGAAGCGCGGCGCCGCCAGTCCGCGGCCGAAGCGCAGGCGAACGCCGACATCGTTTCGGCGAACCAGTCGCGTCGCGCGAAGGAAGCGCAGCTCGAGGCCGAGCGGGCGATTTCCGACAAGCAGCGCGAGCTCGAGCAGACCAGGGCGTCGAACGCGGCGCTGGTCGCACAGGCCGAAGCCAAGCGCCAGGAGGCGGCCGGCTTGCAGCGCGCCGCGGAGCTCGACGCGACGCAGATCGCGCAGGCGAAAGCCGACGCGGCGAAGGTGCGCCTCGAGGCCGAAGCCGCCGCGGACGCCGAAGCGATTCGCATTCGCAAGATCGCCGAAGCGACCGCCGAGTCGATTCAGAAGGTGAATCAGGCCATCCAGGCGGGCGGCGAATCGTACTTCCGCTATCGGCAGATCGAGATGCTGCCGCAGATCGCGCCGGTGATCGCCGATGCGCTCGGCGAAGCGAAGCTCGTCACGATCTCGAACGGCGGCGAGCACGGCGCGCCGGAAACGACGACGAACAACATCACGAACGTCATCCAAACGGTGCTCGCCGCGCAGCTCGTGGGCCGCGGACTGCTGGACGGTTCGTCGCCCTCGGCGGCGGAAGCGAAACTCCCCTCACCGCTCGCGCCTCCGCCCGTAGTCAAGCGATAGCGCGTTAGCCGCGGGACACGCGGACTGAACGACAACGGCACGCGGAAAACCATTGGGTCTTCTGCGTGCCGTTCTCGTTGTCCAGCGCTATACCGCCCATCCCGCGCATTCCGCGGCTGCGGCTACGGCTCCGGCACCTTCGGCACGACGTACACCTTCTTCAAATCTTCCAAGTATTCGTTGTGCAGCCCGTGAATCGCGTCGAACTCTTTCTTCACGATCGCGCGATACTCCGGGTGCGTCGCGAAATCGAATAGCAGCGCGGTCATCGCCTGCGCGTCGGTGACGAAGCCCGCGTGGCCGACCGGACCCGTTGCGTCGGCGAGCATCTCATACGTGTGGTTCGGCGCGTTCGACGACTTCGCGGTGAACTCGGCGCCCGGGATCGCGCTCGACACGCTGCCGGTCTCGTCGTAACCCTGCGGCTTCCCTGGCTCGGGATTCACCCCCGTGGCGCCGTACTTCTTCATGTACGCGAACGCCAGCTCGCCGATCGAGCCCTCGCTGATGCCGTCGCGGTCGTGGCCGTAGTGGTCGATCTTCACCTTGGTGCCGGTCGCGAGCGCCGCCGCCTTCGCCGCGTTGTCGACCATCTCGGTCACCTGCGCGAGGTACACCTCGTCGGGGTAACGGATATAGAAATCCGCCGACGTCTTGTCCGGCACCACGTTGGGCGCGGCGCCGCCTTCCGTGATGACGCCCTGGATGCGTGCCTCCGGGCGGATGTTGCTGCGCATCGCGTCGATGTTGTCGAAGAGATGGATCACCGCGGTGAGCGCATTGCGCCCGTTC
>DASZUN010000111.1:0-2098 GCA_035547615.1 Gemmatimonadaceae bacterium | reverse complement strand
CCGCCCCGCCCCGCTTCTTTTTTTCTCCGCCTGGCCGAATGTGGAGAAAGTTTTGTAATATCAGATTCGTGATCGAACGGTCGATCACGCCGGGGCCGCGCCGTGACCACTCCGCGCGCGATGGGTCCTGATCAACGCTTCGTACGATTTGTGATATCGCCGCAATCGCTTGATGACCATATAGCTATACGCGATCTCATCAGGTTCCGTAGCACATTGCTGTCAACATGAGCTCGCTGCTGTCGGCCGTGATCCCGCGAGCCATTCCCTGCACCGATCCGTCGCCGTGACGCACTACGAGACCGCCTTCACCCGCCAGGTCGGCATCGACATCCCGATCATCTGCGGCGCCATGTACCCCTGCACCAACCCGGAGCTCGTCGCCGCCGTCTCCGATGCTGGCGCGATCGGCGTGGTGCAGCCGGTCTCCATGACATACGTCTACGGCCACGAGTTCAGGGCGGGACTCCAGCTCATCAAGTCGCTCACGCCGCGACCTTTTGGCATGAACGCGCTCATCGAGCAATCATCCAAGACGTACATGGATCGCGTCCGGCGCTGGGTCGACATCGCGCTCGAGGAGGGCGTCCGCTTTTTCGTCACATCGCTCGGCAACCCCCGCTGGGTCGTCGAGGCGGCGCGCCAGGTCGGGGGCGTCGTCTACCACGACGTCACCGAACGAAAGTGGGCGCTCAAGGCCATCGACGGCGGCGTCCACGGCCTGATCGCGGTCAACAACGTGGCCGGCGGCCATGCGGGCCGCATGAGCCCCGAGGCGCTGCTCGACGACGTGCGCGACCTCGGGCTGCCCGTCATCTGCGCCGGCGGCGTCGGGGACCCGGCAACCTTTCGCCGGATGATGGACCTGGGCTACGCCGGCGTGCAGATGGGCACCCGGTTCATCGCGACCACCGAGTGCAAGGCCCACCCGGACTACAAGCAGGCGATCCTCGACGCCGGCCCGGAGGACATCGTCCTCACGGAACGGCTGACCGGCGTTCCCGTGGCCGTGATCAACAACGAGTTCGTCCGGCGCCTGGGCACCCGAGCCGGCCCGATCGCCCGTTACATGCTGCGCCACCGGAAGATGAAGTACTGGATGCGCTCCATCTATCACCTGCGGTCCCTCCGGCGCCTCAAGAAGTCAGCGCTCACGGCCCACGGCGCCAACGAGTACTGGCAGGCCGGCAAGAGCGTCGCTGGCATCCACGAGGTCGAACCGGCACGCCGGATCATCGAAGAGTTCGCCGCCGCGCTCGGCCAGCCCGCGGCCTGAACCCAACCCTCCGCCGGGCACCTGTGTCTATTGGTCGGTTCTGAACCCCGTGAGCTCTCGGACCGTACCGTTTGACTGTGACCGACAACCCACGCCTCCTCGACCGACACCTCGTTGACCGGTGCCTGGCCGGTGATCCGACCGCCGAGCGTGCGCTGTACGACGCGCACGTGGACCGGATCTACCGCCTGATGCACCGGATGGCGGGCGACGGCGAGCTGGCGGCGGACTTCACCCAGGAAACCTTCATCCGGGCCTTCGCACGGCTCGGGCAGTTTCGCGCCGACGCGTCGCTCGCGACCTGGCTGCACACGATCGCCGTCTCCGTCGCTCTGAACGGAATGCGGAAAGTGAAGCGCAGCCACGGCCGCATCGACGACCTCGACGACAGCCTGCTCGCCGTCGAGCCCCACGGATTCACGAGTGACCTCAAGGCACGGCTGCACGCGGCGATCGACGCATTATCGGACAAGCTGCGTGCGGTGTTCGTGATGCACGACGTGGAGGGCTACACGCACGAGGAGATCGCGGGGACGCTCGGCATCCCCGTGGGCACCTCGAAGGCACGGCTGTTCGACGCGCGGGCGAAGCTCCGCCTCGCGCTGGCTGCATTCGCAGGAGACCAGGCCACATGACCCCGATTCCCGACGACGAACGCTTCGACGAGCTGCTGCAGGACATGGCTCGCGACTACAACGCTCCCGGCAGCGTACCGCGCGACGCGATGTGGGCGCGGATCGCCGAGGCGCGCGGCGAGGCGCACGGCAACGCTCTGAAAGCGGTGCCCGTGCGGACCGCATCGGCAACGGTGATCGGGGACCG
>DASZUN010000110.1:0-8272 GCA_035547615.1 Gemmatimonadaceae bacterium | reverse complement strand
CCCGGGCCGCTCGAGGCCGCCCTTGGTCGCGATGACGAGATCGTCCGGATACGGATGCAGCGCCTCCGCGATGATTTCCTCGGACACGTATGGCCCGTACGAGTCCGCCGTGTCGATGAAATTGACGCCGAGTTCGACGGCGCGCTTGAGCACGCGGATACACTCGTCGCGATCCTTGGGGGCGCCCCAGATGCCCTGGCCGGTGATCCGCATCGCGCCGTAGCCCATCCGGTGGACGCGCAGATCGCCGCCGATGGTGATCGTGCCGGCGTGGGCCGCGGGATCGCCGGACTTGGTCGTGCTCTCGTTCGATGTCACAGCTCCGCCTCGTGTCGATTGGGCCACGGTGCGTGCAAGATTCATCCCGCACGCAGTGCGCCAGCACGCTGGCGCTCCGGGGTTTCGAGCGCGAGAATAGGCGGCCCCCTGCGTGAGCATCCGATCATGTCCGACATCAGAGAACGCACCCATCGCCGACGGCACATCTCCGGACTGCTGCTCGAGCTCACGATGATCTTCGTCGGCGTCTTCCTTGGCGCGATGGCGGAGCAGTGGCGCGAGGCACGACAGCACCACGAGCTCGCCTTGGCCTCGCTGCGCAACTTCCGGCAGGAGGTCGCCGCCAATCGCGACAAGCTCCTCGGCGTCAGGGACTACCACATCACCCTGGCGGCAAACGTCAACGACATCGCCAACCAGCCGACGAATCCCACCTTCAAGGAATTCTTTCGGAAGACACGCTATCAGGGGATGGAGCCGGTGATCTTCGACCACACGGCGTGGGATCTCGCGATCGCCACACAGTCGTTGACGGACATCGATCCCGCGCTCGCCTACGCGATCTCGCGCGTCTACACGTTCCAGAACTATTTCCAGCGGTACGAAGACGGGTTCATGCAGAACATCCTGTCGCCGGCGTCCTTCAGCGATCTGGGCAACGCGCGCGGCGTGGTGATCACGATGAGCGCGTACCTGGACGACGTCACGGGCGAGGAGGCCTCGCTCCGCACCGCATACGACAAGCTGCTGCCGAAGCTCGACTCCGCACTCGGCGGGCCGCCGCCGGAGACGAGGACCAAGCGCCCACCGCGCGCCGCGGCGCACCCGCCAGGTCCGGTGCAGTCGGGAGCAACGCGGGGAACGCCATAAGGGCGGTCGCCGGCGTGTGAGTTCGCGACGGACGAATCGACGAAGGCAACACTTCCGGAGGATGTGGCCATGCGCGAGCTGGTGTCCACACAGCGCGTCGACTTTGGGCTGAGCGTGCGGGTGGCTCTCGATGCGGCCGGCATCCAGTACTGGTCCAACGACCCGACGGGCGAACAGCCGATGCGCATCTGCGTGCTCGACGACAGCGAGTACGAGCGGGCCCGCTCGGTGCTGCGGACGATCCCGATCCCCGACATGCTGCCCTCCGTCTCCGCCGGCCAGCGATTCTTCAAGCTGGGCTTGTCGCTCTTCATTCTGATAGCCGCGGCCGCGATCGTGCTTGGATTCGTGCGCGAGCTGCGTGGGTGAGTTTGCGAATATGAGATCCGTCTGGCTGCGACCTGGGATCGGCGTGCTACTCGCTGTTACCGTTGCTGGGAGGGCCGCGGCGGCTCGCGACCGGCTCACACTGCCCACTGCACCGGAGACATTGACCGTTCGCGGCACCGTATACGACAGCATCGCGGGAACTCCACTCGTGGGCGCACACATCGAGATCGTCGGCGCCGATTCAAGCAACGCTGCGCGGCAGTTCGCCGCGATTTCCGGAGCAGACGGCACGTTCGCGGTCGCCGGGGTCGAGAGCGGTCGGTACGTGGTCGGGTTCTATCATCCGGCGCTCGACACGCTCGGCCTCGAAGCCACTGAACGGATCGTTCACATCACGCCCGAGAGCGAGAGCTTCACACTCGCCACTCCGTCGCCGGCGACGATCATATCGACGCTCTGCGGCGTCGGGAACCACCCAGCCGGCGCGTCCGCCGCGCCCAGCCTGCTCATCGGACACGTACGCGACGCAGCTCAGGCATCCGCCGTCGACAGTGGGCGCGTCACCGTTACGTGGACCGAAGCGCACGTGGAGTCATCACGCATCACCGTTGCCGACGCGCGCGCCGACACACGCATTCGCGCTGAGGGCTGGTTTGCGCTGTGCGGCGTGCCGCGTAATGCATCGCTCGAGATCCGCGCAGGTCGAGGAGCCGACTCGAGTGGCACGATCGAGGTCCGCATCCCGGCAAGCGGCTTCGCCCACGTGACGCTGTCGATCGGGGCGGCGACGAGTCGCACGGGCCGCGTCGTGGGACGCATCAGCGATGAAGCACACCGGCCCCTTCGCGGCGCGGTCATCTCGCTCGGCACTCCCCCGCTTCGGCAGGCGGTCTCGCATGACAGCGGGGAGTTCGTTCTCGACAGTGTGCCGGTCGGCTCACAATCACTCTTAGTACGCGCGATCGGCTTCGCTCCACAGACGACGATCGTTCAGATCGCCGACGGACCTTCCACCTTGGCAGATGTCGTGCTGAAGAGCGTCACGGTCCTGTCGGCGATGGTGTCGCGCGATTCCGTCGAGGAAGCGCATCTCACTGAGTTTCTCGACGACAAGAAGCATGATGCCTCCGGGTCCTACTTCGTACAACCGATTCGATTGCCGGGGTATGAGACGATGGAGCCGGTGTGTCATTTGATCAACGGCTTGCCCGGCGTTCCGAACTGCGATGTGAGCCGCGGGATGGTTGGATGTGAGGGATTCATCCTCAACGGACACGCGACGCCGCTCGGATTCACGGACATCGATCCGGACGGCATCATCGGCGTTGAAGTCGTGCGGGGCGCGGCCTCGAAATACGTCGCGGAGCTCAAGCGGCCGCTCGGGCGCCTACCGATTTGCCCGATCGCGGTGTGGACGCGGTGCCCCGGCTCTGTCATTCCCACATGCGGCACGCGTCCGACGGACCACGCGCCACCCGACACATCGCGTCCGCGCGACGATCAGGAAACGATCGCCCGTACGCGCTCGATCGATCCGATGCTCCCCCGCTCCACTCGCGCCACATCCCGCGCCCGCCGCTCCGCCACAACCCGCAACAGATCGTTGTACACCCCCGCCGCCGTCACCGCCGGCCCCGCCCCCGGACCCGTGATCACGAGCGGATTCGCCTTGTACCGCGCCGTCGTGAACGAGAACTGATTGTCCGTGCCGTGGAGCAGGCTGAGCGGATCGGTGACCGGCACCTCCGCAAGTCCCACACGCACGCTGCGCCTCGTGACTCGCGCACGATAGCGCAGCACTGAGCCACGCCCCCTCGCCGACTCCACTCGCTCGTCCCAATACGCATCGAGCTCCGCCGCGCGCGCGAGGAACTCATCGAGCGATACGTCTCGCAGCGCCTCCGGCACGAGCGACTCCACGCGCACCGCATCGAGATCGCCGCGGAAGCCGATGATCCGCGCGAGGATCAGCGCCTTGCGCGCCACGTCGAGCCCCGAGAGATCGATGCGCGGATCGGGCTCGGTGTAACCCGCAGCGATCGCGTCGCGCAGCGCCTCGGAGAACACGTGCCCGCGTCCGAGCTGGCCGAACAGGAACCCGAGCGTCCCCGAGGGACACCCTTCGATCGCGCTCACCTTGTCGCCCGCCTCGATCAACTTCCGCAGCGTGTCGATCACCGGCAGTCCCGCGCCCACGGTCGCTTCGTGCAGAATCTCCGAGCCGCTCTCACGCGCGACCTCGTGCAGCCGGTCGACGCGCGCCTGCTCGCCCGCGATCGGCACCTTGTTCGCCAGGATCACGTCCCACCCGCGCTCGACGCCGATCTCCAGGATCTCCTGTGTATCGGCGGCTGTGGCGTCGATCAGCACGACTCGCCCGGTGAGATGCGCGGCGATGAATCCGACGGCATCCGCCGGATTCGCGGCGTGGCCCGACTCCGAAGCCTTTAGTTGATTGCCGGCCTTCTTGTGCGCGCACGCGGACAGAATCGCCTTGCGCGATAGCCCCGCTGCATCGAAGACGTACCCGTCGCTGTCGACGAGCGCGCACACGCGCAGCTTCGCCGAAATCCCGTTCTTCGTCGACGCGAGCTGGCCGAGCAGCTCGCGCCCGATCGAGCCGACGCCGAGCAGGACGATGTCGGTACAGTGCGGCTTCGGTTCCTTGACCGGCGCGGTCACCACCAGGGATGCACTCATGCGACCGCGACCTCCGCATGCCGTGCTTCACTCGCGAACCGCTCGGCCACCACGTCGAGCGCCTGGGTGAGGTCGTCGACGAGATCGTCCGCGCCCTCGATGCCGACCGAGATGCGGACGAGCGACTCCTTGATGCCCGCGTTCGCCCGCGCGGCGGCGTCCATCGACGCATGCGTCATCGTCGCGGGATGCGCGATCAGGCTCTCCACGCCGCCGAGCGATTCCGCGAGCGTGAAATACTCGAGCCGCGACGTGAGACATTCGACGCCGGCCGTGCCGCCGAGCACCTCGAAGCTCACCATCGCGCCGAACCCGCGCTGCTGCTCGGCCGCGATCGCGTGCCCCGGATGCGTCGCGAGGCCTGGGTAGTAGACGTTCACCACCGCCTCGTGCGCGCAGAGCGCGTCGACGCAGGCCCGTGCGTTGGCCAGATGGTGATCGATGCGCGCGTGCAGCGTGCGCACGCCGCGCAGCGTGAGATAACTGTCGAACGGCGCGCCGGTGATGCCGAGGCAGTTGGCCCACCAGATCAACTCGTCGCCGAGCGCGGCGTCATTGGCCACGACCGCGCCGCCCACGACGTCGCTGTGGCCGTTGAGGTACTTCGTCGTCGAGTGGACGACGAGATCGGCCCCGAGCGCGATCGGCTGCTGGAGCGCCGGCGAGAGGAACGTGTTGTCGACGACCACGAGCGCGCCGACCGCGTGCCCCGCCGCCGCGATGCGCCGGATGTCGGTGATCCGGAGCAGCGGATTGCTCGGCGTCTCCACCCAGACGATGCGCGGGCGGTGGCGCGCGAGCTCGGCATCAGCATTGTCTGCTGTGAGGTCCGTGAAGTGCAACGTGAAATGCTGCTTGGCCGCCAGCGCGCGGAGCAGCCGCTGCGTGCCGCCGTAGCAATCATGGGCGGCGATAATGACATCACCCGGCTTCAGCAGCTGCAGCACGAGCGTCACCGCGGACATGCCGGTGCTCGTCACCACGCCGCGTTCGCCCCCCTCGAGCGCGGCGAGCGCCTCGGCGAGCTGCGACCGCGTGGGGTTGCCGCTCCGCGTGTAGTCGAACGTGCGCGGCTTGGCGAACCCCTCGAACGCGAACGTGGACGAGAGGTGGATCGGCGGGACGACGGCGCCGTGCTCGCGGTCGGAGGCGATGGCGGCGCGCACGGCGCGCGTCTGGCTGCGCGAGTCAGGGGTGCTCATGAGAGTCTCGTGGTGGCGAGTGATTGCCGGAGAAGGCGGCCCAGCGCCTCCGGCTCCGTGAGAAAGGCGTCGTGCCCGGTCTTGCTCGGCAGCTCGACGAGTTGGTTCGGCGCGCCGAATCGCGCGGCAAGCGCGGCCATCTGCTCGCCCGGCACGATCGCGTCACCCTCGGCGGCGACGAGCAGCGCGGGCGTGCGGATCGCGGCGGGGTCGACGCGGTGCAGGTCCGCCGAGAGCGAGAGCGCGAGGAAGCGCTCGGGCGTCCACGCGGCGGCGAACTTCTCGCCGTGGTGGCGCAGATAGCCCTCGACCGGGAAGATCGCGTCGTTCGCCGTGCGCTCGAGCGGCTCGGCGTCGAATCGCTCGCCGAACTCGCGCGCGGAACGGTAGGTCGTCATCGCGAGCCCGCGCGCGAGCGCGAGCGCCTCCTTCTGCTCGCCCGTGTCGATCCCGAGCTGCACGATCCGCCGCTGCAGCGCGCGGAGCGCGGTGCTCATCGGGTGCGCCTCGTGCGGGGCGCTGATCACGACGAGCTGCTGCACGCGCGCGGGATGACTCTGGGCGAACGCGAGCGCGACCATGCCCCCGTACGAAGCACCGACGATCGCGCGGGCGCGGAGCACGGCGATCTCGCTCAACGCACGTGCGATCGCCTCGGCCTGATCGTGCGTGGTCACGATGCGCTTGGGCCGGCCGTCGCTGCCGCGGCCGCCGTCGAGGTAGTCGATGCTGAGCACGCGCACGCGGTCGGTGTCGATCGCGCGGCCGGGGCCGACGATCGCTTCCCACCAGCCCGGCGTCGGGTTCTCCGAGTGCGCGGCGACGTGGCGCGAGGCGGAGATCCCGCCGAGCACCACGACGACTGGCGCGTCGGGCGGTCCTATGATCTCGAAATTCGGTACGTCAGCCATGCGAGTTCCTCGATGTCACCATTCCAAAAGCCAAAACCCCCGGACCTCAGAGAGGCCCGGGGGTTGGACTGCGTATGCGTGTGCTCGATGAGCTATGCGCGCATGCGACGTCGCCCGTCCGATCCTCTCGCGAGAGAAGCGGCCGCCATCGACATTCGCATCTGCATTCGGCGCATCGAGATCATCGATGTGTGCGAAGGTGAAAGCCGAACAACGAAAAAGCCCGGGCGGATACAGCCGCCGGGCTTGTCGCGTTTTAGCTCCTTGTTTTACGTGGCGGCAATAGGCGGCAAATCACCACGGGCGTTCGATTGTGACAACAGAGTAATGATCGGCCGAGCCGGCGTCAAGCGGTCGAAGCTGCGAGAGCGCTGTTCGGCGGGTCGGATCGGTGCGCCATCCGGACCACGATGATGTAGGAACAGCGACTTGGACGGATGGGACGAACGTGAACTGAAACTGCAGCTACTTGGGGAACGACGTCGGGACGCGATCGTGGCTCGCCTGGTGCCCCGCGCCCGGTCAGGCTTATCCCGACTGAGTTCCGGTATCTCCTTATCTGTCCGGCAGGTGCGGGGATTTAGAGATGTAGCAATGCTCGCCCGGTCGCCATGCTCGCTCCGTTCCGCTCCGCCGTTCTGCTCGCCGCGTTCGGCACGGCGTGCGTCGCGGTGCGGCTCGGGGACGGGGGCGACGAGCTGGCCGCCTCTGCCGCGCTGACCGGAAGTGCCGGCGGCGATGTCGTCTCGGAACGCGCCACCGTCTCCTCGGCGCTCGATCGGATCACCAAGCGCACACCGGAGCTGAACGGCCTCGCCACGTGGGCCGGCGACGGCCGCGGCGTATCGATCTACGTCTTCGACGGCGGCGTCGACCAGAGCAACCCCGAGCTCGCCGGTCGCGTGCGGATCGGGTACGATGCGTTCCCGAGCAGGCCGCGCGTCTGCAACGCGCACGGCACCGCGGTCGCCGGCGCGGCCGCGGGCGCCTCGCTCGGCGTGGCGCCGCGCGCCGAGATCGTCGATGTGAAGATCATCAATTGCGCGACGCGCCGCGGCACGCTCGACGCGATCGTCGCCGCCGCGCGATGGACGGCGTCCGATCATCGGCGCCATCCCTTCCAGCCCGCGGTCGCGAACTGGTCGTTCATGGTCGACACGGACAAGGTATTTCCCAGTCTCGACACCGCGGCGAAGGTCCTGCACGACGCGGGCGTCCTGATCGTGGCCTCCGCCGGCAATCTCGACATCGACGCGTGCCGCGTGGCACCCGCGAATTCGCGCCGCACGCTCGTCGTCGGCTCGAGCTCGGTCCTCCGCGACGAGCTCCACCACGGGATCGCGGACTATCGGACTCCGGAGACCGCGTGGGGCCGGTGCATCGACATCTACGCCCCGGGCGATTCCGTGCTGCTCCCCGGCGCGGACAATGGAACGTCAGCGACGTCGTATTGGGGCGGCACGTCGATGTCCGCGGGCTACGTGAGCGGCGCCGCGGCGCTCGTACTCGAGCGGACCCCGTTCGCGTCGCCGGACGTCGTGCGTGCCGCACTCGAGCAGCGGGCGACGCCCGACGCCGTCGACGAGCGGACGAGGCCGGCCGCGCGCAAGGGGAAGCTGTTGTACATCGGGCCGTAAGCTTCGTCGCGCCGGCCCGTTTGTTCACCGCGGAGGCCGCAGAGTGCGCGGAGGTGAACGGCGTGTCATTCCGAGCAAAGCGAGGAATCTTCTTCACCTATCGAGAACTCGACCAAGCCGGGTAGATCCCTCGCTACGCTCGGGATGACAAACGCAGTTCCTCCGCGTGCTCCGCGCACTCTGCGGTTCAACCGACCCCGCCTCACGGCACCCCGCCCTCCTCCGACTCGAAGAGCGCCGTCGTCAGATACCGCGCCCCCGAGTCGGGCGAGATCCACGCGACCCGCTTCCCCGCCCCGAGCTCGCGCGCCACATGGAGCGCGGCGAACGCGATCGCGCCGCT
>DASZUN010000109.1:0-10506 GCA_035547615.1 Gemmatimonadaceae bacterium | reverse complement strand
GGCTAGGTAGCTCAGTTGGTAGAGCAGCGGACTGAAAATCCGCGTGTCGGCGGTTCGATTCCGTCCCTAGCCATTCGCGTTTTCTCGAGCGACCCAGCGATTTGCGCACATACGCGTCCGACACGAAATGTCGGACGCGTTTTGCGTTCCGAGCGTCGCGCGTTGGGAGTTTCCGCTCGAAGCGCCGCGAATGCGAGCGTTAAATGCACGCGGCCGCCCGGATATAACGCTCAGCTAACGCGGGCCATAACACGGCGGACGTACCTTCCTCGCCTTTCACGGGTGGACCGCGCTGGCCCACTCGATCCCTCCATCAGGAAAGGTCGTCCCCATGAAGAGCCGAATTGTCATCCTGGCCGCGCTGTTCGTCGGCGCGTGCTCGGATACCCCTACGACGCCGCGGGCGGTCACAAAGGCTCCCTCGATCCCTGCTCCGTCGGCACCGTCCCTCGACGTAATCGCGGGGAGCCAGTTGGTGACCAACGGAAGCTTTGAGAATCCAGTGATTCCGGGTTTCCCCAACCCGTGGGTCAGCTTCAACTCGGTCGGCCAGGGACTTCCCGGTTGGACCGTGGCCTCCGGCTCGGTCGACATTCAGAGCGGCGAGCCTGGCGCCCCATTCACCAACGTGCCGAACGGCTCGCAGGTCCTCGACCTGAACAACGCGACGATCAGCCAGAGCGTCGCCACGACCGCAGGCGTGACCTACCGCGTCGCGTTCAAGCTCTCCGAGAACTACGCGATCCTGAACGGCGCACCCGTGAACGTGACGGTGAGCTTCGGGGGAACGACGCAGAGCTTCTCGTTCAGCGGCGGCGCGGGTGAATCCGCGGCCAACATGCGGTGGGATGCGCACTCGTTCGACGTGACGGCGTCCGCAGCCTCGACGACGTTGCAGATCACCGCCGGCGCCGGGAGCAACGGCGCGGGCGGGCCGATGCTGGACGACATCCAGGTGCAGTCGCCGAGTACCTACACGAGCGGCTCGAACGTGACGGCGTACGATCCGCTGCCGGGCGGGACGGACCAGAACTGGGAAACCGACGTCTGCACGACGCAGCCGGCGATCTCCATTGACGATCCGCGCTGGACGAATCCGCATCCCGCGTACACGATGTGGCATTCGTGGATCGACTCGTACTTCTCCGGTGTCAACTGGATCAACGCGTGGAGCACCAAGTCGGAGTCGTCCCTTCCCTCGCTCTACCCGAATGCCGGCTTCGTTCAGGTGCCCGGCACCCCGGACTACTACAACTGGACCAAGTACACAACGACGGTCTCGGGCCAGGGCAGTTACGTCATTCAGCTCCTGGCGGACAACTGTTCGTGGATCTATCTCGACGGGCAGCTCGTCGGCGTGCAGGGTACCGATCTTTCCAAGAACACTTACGCGGTCACGCTGCACGGAACCGAGACGCTGTCGTTCCTGATCTTCGACGGCGGCGGCGATGCCGGCGGCAAGTTCCTCCTCCAGACGTACCAGTCGTATCTCGACAACAACCACGGCCAGACGGTCATTCAGCCGCCGCCGACGCCGAACACGGCTCCCACGATCGCCGCACAGAACGCCGCGGTGGCAGTGAACGAAGGCGCCACGGCGACGAACACCGGCACGGTCGCCGACGCTGACAACGACGCGGTGACGCTGACCGCGTCGGCGGGCACCGTCACCAACAACGGCAACGGCACGTGGTCGTGGAGCTACGCCACCACCGACGGACCGACGCAGAGCCAGACCGTGACCGTGACCGCGGATGACGGCCACAATCACACCGTGAGCACGCAGTTCGCGCTCGCCGTGGCCAACGTAGCGCCGACGAACACCGCGACGAGCGCGCCGGGCACGATCAACATGGGCCAGTCGTACACACTCACCGGCTCCTTCACCGATCCGGGCGCGAGTGACGGCCCGTGGTCCGTGAGCATCAACTGGGGCGACGGCTCCTCGACCCAGACGGTGTCGACGAGCACGACGTCATTCAGCGCGGCGCACACGTACGCCAACTTCGGCAAGTACGCCATCACGTACACCGTGACCGACAAGGACGGCGGCGCCAGCGCCGCGGCGAGCACCTCAGTGAGCGCGAAAGATCCGACCCCGCCGATCATCGTCGCCTCGGTGAATGCCGCCGCGCCGAGCACGACCTGGTATGCGGGCAACCCGGTGATCACCTGGTCGGTCAAGGATCCAGAGTCCGGCGTCGACGCCACGACCGAAGTCGGCTGCAGCGCGACGAGCATCACGCAAGACTCGCCGCTGAGCGGCACCACCTACACCTGCTCCGCGAAGAACAACAGCGGCGTGCAGGGCACGGGCTCGGTCACGGTGAAGCGTGACGGCACGAAACCGGTGATCACGTACACGGGCAACACCGGCACGTACACCGTCGACCAGACGGTTGCCATCACCTGCTCGGCGACGGATGCGCTGTCCGGCATCGCGACGAACACGTGCGCGAACGTGAGCGGCAATGCGTACGACTTCGCCCTCGGCGTGAACACGTACTCGGCGAGCGCGACCGACGTCGCGGGCAACGCGTCGTCGGCGACGACGAGCTTCACGGTGGTGGTGACGCAGGGCAGCCTCTGCGCGCTCGTGGATCGTTTCGTGGCGAACCACGGCATCCAGAATTCGCTCTGCGTGAAGCTCGCGCACGGCAGCTACGGGGCGTTCGTGAACGAAGTCGCGGCGCAGTCGGGCAAGGCGATGACGACGGCGAACGCGGCGCTCCTCACGCAACTCGCGAACGCGCTGGCGCAGCAGTAATCATCGCGGTACGCGCCAAGAGTGCGAGTACAACGCCCGCCGTGCGACGCTGCACGGCGGGCGTTGTGCTGTACTGGATTGCACCGATGCGCATTGCGCCTGTCGCGCGCGTGAACCAGCTTCCCGCACAGGCATGAGCGATCCGTCCATCGAGGGCCGACTGGCCACGCTGGAGCGTCAGTTGGCGGCGCTCTCCGACGAAATGGCGCTGCTGCGCGCCGAGCTGCGCTCCGGCGCGCCGAGCCCGCGACATCCGTCCGCTGCCGAACACACGCGCGATCGTTCGTCGTCGCGTGCGGCTCCGACCCGGCCTGTCATCACCGGACAAGATGTCGAACGGCTGCTCGGCCGCTACGGCATGCTGATCCTTGCAGTGCTCGCGGCCGTGGCGGCGGTGGGCACCTTCCTGAGCTGGGCGATCAGCCGCGGGTATCTCGTGCTCGGGCCCGTGGCGCGCATCATCGTGGGCCTTGTCGCCGCGGGGGCCATCGGCGCGTGGGGATTCCGGCTGCGCCGGCGCGAGCGGTCGTTCGGGTCGAGCATGCTGGGCCTCGCGCTCGTGATCGTGCTCGTCTGCGCGTACGCCGCCGGCGCATCGTTCCAGCTCGTTCCGGCGTGGGCCGCGTTCGGTGTGGCGGCCGTGCTGTCGTGGGCGCTCGCAGTCTTTGCCCATCGGGAGAACGACGAGCCGCTGTGGTGCGTGGGCTTTGGCGGCGCCGCGGCGGCTCCGTTCGTGACGAGCAGTGACGGGGCCAACGTGCTTCTCCTCTCCGCGTACGCGACCACGCTGCTGCTCGCGGCGTGCTTCGCCGTGCGCGGACGGAGCTGGATCATCGCCTGGCGCGTGTTCTATCTCGCATCGGCGGTGCTCGTGCTCACGAGCGCCTTCGATGCGCGAACCGCCAGCACGCCGGTGTTCCTCGTCGCGTTCGCGGTTCCATTCGTCGTCGCGATCGCGGGCGTACTCCCGTGCGCACCGCCGTCCCATGCGCGCGGCGCGATGCGGTGGATGGCGCTCCTTGCGCTCCTCGCCAGCGCGACGAACGGATTCGTGACGCCGGGCGCGTCGTCGGCGCAATGGATGTTGCTCGTCGGCCTCGTTGCGGCGTTCGCAATCTGGATCGTACTGATCGACGTCGTCGCCGCGCTGCCGCAGAGCAGCGTCATTTCAGAACGGGCCGGACCGGCGCCGATTCTCGACTGGTTCGACGCCGCACTGCTTCCGCTGCTGTTCGCCGGGCGCGCCATGGCCGCCGCAACGGTCGCCGCACACACGTGGCCGCTCCTCGCCGCATTCGCAGCCGCGATAACACTGTTCGCCACGCGCCGCCCGGTGAGCTCCGCGCGCGACGCATCCGCCTTCGCCGCGGTCATGTTCGCGCTGGGGGTCGTGAGCGAGCTGCACCTCGTCTCCCCGGCGGCACGGGTCGGCGCGGCCGTGGTCGTCGCGCTCGCGTCGCTCGCAATGCACCGTGTTCGGCCGTCGATCAGCTGGCTCGCGCTCGGCCTGGGTGTGCTGCTCGTCGCCGCGCTCTCGTCCGCCGAGTCGCTGCTGGACCGACGTGCGTACGTGCAGACGCCATTCCGCACCAATGCATCCGCGGCGGCGCTCATCGTGACGCTCGGCCTCGTGATCGTTTCACGCTTCTGGCGCGCGATGCGCGTCGCCACGCGAAGCGCCATGGGCGCACGCGCCGAATGGACGTACGCGCGGGCCGCGCGGCGGCTGGTCATCGGGGTGACGGTCGCGCCATGGGCCTGGGCGTTCACGTGGCTGATGATCGAGCTCGCGATGGCGTACAGCGCCAGCACGTCGACGCTGCTCCTCGTGGCGTACTTCGCCGCGACCGCCGTGGCGTGCGTCGCGGCCGGACGCGCGCGCCGCAAGCCGCGCGTCCGGCAGATCGGCCTCCTGCTCGGCGTGGCCGCCGCGGTCACGGCGTTCTACGGCGCGAGCAGCTATTTCGATTTCGCGGCGCGCATCGTCGCCTATCTCGTCACGAGCGCGTTCCTGCTCGGCATCGCCTACTGGTATCGCCGGCCGGGCAGCGAGCCGAGTCCGTTATAGAACGCTCATCAGCGTCCGCCGAAGATCGCCCACAGCAGGACGATGATCAGGAGCAGCGTGAGCAGGTCGCCGCCGTAACGCCAGCCTCCACGACCGCGACCGTAGCCGTAATAGCCGGGGGTGCAGAGTACGAGGCAGTCAGCCGCCGCGCAGCGCCTCCGATGGATCGACCGCCGCGGCGCGCCGGGCGGGAATCCAGCTTGCCGCGAGTGCCACGAGGAGCAGCACCGCGCACGTGGAGATCAGGATCACCGGATCGGTCGGACTCACGTCGTAGAGCAGCGACTGGAGGAAGCGCATCACGCCGATCGCGACGGCAACGCCGATCCCGACGCCAATGGCGGCGAGCCCCACGCCGTTGCGCGAGATCATGCGCCGCACCTGCGACGGCTGCGCGCCGAGGGCGATGCGGACGCCGATCTCACGCTGGCGCAGGCTGACGCCATACGCCATCACGCCGTAGATGCCGACGGCGCCGAGGACGAGCGCGAGCACGCTCGCGATCGCGAGGAGCAGCAGCATCTCGCGCGCACGCGCCGCGGCATCGTGGACGAGCTTTCCCAGCGGCTGCTCGTCGTAGGTGGGCAGCGCGGGATCGAGCGAGTGCACGATGTCGCGCACCGCGGCCGTGACGGTCCCGCTCGGCGCGGCGCTGCGCACGAGCACCGTCAGGTAGTTCGGCACGTACGTGCTGTCCGAGTCGGGCGTGACCATGGGGAAGTACACGATCGTGTTCGCCGGCTGATCGAGCGCGTCGTAGTGCGCGTCCTCCACCTCGCCGACGATCGTGTACCACTGGCCGTCGAGCGACGGGCGGATGCGTTTCCCGATCGGACTCTCGTCCTTCCAGTACTGCCTGGCGAACGCGCGGCTCACCACCGCTTCCGCGGTGCCGCGCTTCGGATCGGAGGTGCCGAACGTGCGGCCGCGGATGAGCGGCGTCTGCATCGTGTGGAAGTAGTGTGCGTCGACGGTCGTCGTGAAGTGCGAATCGGGGACGCCGTTCGGCGGCAGCGGATGATCCTCGATGAAGATGACGTTGTCGTTGTGGTCACTGCTCAGCGGCACCCAGTCGCCGAGCGTCGCGTCGCTCACGCCGGGCAGCGCACGCACCTTCGCGAGCAGCGCATCGTAGAACTGCATCTTTGCTGCGGTCGTCGTGTAGGTTGCCTTGGGCAACACCACGCGCGCCATCGACACGCCGTCGGCGTTGAAGCCGGGCTTCACCTGCTCCAGCCGCATGAAGCTGCGCGCGAGCAGCCCGGAGGCCGCGACGAGCACCAGCGCCAACGCGGTCTGGGCGATCACGAGCACGCTGCGCGCGCGCTGGCGCGGGCCGCCGCCGGTCGAGCCGCGGCCGCCGGCACGGAGCACCATGGCGACCGGCACGCGGCGCGCGCGGAGCACGGGGATGATGCTCACGAGGATCGCGCAGAGCACGCTTACGCCGAAGGCGAAGAGCAGCACCGTTCCGTCGACGTTCACCTCGTCGAGGCGCGGCAAGCCGAGCGCTCCGCCGACGCTCGTCGCGAGCTTCACGCTGATCAGGGCGATGATCACTCCGAAAAAGCCGCCGACGCCGGCGAGGAGCGCCGATTCACTGAGCGACTGCGCGAGAATGCCCGCGAGTCCCGAGCCGAGCGCGCCACGGACCGCGAGCTCGAGCTGGCGACTCTCGCCGCGCACGAGGAACAGGTTCGCCACGTTCGCGCAGGCGATGAGCAGGACCATCGAGACGCTTGCGAGCAGGATCCAGAGCAGTCGCGAGACGTCGCCCACCTTGGCGTCACGCAGCGATTCGACGTGCGCCTGGACGTGTGCCTGCTTCCACATCTCCGGCGGAATGCCGCTCGGAAACTCGTCGAGCAGGTGGGGCAGCCAGCGCGCGAGATCGGCCTGGGCGGCCTGAATCGTCACGCCGTCGCGCAACCGGCCGACGCCGTCGTAGTTGAAGCTGCCGGCGCTGGCGTGCGCGGGATCGAACACGACCGGAATCCAGAGCGCGGTCGCCGGCTGCGGGAACGAGAAGCCCCGCGGCATCACGCCGACGATCTGGCGCGACACGCCATCGATCACGATGCGCTGGCCGATGACGCCGCGATCGCCGCGATACCGATCCTGCCACAGCGCATACGAGAGAATCGCGACCGGCGCGGCCCCGGGGCGATCCTCGCCCGACTGGAAGGCGCGTCCGTAGAGCGGATGCACGCGCAGCACGTCGAACAGGTTCGCCGTCGTGGCCGCGGCCTCGACGCGCCGCGCGCGATCTGACGCCGAGAGCGCGGCGAGGTTCACGTCCGTGTTGCGCGTCGCGGCGATCCCGTCGAAGGCACTCGCATGCTCCTGATAGAGGAGCACGGTCGCATCGGACTGCGGCGCATCGTGCACGCCGCCGACCTCGAGCGTGTGCGTGAGCGAGACGAGGCGATCCGATTGCGGGTAGGGCAGCGGCCGGAGCAGCACGCCGTTCACGACGCTGAACACGGCGGTCGTCGCGCCGATCCCGAGCGCGAGCACGAGCACCGTGGCGATGGTGAAGCTCGGGACGCGGAGCAGCCGCCGCGCGGCGAATCGGAGCTCGGCGAACCGGAGTGCGACGGGAACAGCGGCCATCGGAGATTCCTCGCGATCTGAATCGTGGATCGGGCGCCCGATGCGCCAGATCATGAACATCCATTCGGCGAACGCCTGGGTGAGCAGGTCCTGCAGGGTCGCCATCCAGAAGGCACCGGCCGGCATGCCGATCTGCCGCGCCTCGCGGCGCTGATCGCGAAACGTCTCGATCAGGTCGAGCGCGAACGCGCGCCGGAAGCGGGGTGGATACAGCGCGATCAGCGCGCGGTAGAGCCGTTCGCCGGCACTGAGCGGCGGCAACCGGAAATCCGTCATCAGGCGGGAACGGCGTGCGCCCGCAGCGCGCGACGCGCGGCTTCGGCGAGCGCCGCCATGCGCTCGGCGTCAGCGGCGATCACGCGCTTGCCGAGCGCGGTGATGCGGTAGTAGCGGCGCCGCTCGTCGTCGGCGTCGGCCGCCGGGCGGCGCTGGGACTCGACGACGAGGGCGTCGTCCAGCAGCCGCGCGAGCAGCCGGTACAGCGCGCCGGCCTGCAACTGCACGCGGCCGCCGGAATGCTCGGCCGCCTCGCGCATGATCGCGTACCCGTGCCGGTCGCCGTGCAGGAGCACGAGGAGCACGTAGAACGCGTCGGGCTTGAGCGGAAGGAAGTCGTGGGGATCGGTGCGAGGCGGCATGTGGCGTCGGCTCCGGCGGGTCACTATAAACAGAATGTTTATAGACGCTCGGTATATACCGTGTGACGCCATACGGGGCAATGGCGGGGCGGGTTTCAGCAGGGCGGGTTGCCGCCCGCGGCCGGGCGCGCTAAACCTGGAGGATGGACACCTTCGTGCGGGCCAAGGCTCACCTCCACCGGTACGCGGCCTCCGTCGAGTGGACGGGTGCGCGGCAGGGGGGAACGACGTCGTACCAGTCGTATTCGCGCGAGTACGAATACTGGTCGCCGAACAAGCTGCGCGTGCGCGCGTCGGCGGATCCGGTGTTTCGCGGGGACGGGACGCTCTACAACCCCGAAGACATGCTCGTCGTGGCGCTCTCGACCTGCCATCTCCTGAGCTATCTGGCGATCTGCGCGCGCGCCGGGGTGAACGTCGTCGGCTACGAGGACGACGCCGAGGGGACGATGACGATGCACGACGGCAAGGAGCGATTCGTCGAGGTCGTGCTGCGGCCGCGCGTGATCGTGGCGCCCGGCACCGATCTCGCGCGCGCGCAGGCGCTGCACGATGGCGCGCACGACGAGTGCTACATCGCGAACTCGGTCAACTTTCCGGTGCGGCACGAGCCGACGGTTCGTGTGGCCGATCGCGCGGGCTGATCACGTGGGGGCCGATCGCGCGGGCTGATCACGTGGGGGCTGATCGCGCGGCGAATTCGTGCGGCGAATTCGTGCGGCGAACTCGCGCGGCGAACTCGCGCGGCGGCCCGGTGCCCTCCGGCGACGAGGCGATACTGACACTGATCGTGTCAGTATCGCCATCCGCTCGCCTGCGGGCACCAGCCCGCACTTGCTTTGGGTCGTTGTCGGGATGCCCGCGTGGTGCCGCAGTTCGGCGCGCGGGGCGAGGCGGCGCTCGGCAACCAGGGCGCTCAGTGCGCGCTCACGTCCTCCGTGCGCGCCCACGGCGCTCGCATGTCACGAACGCGCTCGGCGCGCAGGGGCGGGGATGTCCGCAGGCGAGCGGATGGCACTTCTGACACGAACAGTGTCAGAAGTGCCTCGTCGCCGGAGGACATCCCCGCCCCGAGCACCCTCCGCCGCGCCGCGCCGAGCCCCGAGCACCCCGCGCACGCCGCCAACGGCGCGCCGAGTCACTGATACTGGATGTACAGCGGCGCCGGCGTGAGCGCGAGCACGTCGGCCGGGGTCATGAGGCGCCATCCGTGCTTCGTATCATTGTGATAAAAGATCTTGAATCCCGTGTACTCGACCGGATACTTGTACACGTACGCCTGGTACGTGCCGCGCTTGCGCACCGGTGAGCCCCAGCCGTCCATGTCGATCACGATCTGCACGCGCGGGTCGAGCGCGATCTTCTTGTAGTTGGTGAGCATGTCGCGCGTCCAGCGATGCACGACGAGAATCTTGGGCGGGATGTGCTCCGTGTCGACCAGGTTCTGCAACAGCGACGACGCGTAGTTCACGTCCGCGGCGTCGAACGTGCCGATCCGCTTGCCCGGCACCGCGCCGTGCTTCATCGAGAACTCGGGATCGATCGCGAGCTCGACGTCGGGGCGCTTGAGGAACTTCACGAGACGCGGGAGCTCCTCCTGGAGCGTGCCCTGCCCCACCTGAATGTCGAGAAAGAGCAGCGCGTGCTTCTGCTGCGCCCAACCGTACACCTTCTCGATCAACGCGCTGTCCATGCGCGTGCGGTACTTGCCCGCGGTCCCCGGATAATTGGAGGCGACGACCGCGATGAGCTGCAGCGCGGGCTGCACGGGGTGCGCCGGGTCAGCCGCGTTCCATTTCGTGACCTCGGTATCGAGCTTCGCGAGCATCTTCTCGGGCGGGAGTGCGCCGAGGATGCCCATGCCCTTCGAGAGCGGATTGCCGTAGAACGCGACGATGCGTTTGTCGGGGAGCAGCGACCCCGGCATGAGCGGCGGAACGTCGACCGGCCACTTCGGGCCGCTGGCCTTCTTCACCGCGGAGTCGGTGCTCGTCTTTCGCGCGTGGCGGACCACTTTCTTGTGCGCGGACTTGGGCGTGGACGACGACTGGGCGCGCGCGATCGGGGCCGCGGAGAGCGTCGCGAGCGTCGAGCACGCCGCGGCGAACCCGATTCGCCGTGCGGTGCGAACGAGGTGCAGATGCATGGGTCGTAGCATAACGGGTCATACCCGCGCGCGCACTCGATGTGCCGCGGCGCAGGGACCGGGACGATTTAGAATATGCTCATCAGCGCGGGCACCGCGCATCCGCACCGCGAAAGTTCGCCAGCGTTGAGCCGCGGGCTGACGCGGAATAAGGAAACAGAAATCGCTTTCCTGCGCTCGCCCGCTCATTCCGCGCATTCCGCGGCCCACGGGAACTTTCCCGGGGCCAGATCCGTAGGGACAAGACGCCGCGGCCGCAAACCCTTTCGCCGCT
>DASZUN010000108.1:0-31621 GCA_035547615.1 Gemmatimonadaceae bacterium | reverse complement strand
TCACCCGATCGCGATGACCAAGCGAAGGAAGTGGACCGCCATCCCGGGGCTCCTCGCCCTGGCCGCCGGCGCCGTCATGCTCTCCGCATACAGCGGCGCCTCCTCCTCGCAAAACTATTCGCCCGAGCAGCCGATCCACTTTCCGCACACGGTGCACGTGCAGAAGCTGGGCATGAACTGCCTCTACTGCCACAACGCGGCGAACAAGTCGATGGATCCCGGCCTCCCCGCCGTGTCCACGTGCATGGGCTGTCACAAGCTGATCGGCCCCGATCGCCCGGCGAACGATCTCCACGACAACAAGCCGTACCACAGCACGGAGATCGAGAAGCTATACAAGTTTGCTGATGTGAAGTCCGTGGGCATGGACATGGGGCCGAACGCGAAGCCCATTCCGTGGAACCGGCTCCACAAGCTGCCCGAATACGTGCACTTCCCGCACACGCGGCACATCAACGCCGGCGTCACCTGCCAGACCTGCCACGGCCAGATCCAGAAGATGCAGCAGGTCTATCAGTTCGCGAGCCTGAACATGGGCTGGTGCGTGAGCTGCCACGTCAACGGCTACAGCCCGCAGGAAGGCGAACAGGCCGCGGGCTATTCCGCCGCCCAGCAGGGAGTGCCTGGTGCGACGCCCGCCGCCGTGACGACCGCCTCGACGGAGCGCAAGAAGGCGCGCTACGACTGCGCGAACTGCCACTACTGATCATGAGCCAGCAACCACCAAAATCGGGCGTCAAGCGCCGCGAGTTCCTCAAGGTGCTCGGCGCGTCGAGCGCGGCCATCGCCGCCGCGGGCTGCGCACGAGAGCCGAGCGGCAAGCTCATTCCGTATCTCGTCTCGCCGGACGAGACGGTGCCGGGCGTCTCCAACTACTACGCCACGACCTGCCGCGAATGCGCCGCCGCGTGCGGCGTGATCGCCGAGACGCGCGACGGCCGCGTGATCAAGCTCGAGGGCAACCCGGAGCATCCGCTGAACCGCGGCGCGATCTGCGCGCGCGGGCAGTCGGCGCTTCAGGGCCTGTACAATCCCGACCGCTTCCGCGGTCCGCTCGCGCGCGACGGCAACACGTGGAAGGAGATCACGTGGGACGACGCGATCAATCGCCTGGGGCAGGCGGTGGCGTCGGCGCGCGGCAAGCAGGCGGTGTTCCTCAATCAGCACGAGAGCGGCAGCTTCCCGCGGTTCCTCGACGGGTGGCTCGCGAGCTTCGGCTTCGGGCCGCACCTCAGCGTCGACTTCGAGGCGCCCGCCGCGACGATCGAGGCGAATCGCCGCTCGTACGGCGTGGCCTGGCCGTCGCTCAGCTTCAAGGATGCGAAGCTCATCCTCTCGTTCGGCGGCGACTTCCTCGACAACTGGGGGGCGAGCGTTCCCCAGCAGCTCGACTTCGCCGATGCGCGCGCGAAGCTCGAGGGCGCGCCGCGATTCGTGTACATCGGACCACGGCGTTCGCTCACCGGCCTGAACGCGGACGAGTGGATCGCCTGCAAGCCGGGCGGCGAGCTGGCGATCGCGAACGCGCTCGCCGGCAAGGGCACGATCTCGCAGGCCGCCACGGAGAGCGGCGCGGACGCCGCGGCGCTCCAGCGGCTGGCGAGCGAGCTCGCGTCGTCCAAGCCGGTGATGGCGCTCGCGGGCACGACGGGCCCGGACGCGCTCGACGTGGCGCTGGCCGTCGCGGCGATCAATCAGGCGGGCGGTGCGGTCGGCGTCACGATCAAGCCGGCCGAGGCGATCACGGCGTTCGACGGCGTGGCGCGCCCCGACCAGGTGCTGGCTGCGGTCGAGCAAATGCGCGCCGGCAGCGTCGGCATCCTCTTCGTGCGCGGCGTGAATCCGGTGCATTCGCTGCCCAAGGCCGCGAACGTCGCCGAGGCGATTAAGAAAGTTGGTATTAAAGTTTCGTTCTCGAGCTATCCCGACGAGACGACGGAGCTCTGCGACCTGATCATCCCCGACCTGCACGCGCTCGAGTCGTGGGGCGACGCGGAGCCGGTGAAGGGCACGCTGTCGCTGCAGCAGCCGGGCATGGATCCGGTCTATCCGACCGTCAAGGGCTCGACCGGCGACGCGTTGATCGCCGTGGCCAAGAAGGATGCGGCCGCCGGAGCCAAGTACCCCGCGGCGGACTACCGCACGTGGTTCATCTCGAACTTCCCCGGCGGTGCGCCGGCGCTCGCCGCCGCGCTGCCGAGCGGCATCGCCGCCGGTACGCTGGCGGCGCGCACCGTTCCGGCGGGCGCACCCGCGCCCCCGAGACCGGCGCCGGCGGCGCAGGGTGACTTCTTCCTGATCACGTACCCGTCGCCGGTGCTCGGCGACGGACGGGGCGCGAACAAGCCGTGGCTGCAGGAGCTTCCCGATCCGGTCACCAAGATCTGCTGGAGCTCGTGGGTCGAGGTTCACCCGGAGACGGCCGAGAAGCTCGGCGTGGAGCGCGGCGACATCGTCGAGGTGAAGACGGCCAACGGCACCGTGAAGGCGCCGGTGTTCGTCTACATGGGCGTTCACAAGGACGCGATCGCGATGCCGCTCGGCCAGGGACATCGCGCCGCGGCGACGGTCGCGACGTTCGACCCGATGAAGCACAAGATCGGCGATCTGCAGTGGGGCTACGGGCGGTACGCGCGCGATCTCGGCGTGAACGCGCTCGACCTCCTGCCGCTGGCGACGAACGGCGCCGGCGACGTCGTGCTCACCGCGACCAAGGCGTCGGTCTCGAAGACCGGCGACAACATGATCCTGCCGAGCAACGAAGGCTCGGCGCGCCAGCACGGCCGCGGGATCGCGCAGGCGATCGGCGTCGATGAGCTCAACAAGCCGGCCGAAGGCGAGAAGGAAGAGCTGCCGGGCGACGCGAGCCACGCGTTCCTGCCCGGGCTGCGCTCGCCGGTCGCGGCGGACGCGCAGGGCGAGCTCGGTGCGCCGACCGCGGCGGATCAGGGCAAGAACAAGGGGCTGTACGATCCGAACGACCCGCGCGGCATGGCGAAGCGCCGCTGGGCGATGACGATCGATCTCGCGCGCTGCACCGGCTGCTCGGCGTGCGTGACCGCGTGCTACGCCGAGAACAACATCCCGACCGTCGGCGCCTTCTGGCAGAACGCGACGTACTTCGCGGATCAGAAGCCGGGCTTGAACATCGCGCGCGGCCGCGAGATGAACTGGATCCGTCTCGAGCGCTACTTCGAAGGGAATCTCGACGGCAAGTTCGGCGTCGATTTCGAAGCGCGCTTCGTGCCGATGCTCTGTCAGCACTGCGGCAACGCGCCCTGCGAGCCGGTCTGCCCGGTGTACGCGACGTACCACTCGCCGGACGGCCTCAACGTGCAGGTCTACAACCGGTGCGTCGGCACGCGCTACTGCTCGAACAACTGCCCGTACAAGGTCCGCTACTTCAACTGGTTCGGCTACGGCGAGTCGGATCGCAAGCAGTACGCGTTCCCCGAGCCGCTCGATTGGCAGCTCAATCCGGACGTCACGGTGCGCGGCAAGGGCGTGATGGAGAAGTGCTCGATGTGCGTGCAGCGCATCCGCGAAGCGGAGAACCGGGCCGCGCTCGAGCATCGCGAGGTGAAGGCGGACGAATTCACGACCGCCTGCGCGCAGGCCTGTCCGTCGCGCGCGATCACGTTCGGCGACGCGGCGGATCCGAATTGGACCGTGGCGCAACTCGCGAAGGACCGGCGGGCGTACCACGTGTTCGAAGAGCTCAACACCTTCACCGCGGTGGTCTACTTGAAGAAGGTCAACCATCCGGCGGCTGGCGCGACGGCGCCGGCGGCGAACTAGAGGAGGCGCGCGCATGGCAACGACTGCGGCACCTCTGCTGCCCGACGGCCACCGGCCGAACGTTCCGAGCGCGGCCCGGCGCTTCCCGGCGATCGAGAGCTACGAGCAGGTCGATCGCGAGATCGCCGGCACGCTCAGCCCGACGCTCGGGTGGTTCGCGGCGCTGGGGATCGCGATTCTCTGCATGCTCGTCGGCGCGGTCACGTGGACGTACCAGATCCACGAGGGCCTCGGCGCGGCGGGCTACCAGCCCCCGGTCATGTGGGGCGTGTACATCGTCACCTTCGTCTTCTGGGTCGGTATCGGCCACGCCGGCACGCTGATCTCGGCGATTCTCTACCTGTTCCGCGCCGGCTTCCGCACGAGCATCTATCGCGTGTCGGAAGCGATGACGGTGTTCGCCGTCATGACCGCAGGATTGTTCCCGATCCTGCACCTCGGCCGGCCGTGGAAGTTCTTCTACCTGATTCCGTATCCGAACTGGCGGCTCATCTGGCCAAACCCGAAGAGCCCGCTGGTCTGGGACGTGTTCGCGATCCTCACGTACCTCACGATCTCGAGCACCTTCCTGTACGTCGGCCTCATCCCGGACATCGCGATCCTGCGCGATCGCGAGAAGAATCCGATCCGCAAGGCGATCTTCTCGCAGATGGCGCTCGGCTGGCGGAACTCGGATCGCGAGTGGCGGCACTTCACCCGCGCGTATCTGTTCCTCGCCGCGTTCGCGACGCCGCTCGTGCTCTCGGTACACTCGGTGGTGTCGTTCGACTTCGCGATGGCGCTGACGCCGGGCTGGCACGCGACGATCTTCCCGCCGTACTTCGTCGCCGGCGCGATCTTCTCCGGCATCGGGATGGTGTTCACGATCGTCATCCCGCTGCGCAAGGCATTCAAGCTCGAGCACTACATCACGCTCAACGACATCGACGCGGCGGCGAAGCTCTGCCTCTTCACCTCGATGGTCGTCGGCCTCGCGTACCTGACGGAATTCCAGGTCGCGTGGATGAGCGGCAACAACTTCGAGCAGGACTACTTCTGGAACCGCGTGTTCGGCCAGTGGGCGTGGGCCGCGTGGATCATGCTGATCTGCAACTGCGTGATCCCGCTGTCGCTCTTCTCGCAGAAGCTGCGGCGCAACACCAAGTGGCTGTTCTTCCTCTCGCTCACGACGAACCTCGGCATGTGGTTCGAGCGGTTCGTGATCGTCGTGCCGTCGCTCAGTCACGAGTTCGAGCCCTGGCAGTGGGGCACCTACCGGCCGACCTGGGTGGACTACGGTATCCTGCTCGGCAGCTTCGGCTGGTTCTTCATGTGGTTCCTGCTCTTCATCAAGCAGCTGCCCGTGATGGCGATGTCCGAGGTGAAGGAAGTGCTGATCCCGCGGATGAGGCATCCGCACCTCGCCGCGGTCGACCACGATCTCACGGAAGGCACCGTGTACCCTGACGACACGGGAGCACCCCACTGATGCAAGGCGTCCTTGGAGCGTTTCACGAGCTCGACTCCGCGGTGCACGCGATCGAGGAGTTGAAGCAGAGCAAGGTCGGCGACATCACGGTGTACACGCCGACGCCGCGCCACGAGTTCGAGCATGCGATGAAGCACGGTCCGAGCAAGGTCCGCATCTTCACGCTCGTGTTCGGCCTGTGCGGGGTGACGTTCGGCTACTGGATCCCGGTGTGGATCTCGGACTACTGGCCGATCGTCGTCGGCGGCAAGGCGGTGGCGACCTGGGTGCCGTTCACGATTCTCGGGTTCGAGGTGATGGTGCTCATCGGCGGCCTGGCCACGGTGTTCGCCATGTTCGGCCTCGCCCACATTCCGCGACTCACGACCACCGTGGGCTACGATCCGCGGTTCAGCAGCGGCCATTTCGGGATCTGGGTGGAAGCGGATCCCGATCGTGCCGACGAGGCGATGAATATTTTGCGCAAGCATGGTGCGGAGGAGGTTCGCCGTGAACGGTAGCCTCCGATCCCTGGCGCGTTTCGCGACGGCGGCTTCGCTCGTGGCGCTGACGGGCTGTTCGTGGTTCACCGACTTCAAGCAGCAGCCCAAGATCGACCCGTGGGAGACCGCGGCCGACACGATCCCGTTCCGCGGCAACCCACAGAACTCGGTGCCGGTCTACGGTTCGGCCGCGCCGGGCTTCATGTACGACCGCGCGCCGATGGGTGTGCCGGCGACGTCGCCCTTCAACGCGATCAAGAACCCGATCCCCGCGGACTCGGCCTCGATCGCGCGCGGGAAGGTGAACTTCCAGATCAACTGCGCCGTCTGCCACGGCCCGCTGGGGCACGGCGACGGACCGGCGACGCGATACGGCATGGCCGGGATCAACATCGGCGCGCCGAATGCGCCCGCCGCCGGCTACAGCGACGGGTACATCTTCGGCAAGATCCGGAACGGCGGCACGCTGATGCCGTCGTACAACCGTATCGAGGAGCCGGATCGCTGGGACATCATCAACTACCTGCGCACGCTGCAGGGCAAGACGGGCTTCGCGGTCGACACGACGCACGGCCGCCCGGGCGAGACCGGCGCGACGGTGCCGGCGGCCACGCAGCAGGGCCCGACCCGTCCATCGCCGTATAACCAAGCGCTCATGCAGGAATACATGTCGAGCAGCGCGCCGGCGGCGGGAGCCGCCGCGGCGGTGCGCGCCGGCGCGCCGGCGGCCGATTCGGCCAAGCGTGCGGCGACCGACACGACGAAGAAGCCGGAGCAGAACCCGTGAGCCTTCATACTCCCCGCGTTCCGTCGCCGAGCGAGGTGCTCGCGGCGTCGAGCAAGCCGATCCCGAAATCGCTGAAGACCACGATGGCGGCGCTGTTCGGCATCGGCCTCATCGTGTTCATCATCGGACTGTTCGTGGCGCCGGACCGCGTCTGGCGCGCCTGGCACGCCAACTGGTTGTTCTGGGGCACGCTCTCCCAGGCCGGCATCGTGTTCGTCTGCGTGCAGCGGATCACGACGGCGCGCTGGTCGCGGGCCGTGATCCGCTTCATGGAAGGCTACGTCGCCTTCCTGCCCGTGGCGTTCCTGTTCCTGATCATCACGTTCGTCGCCGGCCGGCACTACGTCTTCCCGTGGGCGACGCAGGCGTATCCCAATCCCGAGAAGGCGACGTACTACAACCCGGTGTTCATGATCTCGCGCGACCTCGTGATCTACGGGTTGATGGTCGTGCTCGCGATCTGGTACATCTACAAGTCCGTGCGGCTGGACGTCGGCCACATTCCGGAAGCCGGCGCGAGCTGGGCGGCCGGCATTCGCGCCCGCATGCGCAACGGATTCCGCGACGAGCGCCGCGAAATCCACTCGACGCACTCGACGCAGGGCAAGATCGCGGTCTGGTCGGTGATCCTGTTCGGCATGGGCTGGTCGGTGCTCGCGTGGGACCTCTCGATGGGACTCACGCTCCACTTCCAGAGCACGCTCTACAGCTGGTGGTTCTTCATGGGCGGCTGGCTGTGCGCGCTGATGCTGCTCGCGGTGCTGCTGCTCTGGTGGGATCGATTCCTCGAGGGCGCGGACGGGCTGATCACCGAGACGCACTACCACGACCTCGGCAAGCTCTGCTTCGCGTTCACGGCGTTCTGGGGCTATCTCACCTTCGGCCAGTACCTGGTGATCTGGTACGGCAACATGGGTGAGGAGACGTGGTTCATGCGCCTCCGCCTGATCGCGCCGTGGATGCCGGTCACCGTGGCGTCGGTGGTGCTCGTGTTCGCCGCGCCGTTCTTCGGCCTGCTGTCGCGTGCGGCCAAGGTGTTCCGGCCGACGCTGCTGCTGTTCGCGCTCTGCAGCCTCGTGGGCATGTGGCTGATGCGCTACATCGAGATGTATCCGTCCGCGTACGGCGTGGTGCCGAGCCTTCCGTTCAGCATCTGGGAGATTGGCGTGCTGGTGCTGTACATCGGCGCGTGGGGCTGGACGTACTTCATGTTCATGGATGCGTTCCCGCGGATGCGCGTGACCCTGATGACGTCCCCGTACCGCGACGAAGTGCAGGTGCCGGTGAATCCGGAAACGATGGAACCCCTGCCGGCGCACGAGTAACGGCTGACGGCGCAAACAACTAGCGGCGCTGACTTCCAAACGGCGCTGACTTCCAAACTGCGCCAACTTCCATACGGCGCTGACTTCCAAACAGCGCGAACTCCCAAACGGCGCGGCCTGAACGGGCTGCGCCGTTCGGCAGACCCGTACCGGCGCAAAAGGCGACAGGCGCGAACGGCGAACCGCGTGGGCGAACGGCGCACCCGCCAAGGCGTGACGAGTGACGGCCGCGGCGGCGCGCTTCGCGCGCTCGCCGCGCCCGCGGTTGGCCGTTGCGCCGTTTGTTGTTTGCGCCGTTACGGGTATGCCGAACGGCGCAGCCCGTTCAGGCCGCGCCGTTTGGGAGTTCGCGCTGTTTGGAAGTCGGCGCCGTTCGGAAGTCAGCGCCGTTTGGAAGTTGGCGCCGGTTGGAAGTTGGCGCGGTTAGTGGTTTGCGCCGTCCGCAGGTCCGTTCCGCCGTCAGACTTTCACGCCGTTCGCCTTCCCGAGCATTTGCTCGAGAGCTGATTTTGGTACGGCTCCAGTTTGCCGCGCCACTTCTTTTCCGCCCGAGAACACGATCGATGTCGGGATGCCGCGGATGTTGAACGAGCTCGCGGTGCGCTGCGCCCGGTCGGTGTCGAGCTTCGCGACGAGGGCCGAGCCCTGCTGTTCGCGCGCGAGCTCGTCGACGTACGGGCCCATCATCTTACACGGGCCACACCAGTCGGCGTAGAAGTCGACCAGCACCGGCACGTCGGTCTCGGCAATCGTGCGCGCGAAGGTCTCGTCGTCGAGCTTCACCGGGCGGTCGAGCAGCATCGGCTTGCCGCACTTCCCGCACTTCGGGCGATCGACCGCTCGCTGGGCGTCGACGCGATTCCACGTATCACAGAACTGGCAACGTATCGTCAGATGTCTGTCGTCGGGCATGATTCGGTCCTGAGGGCTGAGGTCGGGCGACGTCGTAACATCATACCCCGTTCCAGCGGCCGCCGGGATCGGACGTTGCCGGACTCTCGTCAGCTGTGGTGCGGCGATCGCCGTTGCAAGGCGGCCGCCGCGGCGTACGCGGACTCGACGCGCGCGGCCACCGCGGGCCAGGCGAACGGCGTGACGAGCGACCGATTGCGTTCGGCGATGCGCGCTCGGAGATCGCGATCAGTCGCGAGTGCGGCGAGCGCGTCGGCGAGGTCGCGATCGGATGCGCCAAGGAATCCGTTCACGCCGTCGGCGACGAAATCCGCCACGCCCGTGTCGCGGCGCGCCAGTACCGGAAGGCCGGCGCACATCGCCTCCAGAGCCGCGATCCCGAAGGATTCCATGCGGGTTGGGAGGATGAACGCGTGCGATCGCGCGAGAAGCCGAGCGATCACGTCGCGGGAAAGCCAGCCGTGGAGACGCACGCGGTCCAGGCCCGCCTGCCGTGCGAGTCGTTCGACGGCGCGCCGCTCGACGCCGTCTCCGACGATGTCGAGCGTGATGCGTGCGCGTGGTCCGGCGAGGCGTTGTGCCCGCTCCAGAATGGGGAAGAGCGCCCGCGGCCGCTTGCGAGGGTGAAGTCGCATCACGCTCGTCACGCGCAGCTCGCCGTCGAACGGTGCGGGCGCGGTCGTCCGCCATTCCTCTGGGGCGATCCCGTTCGGCAGCACCCGGACGTCGCCGACGCCGAGCGTCCGGCGGGTTTCGTCGGCGACGAATCGGCTCACGGCGCTCCATGCGATGGGGAGCTCGCGCGCGCGGCCGACCCATCCCAGCGCTCGCAGAGCGGGGCGGAGATAGTCGTAGACGCTGTGGAACGTGAGCACGGTCGGAAATCCCGCTCGCGCCGAGAGGGAGGCGCTCCCGTACGCGAGCGGTGCGATGATCCCGCAGTGCACGTGTACGACGTCGAAGCGGCCGCGCTCGAGGATTTCACGCAGGGCGGTGAACTGCTGGGCGGAGGCGGTAACGCCCGCGAATGGCAGGCGAAAGCCAGGCAGTCGGTGTACCGGGATTCCATCCACGGTGGGCTCGCCGGGCATGGCGGTCACGATCTCGACGTGGTGGCCGCGCCGGGTCTGCTCCGCCGCGAGGCCGGCGAGCTGCATCTCGATGCCGCCGCGTCGCGGAAAACACCAATCGGAGACGTGCGCGATGCGAAGCCGCGGCCAGTCGCTGGTCGCGACCTCGTCCGCGGCGGCTGCGTCGCTGATCGGTGTCACCCTTGGTAGTTTAGGGCGTGCCCAACCCCAGCGCGACCGAACGCGCGCGCGCATGATCGTCGTGACCGGCGCGACCGGACTACTCGGCAACAACGTCGTGCGCCGCTTCCTCGCGCGCGGCGAGCGCGTTCGCGTGCTCGTGCGTGATCCCGCCTCGCCGGCGCTCCGCGGTCTCGCGGTCGAGACGGTCGTGGGCGACGTCACGCGCCGGTCCGATGTGGACCGGGCGCTCGCCGGGGCGTCGCTCGTCGTGCACGCGGCAGCGGTCGTTCGCATCGGACGGCGCGACCTCGACGAGCTTCGGCGCGTGAACGTGGGCGGCACGGAGAATGTCGCGCGCGCCTGCCTGCGTGGCGGCGTTCGACTCGTGCACGTGTCGTCGGTCGACGCGCTCGGGTGGGGTACCCTCGAGGCGCCGGGCCACGAGGAGTCCGCGCCGACGCCCGATCACGGCATCGCGTACGTACGGTCGAAGCGCGAGGCGTTCGCGCTCGTCTGTGACCTGGTCGCGCAGGGACTGGACGCGCGAATCGTGCATCCCGCGTTCATGCTCGGCCCGAATGATTGGCGTCCGTCATCCGGGCGGCTGGTGGTCGAGGCGGTCCGGCTGCCGTGGCTGCCCGCGCCTCCCGGTGGCAACGACTTCTGCCATGTGGACGACGTGGTGAGTGGAGTGATCGCGGCGGCCGAGCGCGGCACGCGGGGCAGGGATTATGTGCTGGGCGGGGCGCATCACAGCTACGCGTCCGCATACACGGCCTTTCGACGAGCGGCTGGACGCCAGTCGCGCGCGTGGTCGCTGCCGCGCCCGGCGTTGATGGCCGCGGGCTGGCTGGGCGATCTCGCCGGTGCGGTCACCGGATCGGAGCCCGCGGTCAACAGCGGAGCGATCGCCGCGTCGTGCCATGAGCATCACTTCGACGACGCGCGCGCACGGCGGGAGCTCGGGTACCGTGCACGCCCACTCACGGATGCGGCGCGCGACGCGGTGAACTGGTTCGTCGAACGCGGAGTTCTTTCGCGCAGAGGACTACATCACACGCGATAGCATGAGTATCTTGAACGGGTTACGGGGCGTTAGCTCAGCTGGGAGAGCGCCTGGTTTGCAACCAGGAGGTCATCGGTTCGATCCCGATACGCTCCATGTACCGCGCCACGCGGCCGTCTGGCTCGCGTCGGCCTTGGTCGTCGCGCTCGCGACGGCTTGCGGGGGAAGTGACACGGCCGCACCCGCGGGGCCTGGATCGAGCGCCGTCGCGTCGGTCTCGGTGTCGCCCGCCGCGATATCGATCGCCCGCGATGGGACGGCACACCTCACCGCGACCGCCTTGGACGCAGCGGGCCGCACCCTGACGGGGCGCTCGACAACGTGGGCGACGAGTGATCCGGCCGTCGCGCGCGTGTTGGCGACGGGCGACGTGACCGGAGTCGCCGCCGGCACGGCCACGATCAGCGCGACCAGCGAGGGCAAGTCGGGCACCGCCGCAGTCACCGTGGTGGCCTCCGTCGACTTCGCGATCGCCGACGCGCGGTTCACCCAGGGCGTGCAGGACGCGCTCGGCTCCATCCCGATGATACGCGGCGGGCTGCCGGCGGCGGTCAACGTGTTGCTCACGTCGACCAGACAGGTGGCGGAGCCGTTCCAGTTGGTGCTCCGGCTGTTCGATGCGCACGGCGCGATCGTTCGGACGGACACCGTCATGGTGGCCGGGACGCTCTCGGCGACCGCGGATTTCGCGGCGCCGTCGGCACAATTCCTCGTGCCGGCCTCGGTGCTGGACAGCGCGACGTCGTGGCAGCTCGTGCGCGATCCGCGGCACGTCGCGCCCGACGATTCCGCTGGCGATGACGTGTTTCCGCGCGCGGGAACGGCCGCACTCTCGACGGTCGCGGTGCCGCCGCTCACCGTGCGGTTCGTGCCGATCGTCCTCGCCTCCAACGGGAACGCGACCGCGCAGATCTCGGATGCGGAACTGCCCGAGTATCTGCAAACGCTCCGTTCCATCTACCCGCTCGGACGCATCGACGCTCACGTCGGTGCACCGTTCACGACGTCCCTGAGCTTCGGGACGCCTCCGTCGTCTGGCGGCGACATCGCGTTCTGGTCGCAACTCGTTGCCGACCTCGATCTCGCGCGAATCGCCGACCCGAACGAGCCAACGGCCAACTGGTACGGCGTGGTGGCACCGCCGCCCGATTTCAATTACACGATCTACGGCGGCTTCTCCTACACGCCGACCTCGGGCGCCGCCACGGGCCCGCACACGCGAACGTCCGCGGGCGTGCGCGTGGGTTGGTTCAGCCGGCCGACGCAGGCGCGTGATCTCGTCGCGCACGAGCTGGGACACACGTTCGGCCGGCTTCACGCGCCGTGCGGCGGCGCGGGTTCACCGCTCGACGCGAACTATCCCGTGCCCGGCGGTCTTCTCGACGCGCCGGGTCATGACGTGTACGCGTGGTCGACGGGCGCCGCCACGTCGGCCGCGACGATCCCGGTGACCACCGGGGACGTGATGGGCTACTGCTTCCCGGTCTGGGCGAGCACATACACCTACCGAGCGATTCTGGCCTTCCGACAAGAGGCCGTGGTCGCGGCGCGCGCCGAGGCGGCTCCGGTGGCCCGTTCGCGCGTGCTGGTCATTCGCGGGACGGTGAACGCGGGCCGGTCGATATCGCTGGAGCCGGTGCTGGCCTTGAACGCTCGCGTCGCGATTCCGGACAAGGCTGGGGCTTACACCGCAATCGGCCGCGCGCGCGACGGAGCTGTGTTGTTCTCGTACCAGTTCGATCCCGCGCCGCTCGATCACGCGCCCCACGTGCGTCACTTCACGATCGCGCTGCCAGCGGCGGGGATCGAAGATGCTCTCGACGCGGTCGAAGTTCGCGGCCCGGAAGGACGCGTCGTCATGCGAGCATCGGCGCCGGCGGCCGCGGCGCTGGCGCAAGCGACCGCGACTCGCGTCGGGCCGGGCCGCGGCGCAACCCGCGTGACCTGCGGCGACCGCGGCTCGCGCGCGGTTGTCGTGCTCAATGGCGCGAACGGCAGCGTGCTCGGGATCGGGGCCGGCGGAGCGCTCGCGCTGCAGGCGCGGCCCGGTAGCCCGATCAGCGTGTCGTGCAGCGACGGGATTCACACGGTGAGATCGGCGCTCGTTGCGCCGAACTGACCCGGCTCACTCGATACCCGTGAGCTCCATGTCGAACACGAGCACCGCGTTCGGCGGGATCTTGCCTTGGCCGGCAGCGCCGTAGCCGAGCTCCGGCGGGACGATCAGCCGCCGGCGACCGCCGACGCGCATCCCGAGCAGCCCTTCCTCCCAGCCCGGGATCACGCCTTTGCCTCCCAGGGTGACGGTGATCTCGCCGCTGTCGAACTCGGTACCATCGGCGAGCCACCCGGTGTAGCGCACGACGAGCGTCTTGCCGCGGAAGGCGACGGCGCCCGTTCCGGTCGCCAGATCCTGCACGTACAGGCCCGACGGGTGTCGCAGCATTCGGCTCAGGTCGATGCCGAGCGACGGGGCGAAGGTCGTCTGGTGGACGATGTCGGAGACTGGCTGCGGTTGCGGCAGGGAGGTGGGGGCGGCCGGTGCCGCAGCTGGCGCGGCGGGTGCGGCTTCCGGCGGATTCCCGCGTGCACAGCCGACGAGCGTCGCCGAGGCGAGCACGAGGATCACGCTAGCAGCCTGGCGGGGTGATGTACGTTTCACGCGTTCCCTTGCCGATGGAGTCGGACTCGATGACGAGCGATGTGAGACAGTCGCCGGTGCCCGGTGTGGGCCAGGAAGCGCCGGACTTCACGCTTCCGTCCAGCTCAGGGCAGAAGATTACCCTCTCGGCGCTCCGCGGCACACCCGTCCTGCTGGCGTTCTTCCCGCTCGCGTTCTCCGGCACGTGCACCGCGGAGCTGTGTGAGATGCGGGATGACTACGACCAGTTCACGGGCCGCGGGGTCACGATTCTGCCCATCAGTGTCGACTCGACGTATTCGCTGAAAGAGTATAAGGAGAAATACGATATGCATGTCGACCTGCTAAGTGACTTTAAGCGTGATGTGTCGCGGCTGTACGGTGTTCTGAACGAGGATCGCTTCTTCTCGAACCGGGCGTACTTCCTCATCGACCGCGACGGCATCATCCGCTGGACGCATGTCGAGGAAACCCCCGGCACCCGACGGACCGACGAAGAGTTGCTGGCCATAATCGATCGTTTACCGTAAGATGCGGTTGCAACGATAGTTGCCAGATGGTTGCGTACAGCTCAGGTAAGCGTCATACCTGAGCTGTTCGGTCATCTTGTCCTGCCTCCAGCAACCCCGGCCCACGCCGACGTGTCCGAGGTTTTGAGCGCTCCCTCCACGAAGCATCGGCTCAGCAAACCCATCCCGCGCACGCTCACGGCGATCGCGGAGATCGCGGCTGCGCTCGCGACCGGCGATTCCGTCGGCGCGGTGATGCCGGGCATCCTCGGCGCGGTCGCGAGTGAGCTCGATGGGACGCAGGCGACGCTCTGGCTCCGCGGCCTGGATGGCCTGCGCCGGGCGTGGTCCGTTGCGGGCGACGATACGCCGGCACCTGCGGTCGAGCATGCGCTGCGGACGGGCGACGGCACAGTCGCCGAGGGCTTCGTGGTCGGGCGACTGCTCGCGGGCCGGCAGGAGCTGGGCGCCTTGTCGGCACGGCCCGGCCGTGAGCTCGTCGGCGAGGACTCGCTCTTCCTTTCCGCGGTCGCCGACATGCTCGCGCCCGCGCTTCGCGACGCGGAATACGCGCACCGGCTGGAGTCGGAGGTCGCGGCGCGCACGCGCGAGATCGACGAGCAGCGCCGATTCATCGAGAAGATCATCGATTCGCTTCCGGTCGGGCTGTACGTGATCGACCGCGCCTACCGGATCCAGGCCTGGAACCGCAAGCGCGAAACGGGGCTGCAGGGGGTCTCGCGCGAAGAGGCGATCGGCCGGACGATCTTCGAGATCCTGCACCGCCAGCCCGCCGAACTGCTGCGCAGCGAATTCGAGAGCGTGTTCGAGAGCGGCGAGATGCAGCAGTTCCCGATCGAGTCCACGGCATTCGGCGAGTCGCGCACGTACCGCATCACCAAAATTCCGATGCAGGTGGACGAGACCGGCGAGGTCTCGCACGTGATCACGATCGGCGAGGACATCACCGAGTGGCGCCAGGCCGAGGAGCGGTTCGCGCAGGCCGAGAAGCTGGCCGCGATCGGAACGCTGGCCGCCGGCGTGATGCACGAGATCAACAACCCGCTGGCGACCATCGGCGCCTGCGCGGAGAGCGTGACGCTCGGCATGGACGAGGGGACGCTGGATCTCGCGCGCGATCGCGATGAGGTCAAGGAATCGCTGTCGCTCATCCAGCAGGAAGTGCATCGCTGCAAGGGGATCATCGACGGCCTGCTCGACTTCAGCCGCCCCAAGCCGACGACCAAATCACTCGTCGACTTGAACGCGGTCGTGGAGAAGACCTTGTCGCTCGTTCGCCACCACCCGCGCTTCCGGCGCGTGCTGGTGGGCTTCGAGGCGGCCAAGGACCTGCGGGCCGTGTGGGCGAACGACGAGCAGATGGTGCAGGTCTTCATGGCGCTCCTGCTCAACGCGCTCGATGCCATGGAAGACAAGGGCGTCGTCAGCATTCGCACGCGCAACGACGAGAAGGGCGACGTGGTGTTCGCCGAGGTCATCGATCGCGGCCACGGCATCCGCAACGCCGACAAGTCGAAGATCTTCGAGCCGTTCTTCACCACGAAGGCGCCGAGCCGCGGGATGGGACTGGGCCTGTCGATCTGCTACGCGATCGTCATGGAGCACGGCGGCCGGATCGAGGTGGACAGCGTCGTCGGCGAGGGCAGCGTGTTCCGGATCATTCTGCCGGCGACCGCGCCGTGAGCGACGCGCCCGGCAACGGCCGCATTCGCGTCCTCATTGCCGAGGACGAGGAGAATCTCGCGCAGATCCTCTCGACCTTCCTGCGCGGGCGCGGCCACCACGTGGTGTGCGTGGGCGACGGGCGGGCGGCGCTGCAGGCGGTCCGCGACGAGTCGTTCGACGTCGCGCTGTTCGACATCGTGATGCCGGAGATGGACGGCCTCGAGGCGCTCAAGCAGCTTCGCGCCGAACCGGACCCGCCGGAAGTCATCATCATCACCGGCAACGGCACGATCGAGACGGCGATCACGGCGATGAAGCTCGGCGCGTACGACTACATGGCCAAGCCGTACCGCATGGCCGAGATCGACGTGCTCGTGCGGCGCGCGTGGGAGAAGCACCAGCTCGCGCGCGAGAATCGCTATCTGCAGGCGCGGCTCTCGCGCGTGGACTCGACGCCCGAAGTCATCACGCAGTACGCGCCGATGCACGCGGTCCTGTCGCTGCTCGAGCGCGTGGCGACCACGGACTCGCCGGTCCTCATCACCGGCGAATCCGGGACCGGCAAGACGCTGCTCGCGCGGGCGATCCACCGGCTGTCCGGCCGCGTGGGGCCGATGGTGGAGGCGGATGCCACGGTGCTCGCCGAGAGCGTGCTCGAGGTGGAGCTGTTCGGGCACGAGCGCGGCGCGTTCACGGGTGCGATCGCGCGCAGGGCCGGGCTGATCGAGCTCGCGGCGAGCGGAACGCTGTTCGTCGACGGCATCGGCGTGCTCGGCGCCAAGCTGCAGGCCAAGCTCGCGCGGGCGCTGGAGCATGGGAGCTTCTTCCGCATCGGCGGCACGCAGAAGGTCGACGTGGCCGTGCGGCTCGTGACGGCGAGCAACCACGATCTCGACGCCGCGGTGCTCGAGGGACGTTTCCGCGACGATCTGCTGTACCGCCTCAACGTGGTCACCGTGTCGCTGCCGCCGCTTCGCGAGCGCGTCGTCGACATCCCGCTTCTGGCCGATCACTTCCTGCGGCTCCTCGGCGGCGCGCATCCGCCGGTGCTGACGTCCGACGCCGTCGCGTTGATGCAGGAGTATCCGTGGCCCGGGAACATCCGCGAGCTCCGGAACGTGATCGAGCGCGTCGTGCTGCTGGCCCGCGGCAACGGCGAGGCGGGCGCGGAGATTCGCGCGCAGGACCTGCCGCTCGCGATCACGCCGGCCGTGCATCGCCCGGCGGTCGGCTCGGCGACCACGCTGCTCGAGATGGAGCGGCAGCACATCGACGCCGTGCTCGCGCAGACGAACTGGCACCAGGGAAAGGCGGCGAAGATCCTCGGAATCTCGTCCAAGACGCTCTACCGCAAGATTCGCGAGTACGGATTTCAGCGGCCATCGCGCGGTTAGCACCGCGCGCTGTACCTTTTCGGCCATGCGAATCCTTGTGATCGAAGACGATCCCACGGTGGGGCAGTACGTGAAGCGCGGGCTCGAGGAGCAGCGCACGTCGGTCGATCTCGTCGACGACGGCGAGGAGGGTGAGGCGCGCGCGGCGTCGGAGGCGTACGATCTGATCATCCTCGACATGCGGCTGCCGGGGAAGTCGGGGCTCGAGGTGCTGCACGCGCTTCGGGCGCGCGGCTTCGAGCGGCCGGTGCTCGTGCTCACGGCGCAGGACGCGGTCGACGCGAAGGTCACGGCGCTGCGCGCGGGCGCCGACGACTACGTGACGAAGCCGTTCGCGTTCGAGGAGCTGCTCGCGCGCGTGGAAGCGCTGGCGCGCCGTCCGCGCGCGCTCGCGTCGCCGACGCTCGCCGTGGGCGATCTCGTGCTCGACCAGGCCACGCGCGAGGTGCGGCGCGACGGCGAGCTGATCGACCTCACGCCGAAGGAGTTCGCCGTGCTCGAGTACCTGATGCGGCACGCCGGCCGGGTGATGAGCCGCACGCTGATCACCGAGTACGTGTGGGGCTATCACTTCGATCCGGGCACGAACATCGTGGACGTGGTGATCAACCATCTGCGCAAGAAGGTCGACGCGGCGCACGCCAGGAAACTCATCACGACGGTGCGCGGCGTCGGGTACATGATCAAAGACTGACGCCGATGTCGACCCGGGGGAGGCTCACCGCCGCATACGGCATGCTCGTGATGGCGACGCTGATCGTCTTCGCGATCGCGTTCTCTAGCATCCACCGTACGCGCGCCAACTCCGTCGCCGCCGATGCACTCCGCACGGCGGACAGCGTGGCGCGCACGATTCGCGGGCTGCAGGTCGCGGACAGTGCGCTGATCAGCCTCGATACCACGGTGAGCCCGCCCGTGGCGCGGCCGACCAATCTGCTGATCGACGCGCTCAATCAGATCCCGGGCTACTTCCTCGTCTTCAACAACGTCGACCGGCTGCTGTACGTCTCGGGCCCGATGCGGCAGTTGTCGACGGACGACCAGGTGGCCGTGAACAAGGTCGCCGTCACGATGCCGAGCGGGATCGAGGGTGCGACGATCTCGACGCCGGAAGACTCGATGCGCCTGTTCCTGCGCGCCCGGCGCGTCTCGAACGATTCGGTGAACGTGCCGTACATCTCGCGCGTGGTCGCCGGCATCCCGACCGATTACGGCACCTTGCTCGCGCCGGGCCTCGTGGGCTCGGTGATCATCATGCTGCCGCTCGTGTTCCTGTTCTCGGTGGGAGCGGCGTACCTCGTGCTCGGCAACATCTTCAGGCCGGTCGACGATCTGATCAACGAGGTGGAGGCGATCACCGACGGGCGCAGTCTCCACCGGCGTCTGCCGACCGAGTCGGAGAACGACGAGCTTGCCCGCCTCAGTCAAACGGTGAACGCGATGTTGTCGCGCCTCGAGACGTCGTTCGCCGCGCTGCGCCGGTTCACGGCGGACGCGAGCCACGAGCTCAAGACGCCGCTGACGGTGCTGCGCGCGGACGTCGAGCGGGCGATGCACCCGGCGACGAATCGCGGGGATCGGATGGTCGCGCTGGAGGAGGCGCTCCAGGAAACCGCGCGCATGTCGGATCTCGTGGACAGCCTGCTGACGCTGGCGCGCGCCGACGAAGGCCGATTCGACATTCACCGCGTGCCGGTGGAGCTCGAGCCGCTGGTGCGCGAAGTCTACGAGACGGCGATGATCCTCGGCGAGGATGCGGGGCTCGAGCTCTCGCTCTCCTCGCTGGAGGGCGGCATCGCGATGGGCGATCGCACGCGGCTCAGGCAGCTTCTGCTCAACCTGGTCACGAACGCGATCAAGTACACGCCGCGCGGCGGCAAGGTCGACCTGTCGGTGACGAAGCGCCAGCACGACGAGGTGGCGATCGTCGTGCGCGATACGGGGATCGGCATCGCGGCCACGGACCTGCCGCACATCTTCGAGCGCTTCTGGCGTGCCGACCGCGCGCGCTCGCGCGCATCGGAGCGCGGCGGATTCGGGCTCGGCCTCTCGATCTCACAATGGATCGTTCAGGCGCACGGGGGTACGATCTCCGTCCAGTCGAGACTTGGCCGCGGGACCGCGTTCACCATTCTGCTCCCGATCATCTCGGACTCGGCCGAGCCACCGGCCGCCGAGACGGATGAGGCTGCGGCCGAAAGCTCCATCTAACATCGACTTCACCAACTCTTAATCTTCCGGGCATTCCGCGCGAAAGGCCTGGGGGTAGGTTACTTCACGAGCAAGTTCGCGCGTTTTCCCTTACCCGATCAGGCCAGCGAGACATGTTCGACAACCTCATCGAGTCCAAGGCACAAAAGCAAAAACGTGCGGGTGGTGCACTGATGAGCGCGGTCATTCACGCCGTGATCATCACAGCTGCAGTGTACGGCACGCTGCACGCGAGCGAGGCGCTCGAGAAGCCGAAAGCGGAGAAGGTCGACTTCGTCCAGGTGAAGAAGGACGAGCCGCCTCCGCCGAAGGAAGAGCCCAAGCCGCCGCCGCCCGACGTGACGGTCAAGGCACCGCCGCCGAAAGGCTTCCAGGTGCTGACCGCGCCGATCAAGATCCCCGACGTTCTGCCGGACATCGACCTGTCGAAGAAGGTGACGAACGAAGCGGACTTCAGCGGAAAGGGCGTCGCTGGTGGTATCGCGAAGGGCGTCGTCGGCGGCACGCCGCAGAAAGTGGACGACAACCAGACGTACTTCGAGTTCCAGGTCGAGAAGCAGGTGCAGCCGTATCCGGGTAACACGGCGCCGCGCTATCCCGACATGCTCCGCTCGGCGAACGTGGAGGGCGAGGTGCTCGCCCAGTTCACGGTCGACACGACGGGGCGCGCCGACATGAGCACGTTCAAGGTCCTCAAGTCGACGCACGATCTGTTCACCAATGCGGTCAAGGCCGCGCTGCCGAACATGAAGTTCTACCCGGCGGAAGTCGGTGGAAAGAAAGTGAAGCAGCTCGTCCAGATGCCGTTCCAATTCGCGCTTTCCAAGTAACCCACCAGGAGATCGATCAGTATGGATTTCTCATTGCTTGGCCTCTGGCACCAGATGGGCAACTTCGCCAAAGGCATCGTTATCGTCATGGCGATCATGTCCGTCTACTCGCTCACGATCATGGTCCAGAAGTGGTGGAGCCTCCGGAAGGCGCAGAAGGAGACCATCAAGTTCGCTCCTGAGTTCTCGCAGTTCCTCGAGGAAGACAACCTCACCGAGGCGATCCGCCTCGCGGAGAGCTACAAGCGGTCGCACGTCGCGCTCGTCCTCGGCGGCGCGCTCGGCGAAGTGAAGCCCCTGATCGCGGACGGCTCGGTCACCGTGGCCGACATCAACTCGGCGGAGCGCGCGGTCGAGCGCAACATGCTGCTCGAGATCACGAACCTGAAGCGCGGCCTCGCGGTGCTCGCGACCGTCGGCGCCACGGCGCCGTTCGTCGGACTGCTCGGCACCACGATGGGCGTCGTCAACTCGTTCACGGGCATGGCCGCGTCGGGGTCCGGCGGTCTCGCGGCGATCGGCGGTGGTATCGCGGAAGCGCTCATCACGACGGCGTTCGGTCTGCTCGTCGCCATCCCGGCGGTGTGGGCGTACAACTACTTCACGACCAAGATCGAGAACCTCACGGCCGAGATGACGTACGTGTCGAAGGAAATGATCGACTACCTCATCAAGGGCGTGTCGGGCGAGTTCGGCCGTTCCCGCTTCACCCGCGAGTTCAACGCAGCCAGCGGCGCCGGCCCGATCTCGCAGTAATTCCACCCCGTCGAGGAGGTACTTCTCATGGCAATGTCGACGGGTGGCGGACATGGGAGCGTTTCGTCCACGCCGAACGTGACGCCGATGGTCGACGTCATGCTGGTGCTGCTGATCATCTTCATGGTGGTCACGCCGGCACTGTTGGCGGGATTCAACGCCGATCCGCCGCAGGCGGTCAACATCAAGGACCATCCGGAAGACGACCAGACCGACCAGGTCCTGGGCATCGACAAGGATGGTGGGTACTACATCAACAAGAAGCCGATCCAGTACGCCGACATCCCGGCGATGCTGAAGCACATCTACGTCGACACGCCGCGCGACGACTACATCATGTACCTCAAGGCCGACAAGGCCACGGAATACTCCAAGGTGCTCGATGTGCTCGACATTGCGACGAAGAACGGCGTGAAGGTGGTGGCGATGATCGGTGACCAGAAGCCGAACACGATTTCGACCGTCCCGGGCGATACCAAGCAGGCAGCCCCGGCGCCGGCGGGAGGGGCGAAGTAATGGCTATGTCAGCTGGCGGCGGCGGCGCGGGGCTCTCGAACGAGCCGAACGTCACGCCCATGATCGACGTGCTCCTCGTGCTCCTGATCATCTTCATGGCCGTGCTGCCGTCGATGCGCAAGGCGATCGACATCCAGCTCCCTGATCCGAACCCGCAGGTGGCCACGGCCAACTCGCAGTCGAATCAGATCGTGCTGGAAGTGCACCCGAACAACCAGTACGCCATCAACACGGCGACGGTCTCGGGCACGGACGCGCTGAACCAGAAGCTGCACGACATCTACGACGCACGTCCGGAGAAGATCATCTTCGTGAAGGGCGATCCGAACGTGAAATACGCCGACGTGATCCAGGCGATGGACATCGCACGCGGTGCGATTGGCCAGCACGTGGTGATCGGCGTGCCGCCGAAAGACACGCCGGGCGCGGCGCCGGCTGCTCCCGCGGCGAAGTAGCACGCAGCGCACGCACGATTCCATCGGGCCAGCGTCTCTCGAGACCGCTGGCCCGATGGTTTGTTTGTGCCGGCAGCGGCCCCGCGCCGAACCCTTTTGCGTCGGTCCGTCGTATAACTTTCCATGAGATCCGGCGCGCTCGCCGCACGGCGACAGCCCTCACCCTCGATGACCGCCGAGCCTATCCCGACGCTCCAGCCCGCCAGACGCCGGCGGCTGCCGGCGACGACGCTTCCCGCTGCTCGGGAGGATCGCCGCGGCTGGAGCGTGCTCTCGGTGCTCGTGCACCTGCTGATCATCGCGTTGCTGCTCGTGCCGCTGGCGGATCATGACGGCCTCGTGATCGAGCGGCCGCAGGGCGCGGGCGGCCCGGGGCCGGCGGGTGGCGGCGGAGGCGGACGACGGGGAACCGGGGGCGTGCAGGAGACCGTGCACTACATGCGGGTAGCGGCGGCGCCCGCACCGTCAACCCAGCCGACGATCACGCCGCCGCCCAAACCGGTTCCCACGCCGAAGCCGGTGGTGCCGCCGGTCGTGAAGCCGCCCGCAATCACGCCGCAGAGCACACCGGCCCCCAAGCTGGAGATAGCGAAGGTGTCGGCCGCGACGGCGCCGGTGGCCGGCGTGGGCGGCGGGACAGGGAACGACGGATCGGCGGGGAGCGGCCCGGGTTCCGGCGGCGGCGTGGGTTCGGGCGTCGGCACCGGCCGCGGATCGGGAAACGGTCCGGGGACCGGTGGCGGCGTGCAGGCGAATTACCCGCCTACGGCGACGGAATTGTTCATCCCGCCGCTCCCGATGCCGGACAAGGTGCGGGGATTTCACCTCGTGGCGGAATTCGATGTGGATTCGACCGGGAAGGTGCTCGGCTTCAACTTCACGCACACCGGCGATCGCGGGTACGACAAGCGACTGAGCGAAGTGCTCGGCGCGACGAAATTCAGCCCCGGCACGAAGCCCGACGGCACACCGATCCGCATGAAGGCGCAGATCATCTACGACTTCTGATTTGCTCTCTAGCCGAGCGCGCCGCGCGCTCGCATATTTCTGCGATCCCTGCAGGGCCCATGAGGAACACCGTGGGCTTTTTTTCTGCCTAGGTGTCGCGTGTGCCAGCGCAGGACCGCAGCACCCGCCGGAGGTTGGCGGCCCCGCTCGAGAGTGCGAGTGCAGTTCCACCCGGCTCGCCACAGTCCCCCTGGAGAACAGAACCGATGAAACTGACGGAGCACGTGTTCCGACGTACTCTCCCCATCGTGCTTTCTCTGCTGCTGGCGCTCGCCGCGCTGCCGTTCGCGACGAATGCATTGGCCGCGCAGACGCAGAATCCCGATACCGCGCGGCCGGGCATGGCCGTCGCCGGCGCGCCGGCGCCGGCCCAGGCGACGCAGGCGGTGACGCCGCCGTCGTCCTCGTCCGGCGGCGAAGCGGAACTGGTGGTGCCGCCGCTCGATCAGGTGACGATCCACGGCATCAACGGCCGCACGCTGCTCATGTACGGCCTGATCGTGTGCGTGCTCGGTCTGGCGTTCGGCCTCGTGATGTACGGGCGGCTCAAGAACATGGCCGTGCACGAGTCGATGCGCGAGATCTCGGAGCTGATCTACGAGACCTGCAAGACCTACCTGGTCACACAAGGGAAGTTCATTCTCCTGCTGGAGCTGTTCATCGGCGTCGTGATCGCGCTCTACTTCGGCGTGCTGCGGCACATGGAAGTCACGCGCGTGGTCATCATCCTGGTCTTCAGCCTGATCGGCATCGCCGGCAGCTACGGCGTCGCGTGGTTCGGCATTCGCGTGAACACGTTCGCGAACTCGCGCACGGCGTTCGCGTCGCTCCGAGGCAAGCCGTATCCCTGCTACTCGATCCCGCTCTCGGCCGGCATGAGCATCGGCATGCTGCTCATCTCCGTCGAGTTGACGATGATGCTGCTCATCCTGCTCTTCGTGCCGGGCAGCTACGCGGGGCCGTGCTTCATCGGCTTCGCGATCGGTGAGTCGCTCGGTGCCGCCGCGCTCCGCATCGCCGGCGGCATCTTCACGAAGATCGCCGACATCGGCTCCGACCTGATGAAGATCGTCTTCAACATCAAGGAAGACGATGCGCGCAACCCGGGCGTGATCGCGGACTGCACGGGCGACAACGCGGGCGACTCGGTCGGCCCGAGCGCGGACGGGTTCGAGACGTACGGTGTGACGGGCGTCGCGCTGATCACGTTCATCCTGCTCGCCGTGAAGTCGCCGGCGGTGCAGGTGCTGCTGCTCGTCTGGATCTTCGTGATGCGCATCATGATGATCATCTCGTCCGGCATCTCGTACCTGATCAACGGCGCGCTGGCCAAGAGCCGGTACGAGCACGCGGACAAGATGAACTTCGAGGCGCCGCTCACGTTCCTCGTCTGGCTCACGTCGCTCGTCTCGGTCGCGGTCACGTACGTCATCTCGTACTGGGTCATACCGGACGTCGCCGGCGACACGTCGGCGTGGTGGAAGCTCTCGACGGTGATCACCTGCGGCACGCTCGCCGGCGCGATCATTCCGGAGTTCGTGAAGGTGTTCACGTCGACCGAGTCGCGGCACACCAAGGAAGTCGTCACGTCGTCGCGCGAGGGCGGTCCGTCGCTCAACATCCTGTCGGGCCTCGTGGCGGGCAACTTCAGCGCCTACTATCTCGGCATCACGATCATGGCGCTGATGGCGATCGGCTACGGCGTCAGCACGATGGGCCTCGACGCCCTCATGGCCGCGCCGGCGGTGTTCGCGTTCGGCCTCGTGGCGTTCGGCTTCCTCGGCATGGGCCCGGTGACGATCGCCGTGGACTCCTACGGCCCGGTGACGGACAACGCGCAGTCGGTGTTCGAGCTCTCGACGATCGAGCAGCTCCCGAACGCGGCCGCCGAGGTGCAGCAGCAGCACGGCTTCGCGGTGAACTTCGAGAAGGCCAAGCACTTCCTCGAGGAGAACGATGGCGCGGGCAACACGTTCAAGGCGACGGCGAAGCCGGTGCTCATCGGCACGGCGGTCGTCGGCGCCACGACGATGATCTTCTCGATCATCGTGGGGCTGACGAATGGCCTCACCACGCACCTCGAGAATCTCTCGATCCTGCACCCGCCGTTCCTGCTCGGGCTCGTCACGGGCGGCGCGATCATCTACTGGTTCACCGGCGCCTCCACGCAGGCCGTGACGACGGGCGCGTACCGCGCGGTGGAGTTCATCAAGGCGAACATCAAGCTCGAAGGCGCGACGAAGGCGAGCGTGACCGACTCGAAGAAGGTCGTCGAGATCTGCACGAAGTACGCGCAGAAGGGCATGCTCAACATCTTCTTCACCGTCTTCTTCGCCACGCTCGCGTTCGCGTTCATCGAGCCGTACTTCTTCATCGGCTATCTCATCTCGATCGCGCTGTTCGGCCTCTATCAGGCGATCTTCATGGCGAACGCCGGCGGCGCGTGGGACAACGCGAAGAAGATCGTCGAGGTGGAGTTGAAGCAGAAAGGCACCGAGCTGCACGCCGCGACGGTCGTCGGCGATACGGTCGGCGATCCGTTCAAGGACACGTCGTCGGTGGCGCTCAACCCGATCATCAAGTTCACGACGCTCTTCGGCCTGCTCGCGGTGGAGCTCGCCGTCTCGCTCACGCAGCAGCGCGGCGCGACGCTCGGACACGTGCTCGCCGCGATCTTCTTCGTCGTCTCCCTCGGCTTCGTGTACCGGTCGTTCTACGGGATGCGAATCGAGTCGCAGTAAGCGGCGATGGCGTCGCTCTTTTCGCGAAAGCCCATTGCCGCGCTGCTCGCGGAGGAAGGGAACCCCAACGCGCTGAAACGCGCGTTGGGCGCGGGCGATCTGATCATGCTCGCGATCGGCGCCGTGATCGGCGCCGGGATCTTCGGCTCCATCGGCTCGGCGGCGGCCGGGCAGGTGGGCCCGAATGGCGAGATCATCCGCGTGGGCGCGGGCCCGGCGCTCGTCCTGTCGTTCCTGCTGCTCGGCGCGTGCTGCGCGCTCGCGGGGCTCTGCTATGCGGAGCTGGCCTCGATGATCCCGCAGGCGGGGAGCGCGTACGCGTACTCCTACGCCACCCTCGGCGAGATCGTCGCGTGGATCATCGGCTGGGACCTGATCCTCGAGTACGCCGTCGGCAACGTGGCGGTCGCCATCTCGTGGGGCGACTACTTCAAGTCGCTCATCTCGGGGTGGATACCACTCCCCGACTGGCTGACCACCGGCTACCGCACCGCGCTCCTCAGCTCGGACCCGCAGATCCATGGCCTGCTCCAGTCGGCGCCGCACATTGGTAGCATTCCGATACTAATTAACGTGCCGGCGTTCGCCATCGTGATGCTCATCACGTGGCTGCTGCTGCTCGGCGTGCGCGAGAGCGCGCGCGCGAACAACATCATGGTGGCGGTCAAGCTGCTGGTGCTCGCGCTCTTCATCGTGATGGGGCTGCAGCACATCAACACGGCGAACTACCACCCGTTCGCGCCCAACGGCTTCAAGGGCATCCACCAGGGTGCGGCGATCGTGTTCTTCGCCTACATCGGCTTCGACGCGATCTCCACGGCCGCCGAGGAGACGAAGAATCCGCAGCGCAACCTGCCGATCGGCATCCTCGGCGGGCTGGCGATCTGCACGATCATCTACATCGTGATCGGCGCGGTGCTCACGGGCATGGTGCCGTCGGCCGATCTGGGGAAGGCCGCCGATCCGCTCGCCTACGCGCTCAAGGCCACGGGCATGACCAGCATCGCGAAGGTCGTCGCGCTCGGCGCCGTGTTCTCGATGGCGGCGGTGCTGCTCGTCTTCCAGTACGGGCAGCCGCGCATCTTCTTCGCGATGGCGCGGGATGGCCTGCTGCCGCGGTGGGCGGCCAAGGTGGGCGGCAAGTCGCGGGTGCCGTACGTGACGACGCTCATCACCGGCATCTTCGTCGCCCTCTGGTCGCTGATCGGCGACGCGGGGGAAACGTACGATCTCACGAACATCGGAACGCTGTTCGCGTTCGCGCTCGTGTGCATCGGCGTGATCGTGCTGCGGTACACCGATCCCGACCGGCCGCGCCCGTTCCGGGTGCCGCTGGTGCACGTCGTCGGCATCGTTGGCGCGGCCTTGTGCGTATTCGTCATGCGGGGCCTGCCGTCACTGGCCTGGGTGCGATTTGGTTGGTGGCTGGTCATCGGTCTCGTGCTCTATTTCGCATACGGATATCGGAACTCGACTCTGCGTCGCGGGGTTGGACCGGTGACCGTGGAGCCCAGGTCCCCGTAACCGCAGAGCCATGCAGAACTCCTCCGTGATCGAGTCTCCCACCACTCCGAACGGAAAGCCCAAGTCGTTCCTGCGCCGGATCACGCTGTCGCAATGGATTCTGATCTCGATGGTGGTGGGCGTCGTGCTCGGCGCCCTCTATCCGGAGAGCGCGCGCGAGGTGCACGGCGGCTGGGCCGCGACGGACCTCAACGTCCTGTCGACGATCTTCCTGAACATGATCAAGTCGTTGATCGTGCCGCTGCTGTTCTCGACCCTGGTGGTCGGAATCGCGGGACACGGCGACGACATGAAGCGCGTGGGCAAGCTCGCGCTGCGCTCGATCGTCTACTTCGAGGTGATCACGACGTTCGCGCTCGCGGTCGGGCTGATCGTGGTGAACGTGGTGAAGCCGGGCCGCGGTGTGGCGCTCACCGACGCATCGACCAAGGACATCAGCGCGCTCGCCTCCACGCACCCGACGTTCTCGGGCGTGATCGAGCACACGGTGCCGACGAGCTTCTTCGAGGCCGCGTCGCGGAACGAAGTGCTGCAGATCGTGTTCTTCGCGATCCTGTTCGCGGTCGCGCTGTCGAAGGTGCAGGGGCCGAGCAAGACGTTCATGCTCAGTGCCTGCGAGAGCCTGTCCGAGGTGATGTTCAAGTTCGTGGGGCTCGTGATGGCGTACGCGCCGATCGGCATCGGCGCGGCGATCGCCGTCACGGTCTCGAAGAGCGGGCTCGGGGTGCTGCGGAATCTGGGGATTCTCGTCGGCTCGCTGTACGGCGCGCTCGTGATCTTCGCGGTATTCGTGCTGCTTCCGGTCGCGATCATCTTCAAGGTGCCAGTGCGGCGCTTCGTGAAGGCGATCAAGGAGCCGTGGCTCATCGCGTTCAGCACCGCTTCCTCCGAGGCGGCGTTCCCGCTCGCCATGGAGCGGATGGAACAGCTCGGGGTGCCGCGGCGCATCGTCGCGTTCGTGCTGCCGACGGGCTACTCGTTCAACCTCGACGGAAGCACGCTCTATCTCGCGCTCGCGTCGGTGTTCGCGGCGCAGGCGGCCGGCATCGACATGCCGATCTCGTCGCAGATCCTGATGATGCTCACGCTGATGCTCACGAGCAAAGGCGTGGCGGCGGTGCCGCGCGCGGCGCTCGTGATCCTGTCGGGTGCGCTGGCGCAGTTCGGCCTGCCGCTCCAGGCGGTCGCGGTGATCCTCGGCGTCGACGCGCTCATGGACATGGCACGCACGTCGCTGAACGTCGTGGGCAACTGCCTGGCGACCGTGGTCATGGCGCGGTGGGAGGGCGACTTCGACACGGCGCCCGACGTGCCGGTGGCCGACGCGGTCGTGGGCGAGGCGCTCCGCATGCCGCCCGTGCGGACGCCGGATCCGGTCTGACCGCGCGTCGGGAGTGAGGGCGCGCGGCCCGGTGCGGTATCGGCCGCAGGCGCGACGCGCGCGTTCGAGCAAGAGGAGGGACAGCGATGGCGATCACGTTCAAGGTCAACGGGCAGTCGCACACGGTTGACGTTCCGCCGGACATGCCCCTCCTCTGGGTGCTGCGCGACGTGCTCGACCTCAAGGGCACGAAGTTCGGCTGCGGCATCGCGCAGTGCGGCGCGTGCACTGTGCACCTCAACGGCGTCCCGATCCGCTCCTGCCAGCGGCGAGCCGCGACGCTGAACGGCGCCGAGATCACGACCGTCGAAGGCCTGTCGCCCGACGGGCGCCACGCGCTCCAGCGCGCGTGGGAGGAGCTCGACGTGCCGCAGTGCGGCTACTGCCAGGCCGGGCAGCTCATGTCGGCCGCCGCGCTGTTCGCGCGCAATCCCAACCCGAGCGACGAGCAGATCGACGCCGCGATGAACGGCAACATCTGTCGCTGCGCCACCTATCTGCGCATCCGGCAGGCGATTCATCGCGCCGCCGAGCTCACGGCGAGCGATGCGCACGCGAACACGTCCGGCGCGACGCGCTGAACGCACGGAGGACGTCATGACTACGACCCCACACTTCGACCGCCGGTCCTTCCTTCGCGTCACCGCGATTGCCGGCGGCGGCCTCCTGCTCGGCAGCTATCTGAGAATTCTCGATCCGGCCGAGGCCTTCGCCGAGACCGGCGCCGCGGGCGAGTTCGCGCCGAACGCGTTCATTCGCATGACGCCCGACGGCCTCGTCACGATCATCGCCAAGAACCCCGAGCTGGGGCAGGGCGTGAAGACGATGCTGCCGATGCTCATCGCCGACGAGCTGGACGTGGAGTGGAAGAACGTGCGGATCGAGCAGGCCCCGCTCGACACCACGAAATTCCAGGCGCAGAGCGCGGGCGGGAGCACCGCGACGCCGATCAACTGGATGCCGATGCGCCGCGTCGGCGCGGCCGGGCGCGCGATGCTGGTCGCGGCCGCCGCGCAGACGCTCGGCGTGCCGGAGAGCGAGCTGACCACGGAGGCCGGCGTGGTGAAGCACGCAAAGAGCAACCGTTCGGTTGCATATACCAGTTTGCTCGATCGAGCGGCCACGCTCACGCCCCCGGCGCTGGATGGCGTGAGGCTCAAGGACCCGAAGGATTTCCGGATCATCGGCACGCGGGTGCCGGGCGTCGACAACCACGCGATCGTCACCGGTGCGCCGCTCTACGGCATCGACGTGACGTTGCCGGGCATGCTGTACGCGATCTTCGAGAAGTGTCCCGTGTTCGGCGGCAAAGTTCTGAGCGCGAATCTCGACGCGATCACGGCGCAGCCCGGCGTGCGGCACGCCTTCGTGATCGACGGAGGAACGCAGCTCGCGGGGCTGCTGAGCGGAGTGGCGATCGTCGCCGATTCCTGGTGGCTCGCGCAGAGTGCGCGACGCAAGTTGCAGGTGCAGTGGGACGAAGGTGCCACGGCCCGGCAGAGCAGCGCCGGATTCGCGGCCACAGCCGCCGAGCTCTGGACGCAGCCGCCGCACCGTACGCTGCGCAAGGACGGGGACGTCGACGCGGCCGTGAACGGCGCGGCGCACGTGGTCAGGGCCGAGTACTCGTATCCATTCATCGCACACGCGCCGCTCGAGCCGCAGAACTGCACCGCGCACTTCCACGACGGCGCGCTCGAGATGTGGGTGCCGACGCAGCAGCCGGCCGGCGGCCGGCGGCTGGTTTCACAAACGCTCAACATTCCCGAAGATCGCATCACCGTGCACCTCACGCGCACGGGCGGCGGGTTCGGCCGCCGGCTCAACAACGACTACATGGTCGAGGCGGCGGCGATCGCGAAGCAGGTCGGTGTGCCGGTGAAGCTGCTCTGGTCGCGCGAGGACGACATCGGGCACGACTTCTATCGGCCCGCCGGCTATCACTCGTTCACCGGCGCGGTGGACGCGAGCGGAAAGCTCGTCGCGTGGCGCGATCACTTCGTCACCTTCGGCGAGGGCCAGAGCTTCGCACCCAGCGCGCAGATCTCGCCGACCGAATTCCCGGCGCACTTCGTCCCCAACTTCACGCTCGACGTGTCGCTGATTCCGCTCGGCGTGCCGACCGGCTTCCTGCGCGCGCCGGGGAGCAACGCGCTCGCGTTCGTGATGCAGTCGTTCATCGACGAGCTCGCGCACGCGGCGGGGAAGGACCCGCTGCAGTTCCGGCTCGATCTGCTGGCGAGCGAGCTGCCCGACGCGCCGAAGCTCGCCGGCGAGCCGGCGTCGCGTCCGGGCGGCCCGCAGCCGGGTGGCTTCGACGCGGCTCGCGCGCGAGGCGTGCTCGAGGCACTGCGCGAGCGCTCGGGATGGGGAGCGACGAAGGTGTCGCGCGGCACCGGCCTCGGCGTCGCGTTCCACTTCAGCCATCGCGGCTACTTCGCCGAAGTGGTGCAGGCGACGGTGTCGACGTCGGGCGGCGTCACGGTCGACAAGGTCTGGGTCGTCGGCGACATCGGGAGCCAGATCATCAACCCGAGCAACGCCGAGAACCAGGCGCAGGGCGCGGTGCTCGACGGCATCGCCGAGGCGCTCGGGCAGGAGATCACGATCGAGAACGGCCGCGCGGTGCAGCAGAACTTCAACACGTTCCCGCTGCTCCGTATGCGCCAGGCGCCGAGCGTAGACGTGCACTTCCGCGTCACCGACTTTCCGCCGACCGGTCTTGGGGAGCCGGCGCTGCCGCCGGTCGTCCCGGCGCTGTGCAACGCGATCTTCGCCGCGACAGGAAAGCGCGTCCGCAGTCTGCCGCTCTCCAAGCAGGACCTGAAATGGTCGTGACGCTCGGGAGCGTTCCGACGAACGAAGAAGCGGCGCGCCG
>DASZUN010000107.1:0-5620 GCA_035547615.1 Gemmatimonadaceae bacterium | reverse complement strand
GTGCTTGGCGCCGATGAGCGGCGCGTAGGCGTCGTTGTAGAGCATGACGAGCTCCGGTCCCCACCAGATGAGGATCGGAAAGCGCGAGCTGAGGCAGGTGCCGACGATGGTGCGGAGGCTCTGCGGCCAGTCGTCGATCGGTCCGAGCGCGGTGCGGGCCCAGTCGGTGGCGCGCATGCGCGCGCCAACGTCGCCACCCCCAGCGAAGAGGGCGGACGCATCCGTGCTCGGGACTGGAAACGGTGTCACGGGCTGCCTGGGCCGTTTTCGTTCGACGGATCTGCGCGGGGCGGGTGGGGCGCCCGGCGTCTTCGCGGCAATATATCCGCGGGAAACGTGCGCGCGAGAGCGCGGGTGAACGGATGTGTGCGCTATCGCTGGGGGGCGCGAAGCGAATGCAACCGGATGGTTGCATGTTCGCAGTCACCAGTATTACACGCTCGCCAACGGCGCCGCCCGCCGCCACCGGCGGTGTGCCTCATCGAGCAGCACGCGCACCTCCGCGTCCGAGACCTCGGCGAAGTCCGCGTACCAGCGATCGAGCGTGAGGAACGGCTCCGGCTCGATGATGCACACGACGCGATCCACGACGGGCCGGATCATCTCGGCGGCGAGGCGCGACGCGACGGGAACGGCGGCCGTGATGTTGCGCGGCCCGAGCAGGCGCACCGCTTCCGCCGCCGCACGGATCGACGAGCCGCTCGCCGCGCCGTCATCGACGAGGATCACGGCGGCGCCGGCGAGATTGGGGAAGGGCCGGCCCCGACGATAGTTCGCCTCGCTGCGCTCCAGCTCCCGCTCCTCGTGCTCGAGCGTGCGCGCCAGCTCGTCGAGCGGAAGGCCGGTGCCGTCGATCACGTCGGGGTTGAGGACGCGGATGCCGCCGCTCGCGACGGCGCCGAGGGCGAGGTCCGCGTGCGCGGGCACGGGGATGCGCCGGACGATCAGCGCGTCCATCGGCGCGTCGAGCGCTTCGGCGATCACCGAGGCGACGGGAACCCCGCCGCGCGGCAGGCCGAGCACGAACAGTGGCCGCTGCTCCTCGAGCGCGTGCAGTGCGCCGGCGAGCCGGTGGCCGGCGTCGTAGCGGTCGCGGAAGTGTGGTGTGGCGTGCATACCGTCCTCGCGCGGCGAGTGCATCACGATGCCGAGCGGCGGTCGAGTGCGAATCGGCGAAATCGGCCAATCGCGGTGCGGCTTTCCAAACAGTCAGCCGCGCCGACTCCCGACGCGCCGATGCGCGCGAACGCCGACGCGGCGACGGCGGCCATCCCATACGGTAAGGATGGACGCCTTGCCTGGAGGCGGGATGCTGCTGACGCGCAAGCAACTCAGCGAACTGGTCGGCGAGCTGGCCGAGATGCCGACGCTCACGGTCTACATCGACGGCGCGGCCGAGGACCCGGCGAAGCGCACCCAGTGGCGGATCGCGGTGCGCGACGAGATCGACCGGTTGCGCGACTCGCTTGGCGAGATCCCGCGCGCCGAGCGCGACGCGTTCGATCGGGCGGTGAAGCGTCTCGAGTCGCGGCTGCGGAGCATTCGCGGGGCACTGCGCGCGCCGGGGTGGATGATCGTGATCGCCGGCGGCGACGTGCACTACTCGAGCGCGCTCCCGGCGCGCGTCGCCACGGAAGCGCACTGGCGCCACGGGCCGTGGGTCGGGCCTTATGCGAGAATGCTCAAGCAGGAAGATCCGGTCGTGGTGGCGCTGATCGACAGCCGCTCGGCGTCGGTGTACGAATACGCCAGCGGCCGCCTGCGCTCGGTCGCAACGAAGCACGCGCTGCGGCGCGGGGGCGAAGAGGATCACATGGGCAAGGCGCCGGCGCCGGGATTCCATTCGGGGACGCGCGGCGCGACGCAGACGGAGCGGATGCAGCAGGCCCGCGTGATCGCCGCGCAGCGGTTGACGAGTCTCGCGGCGGAGGTGGTGGTCCAGGCGGCGGCCGAGACCGCGTGGATCGTGATCGGCGGCGCGCGGGGGTCCACCGTTGCGCTGCGCGGTGCGCTCCCGGAGCCGCTGCGCGACCGGTCGATCGTGTTCGCGACGCTGCCCAGGCGCGCGCGGCGCGACGCGATCGTCAAGGCGGCACAGCGGGGCGCGGAGGCGCTGCGGCGGGAGCGGGATCGGGTGGTGGTGGACGGCCTGCTCGAGCGGACGGGCGCGCACACAACGGCGGTGGTGGGGCCGCTGGCGACGCTCGACGCGCTGGAGCACGGCGCGGCCGCGGAAGTGTTGATGACACCATGGTTCCTCCAGGCGCATGCCTCGGAGGCGGAACAGGCGATCGAGCGTGCGCTCGGAGAAGGAGCCGCGGTCGCAGTCGTAAGCGACGTCGCGGCAGCCACACTCGATGAACGCGGCGGTGGAATCGGGGCGCAGTTGCGCTTCGCGCTCCACGCGCCGCCGCCTGCTCCGGAGGTGGTGACGTCGGCGGGGTAATGGGTTTTACCGCCAAGGACGCGGAGGGCGCAGAGGGGCTACGAGTAAATCGACGATTGCGAGCACAACGAGCCGTGGGCTTCTTGGGAAGGACCTCGGGAGGCTCCTCGACGCGTCACGAGCGGCGGTTCTCAAGAAGGTCACGGCTCGTGCCACGTTGATGCCCGAAGGTAAGCGCAGTCGTCCGCTCCTCGTTCGCTCGCCGCAGGTCCGCTCAGTCCGCGTCCCAGAATAATCCAGGCTGATTCGGGGGGACTCCGCGTGCATGCGCGATGCGCTGTGGCACCGGGCGGGCATCGCGCGCAGCGAGGGCAGATCCCTCGACTCCCTCGCTTCGCTCGGTCGCTCGGGATGACATTGGTGGGAGCGCTTCGCTCGGTCGCTCGGGATGACAGCAGTGGCTAGTTGCTGGCCGCCGCTCGTCGCTGCAGGTGCTTGAGCCGCACGTGCTCCTCGCGCTCGCGTTCTTCCAACGTGTGCGCCACGCCGGCGATCTGCGCGGTGAGCCGCGGCTCGACGCGTTCGCGGAGCATGCGGAGCTGCTGCGACGTCTGCGCGACGGCCTCGGCCAAGCGCGCGACGCGGAGCTCGCTCGGCGCGGCGGCGATGAGCATTTCTAAAAGAGACTCGTATGCATCCGTCGCGGATATAGCAGCCGGGCCGGTGCTACCGGGCGGCGTGCCGCGTGCGTCGAGGGTGCGGCGCACGGGGCCGCGGCGCGTGACGTCGGCCACGGGAACGCCCCAGATCTGCGCCGGCTCGATGTCGACCTCGATCGGCTCGGCGGGGCGGGCGAGGGCGCGCAGTGCGTCGATGCCGTTGTCGGCGATCGCCTCGAGCAGCTCGCCGGCGGCGTCGGTGACGCGGCGCGCGATTTCGCTGCGGGTATCGATCGCCGGGCGCGCGATGCGGAAGAGATGGCCGACCAGCGCCTGGCGCTTGCGGCTCACCGCGTCGGCGCCCTTGCGCACGCGGTCGAGCTGGGCGCGGGCGCGCAGGAGATTGTTGCGCGTAGGAACGAGCCGCGGCGTGCTCACGTCGACCGCCTCGCGTCGCGCGCCGCCCACGTCCCCGGCTTGATGCGACTCAGCTCGTTGCGCGGCATCGCTTCGAGCAACCGCCAGCCGATGTCGAGCGTCTCGTCGATCGTGCGGCGTTCGGTCTGGGTCAGGAACTCGCGCTCGAACTTCTCGGAGAAGTCGGCGGCGCGGCGGTCGGCGTCGGTGAGGCCGGCCATGCCGACGACGGCGGCCATCGTGAGCGCCTCGCGTCCGCGCGCGTAGAGCGCGTAGAGCTGGTCCGACACCTCGCGGTGATCGGCGCGCGTGCGGCCCTCGCCGATGCCGGCGGACATCAGGCGCGAGAGTGAGGGCAATACATCTATAGAAGGCGTGGCGCCGCGACGGTGCAGATCGCGGCTCAGCACGATCTGCCCTTCCGTGATGTAGCCCGTGAGATCGGGGATCGGGTGCGTGATGTCGTCGTCGGGGAGCGTGACGACGGGGATCTGCGTGATCGACCCGGCGCCGCCCTCGATCAAGCCCGCGCGCTCGAAGTGACTCGCGAGATCGGTGTACATGTACCCGGGATATCCGCGGCGCCCCGGCACCTCGTCGCGCGCGGCGCCCATCTCGCGCAGCGCCTCGCAGTAGTGCGTGATGTCCGCCATCACGACGAGCACGTGCATGCCGCGCTCGTAGGCGAGGAACTCCGCCTGGGTGAGCGCGACCTTGGGCGCGAGCAGGCGCTCGACGGGCGGGTCGCTCGCCTGATTCAGATATAGTATGAGACTTTCAGAATGCACCGCTTCGCCGAGCCGGGCGAGGAACGCCGACGTCTCGCGCGCGGTGATTCCCATGCCGACGAAGATGACCGCGTAGTCCTGCTCGCCCGGCGCGCGCGCCCAGGCGACGATGCGCGCGGCGAGGTCGAGCGCGGGGAGGCCGGGCCCGGCGAAGATCGGTAATTTTTGTCCTCGGACCAGTGTGGTAAGCCCATCAATGGCCGAGATGCCGGTCTCGATGAAGTCGCGCGGCCGGGCGCGGCGCGCGGGATTGATCGCCGCGCCGACGATCGGGCGCACCGCTTCGCCGATCGGCGCGGGGAGATCGTCCGCGGGCGCGCCGCTGCCGGTGAGCACTCGCCCGAGCAGGTCGCGCCCCACGACGGTCTCCGATACGCGACCGGTGAGCACGATGTCGGCCGCCGCGGGCGACATGCCGATCATCTCCTGCTGCACGTGCACGACCGTCGCGCGCTCGGACGCGTCGATCACCTGGCCACGGCGTTCGGGCTGGCGCGCGTCGAGGATCCGCACCCACTCGCCGGCGGCGACGCGGCGCGTGCCCTCGACTTCGATCAACTGCCCGACGGCCGAGCCGGCCCCGTGGTAGATGCGCGCGACGCTGTTCATACGGCGGCCATCTCCTGCGTGGTGATGCGGGCGAGGATCGTGTCGAAATCGGCGGCGCGCGCATCCAGGTCGGCGGCCGCGGCGTCGCGCATGGCGGCGAGCGCGACGCGAAGCTCGCCGAGCGGGATCGCCGCGAGCGAACGGCCGCCGTCCAGCGCCTTGCTCGCGACGCGATACAGCCGCGCGCACCGCGACGTGAGCGCGTACGTCTTGCCCGGCGGCGACGACATGTCGTTCGGGTCGTAGGCGCTCTGGCGCAGCACGACGTCGCGCACGAGCTCAGCGACTTCGATCGTCAGGCGATCGCTCTCGGCGAGCGCGCTCAGGCCGACGAGTCCGGCGATCTCGCGCAGGGACTGGTCTTTCTGCAGGAGCGTGGAGATCTCCGCGCGCGCCTCGATCCACTCCGGGCCGCCTTCACGCGTGAACCACTCGCCCATCGCGTCCGCGTACAGACTGTAGCTCTGATTCCAGTCGACGGCGGGAAAATGGCGCTGGTGCGCGAGGCTTGCGTCGAGCGCCCAGAGCGCGCCGGTGACGCGCAGTGCCGCTTGCGTGACCGGCTCGGAGAAGTCGCCGCCGGGCGGCGAGATCGCGCTGACGATCGTGACCGCGCCGGCGGATCGCCGCGCGCCGAGCGGCGTGACGCGGCCCGCGCGCTCGAGAAAGGTGCCGAAGCGGGCGGAGAGCGACGTCGGATAGCCCTCTTCGCCCGGCATCTCCTGCAAGCGCGAGCTGATCTCCCGCAGCGCCTCGGCCCA
>DASZUN010000106.1:0-11803 GCA_035547615.1 Gemmatimonadaceae bacterium | reverse complement strand
TCACCCGCTCGGTGAAGTTGTAGCCGTTCATGATTCCCTCACATCCGGGTGATCTAGCGTTTCAGCCGACCGAGCCCGCTTCCTCTTCCAGCGCTTTACGCACATACCGTGCGCGCGCCAGGTTGGTTTCGCTTTCCGTCAATGCCCGGCCTTCGGCATACGCCAGGTGCGCGGCCTGCGAAAATATCAGGAGCTTGTTGAGGGTATATACACTCAGGCTGGAAATCAGTTTCAGACCGACAGCTAGGCGCACGCCGCTCAAGTAGTTCATCGCCTCGTCGAACGTGAGGCTGCGAGCGTATCTGAGCGTGCCGTATGCGCGCCACAGCTTGTCCTCGATAATATAGCCCGCATCGCGCAAGAGCACACGACGCGCTTCCGCTTCTCGCTCGACGACGTGACCCACCACGCGTAACAGCTGGTCGAGCAGGTCCTCTTCGGATCGTCCCAACGTCGTCTGGTTGGAGATCTGAAAGAAATTCCCGACGACTTCACTGCCCTCACCGTATAAGCCTCGGTACGTGAGGCCCATTTGCTGAAGGCTCGCCAGCACCTTGCCGATCTCCTTCGTCAGGACGAGCCCCGGAAGATGGATCAGCACCGAGCCGCGCATCCCCGTGCCCACGTTCGTGGGACACGCCGTCAGGAACCCGAACTCGTTGTGGTACGAGTACGGCACCCGCGCGCCCAGGTCGCGATCGAGCTTGTCGATCGCCGCGAACGCCTCCTGCAGCGCGAAGCCGGAGCGGAGCGCCTGGAGCCGCAAATGGTCTTCCTCGTTGACCATGAGCCCCAGTCCATCGGCGAGGAACACGGCCGCACCGCTCCGCAGCGGATGCTGCGCGTCGAGCCCCGCGAGCTCCTTGCTGACCAGGTGCCGCTCGTGCAGCAGCGCGCGCGCCGTCGGCGCCAGCTCGTCGAGGCGATAGAGCACGGCGTCGCGGAGTCCGGGGACGCCCGACACCGCCTCGCGGACCTGCGCGAGCACGCGCAGCCGCTCGCCGTCGCGCGCGCGGCCGGTGAACGCGTAACCATCCACATTCCGCGCCAGGCGAATGCGCGTCGACAGCACGATGTCGGAGTGCTGCCCCGAAGCATCGAGCCAGCCGACGCCGCCGTCCGGCAGCAGCGAGAGATCGACCGTCATTCGAGCACCCGGATGCGATCCCGCAGGTCCGCGGCGAGCTCGAACTGCTCGCTCTCGATCGCGCGCCGCAGACGGTCCTTCAACTCGCCGAGCACCGACGCGCGTTCCATCGTCTCTGTCATCGGCGGATGGTACACGCGGCCCACGTGCCGCGAGTTGCCGTGCACGCGTCGCAGCAGCTCGCGGATGCCCGCCTCGAAATTCGAGTAGCAGCGCGCGCACCCCCACCGGCCGGTGGCGCGGAAATCGGCCATGGTCGTATTGCAGAAGCTGCAGCGCACCGCATCCGTGCCGCTCGTCGCGACCTGCTCGTGCACCGCCTGCAGGAACTCGCCCAGCGGATGCTTGGGCGCCGCCACCGTCGTTTCCACGCCGCGCTCCGCCGCGCACCGCTCGCACAGATGGAGCTGGTGCACCGCGTTGTTCTCGATCGTGGTGAGATGCACGACCGCGTCGCGCTCTCGGCAGCTGTCACATAGCATTTATGGCTCCTCCCTGCGGCGCGTCGCGCCTACGGTCGGAGTGCCGCGTGGACGGATCATCTATGCCTCCTCCCTGCGGCGCGTCGCGCCTACGGTCGGAGTCTCGCTTGCAGAGGTCATCAGGGAACCACCTCGCGAACGGCCGTCTCCGTGAGCCGGCCGTCCTCCAACAACATCGTTCGATCGGCGCGCGCCGCCAGGGAGGGATTGTGCGTCGCGATCACCATCGCCGTCTCGAGATCGTGCGAGAGCGACACGAACAGGTCGTGCAGCCGCTCGCTGTTCGCGTGGTCCAGATTGCCTGACGGTTCGTCCGCCAGCAAGACCGCCGGATCGATCGCCAGCGCCCGGGCCACCGCCGTCCGCTGCTGCTCGCCGCCGGAGAGCGCCGCCGGCTTGTGCCCCATCCGGGCAGCGAGCCCGACCCGGTCGAGGAGCTCCGAGGCGCGGGCGCGCGCGCGACCGGCGGTCCACCCGGCGATGCGCAGCGGCATCATCACATTCTCGAGCGCGGTGAATTCGCGCAACAGGTGATGAAATTGAAACACGAAACCCACGGCGCGGTTCCGCAGCGCCGAGAGCTCCTCGTCGCTTCGCCGCTCGAGCGACTCGCCGGCGATCCGCACGACCCCGCGCGTCGGACGGTCGAGCGCGCCGAGCAGGTGCAGCAGCGTGCTCTTGCCCGCCCCGCTCGCGCCGACCACCGCGACCATCTCGCCGCGCGCGACCTGCAGATTGATCCCGTCGAGCACGGTGATCTCGCCACCATCCCCGCCGCGATACACCTTGGCCAGGTCAACCGTCTCCAGCACGATCATTCGTGTCGAATCGCCTCTACGGGATACAGCTTCGCCGCCTGCAGCGAAGGGTAGATCGTCGCGATCGCGGCTACCGCCAAACTCGCCAGCACGATGAACGTGACGCTCCACGGCTGGAGCGAGACGGGCAGATGGTCAATGAAATATACGGACGGGTCGAGCGCGATCAGCTTCTCCTTGCCGATGAGCGTGCCCACGGCGAGCCCGAGCAGCAGCCCGAGCCCGGTCCCCACCACGCCGATCACCACACCCTGCGCGAAGAACACTCGGCGAATCGATTTCGCCGGCATCCCCATCGCGCGCAGGATCCCGATCTCCCGGGTCTTGTCCGTCACGACCATGATCAGCGTGCTGATGATGTTGAACGCCGCCACGAGCACGATGAGCAGCAGGATCACCGTCATGCCGAGCTTCTCGAGCTTGAGCGCCGAGAAGAGCTGGCTGTTCTGCTGGTGCCAGTCGATCACGCGGTACGGCATGCCGAGCGTGTCCTGCAGCGCGTGGCCCACGTCGGGCGCATCGAATCGCGTCGGCGTGCGCACCTCGAGCCCCGTGACCGCGTCCCCGAGCTGCGCGAGCTGCTGGGCGGACTCGAGCGAGACGATGACGTAGCTGTTGTCGTACTCGTACATCCCGGTGTCGAAGATCCCGGTGACCTCGAGCGTCATCGTCTTGATCGCGGGCGCGCCGGTGATCGGGTCCGTCTTCCCCGGATTGATCGTCGCCAGCGTGATGGAGTCGATCCCCGGCGTCACGTTCAGGCGGTCGGCGAGCTTGGAGCCGAGCACGGCCCCGTGCCGCTGGCCGTCGAGGGTGGCGAACGAGAAATCGCCGGCGGTGACGCGGCTCCGGATCGACGTCGTGTGCGGCGTGGTCGGTCCGTCCGCGGGAATGCCGTAGATGTAGACGCCTTCCTCGTACTGATGGTGCAGCGGCTGGACGAGCGCCTGCGTGTAGACGAACGGCGCGGCGGCGACGACCCCCTTCTGGCGGCGAACGCGGGCGAGCGTCGTGCGCCAGTCGTCCATCACCATGTCTTCGCCGTAGGTCTGCACGCGGATGTCGGGGCTGCCGATGAGCAGCTTCTCGCGCAGGTCGTTCTGGAGGCCGTCCATGACGCCCGTGATCACGATCAGCGCGCTGACCGCCACGACGACGCCGCCGATCGCGATCATGCTGATCAGCGAGAGCAGCTTCGATCCGCGCCGGCTCCGGAGATACCGCCAGGCGATCGCGAGCTCGAGCCGTCTCATCGCGCGTTCACTCCGGCCGCAGCGTGGGAAATAGTATCACATCGCGAATATTTGGCGTGTTCGTGAGGTACATGAACAGCCGGTCGATGCCGATCCCCACCCCACCCATTGGCGGCATGCCGTACTCCATTGCGCGGAGATAATCCTCGTCCACGCCCGAGGCTTCCTCGTCGCCCGCGGCGCGGAGCCGCGCCTGCGCCTCGAAGCGCCGCCGCTGATCAATCGGGTCGTTCAACTCGCTGAACGCGTTCGCCAGCTCGCGGCCGCGCGCGAACAGCTCGAAGCGCTCCGTGAGCTGGGGATTTCCGCGCTTGGGCTTGGCGAGCGGCGACAGCTCGACCGGATAGTCGACGACGAACGTCGGCGTGTCGAGCGTCGATTCGACGAGCGCCTGGAACATCTCGTCGAGCAGCTTGGGCCGGCTGAGCGTCTCGATCTTCTGCACGCCGACGCCGCGCGCCGCGGCGCGGATCTTCGCGTCGTCCGCCGCCATCACGTCGAACCCGAGGGCCGCGTTCAGCGACGGCACCCACTCGATGCGCGGGAACGGCGGCCGGAATTCGGGTACGCCCTCCGTGCCGTGCTCCACCGCGCCCTCGACCGTCGGCGGCGACCACACGCTCCGCACGGCGTCCGCCGCGCGCACGACGAGCGACTCCACCCGCGACATCATCACCGTGTAGTCGGCGTACGCCTCGTAGAACTCGAGCATCGTGAATTCCGGATTGTGCGTCCGGTCGATGCCCTCGTTGCGAAAATCGTGTCCGATCTCGTACACGCGATCGAAGCCGCCGACGATCAGGCGCTTGAGATACAGCTCGTCCGCGATGCGGAGGAAGAGCGGCATGTCCAGCGCGTTGTGATGCGTCATGAACGGCCGCGCCGCGGCGCCGCCGTACAACGGCTGCAGCACCGGCGTCTCGACCTCGAGGTACTGCAGGTCCTCGAGCGCGCGCCGGATCTCCGTGATCATCTTCGAGCGCGCCCGGAAGAGCGCGCGCACCTCGGGGTGTACCGCGAGATCGGCGTAGCGCTGCCGGTAGCGCTGCTCGGGATCCGAGAAGCCCGAGTGCCGCACCGTCACGCCGTCGACCGTCTCCTCCTTGCCGAACGGCAGCGGGCGGAGCGACTTGGCGAGCATCTGCGATTCCGCGACACGGACCGTCACCTCGCCGGTGCGCGTGCGGAAGAGCGGGCCCGCCACGCCGATCACGTCGCCGATGTCGTACAGGTCGAGCGCGGCGTACGCCGGATCGCCGATCAGGTCTTTCTTGAAGTAGAGCTGCAGCTTGCCGGTGTCGTCGGCCACGTGGGCGAAGGTCGTCTTGCCGTGCGCGCGCCAGCCGATGATGCGGCCCGCCACGCGCACCGTCTCCCCCTCCTCCGACTGCCCCTCGGGCTGCAGCGCGTGCGCCTGCGCGAGCGTGTGGCTGCGCTCGAAGCTGTACGCGAACGGCACGATGCCGCGTTCGCTCAGCGCATCGAGCTTCTCGCGCCGCGCGCGCTGGACGAAGTTCAGATCCTCGCTCACGCCGCGACGCTCCCGGCCGCGCCGTTCTTGAGGTAGGCCTCGATGAATGGATCGATGTCGCCATCCATCACGCGCTGGACGTCGGGAATCTTGAGCTCCGTGCGGTGGTCGTTCACCATCGTGTAGGGCTGGAAGACGTAACTGCGAATCTGGCTGCCGAAGCTCACGTCCGACTTCGTCGCGTCGAGCTCCGCCTTCTTCTTGGCCTGCTTCTCCGCCTCGAGCTGATAGAGGCGGTTCTTGAGCATCTTCATCGCGACCTGGCGGTTCTTGTGCTGCGAGCGCTCCTGCTGCGAGGCCACGACGATCCCCGACGGGATGTGCGTGAGGCGCACCGCGGAGCTCGTCTTGTTGACGTGCTGGCCGCCGGCTCCCGACGCGCGGAAGACGTCCATCTTGATGTCCTCGTCGCGAATCTCGATGTTGATCTCCTCATTCACCACCGGATACACGAACACCGACGCGAAGCTGGTGTGCCGGCGCGCCTGCGCGTCGAACGGTGAGATCCGCACGAGACGGTGCACGCCGGTCTCCGCCTTCAGAAAGCCGAAGGCGTACATCCCCTTGATCTCGAGCACGGCGCCCTTGATCCCCGCCTCTTCGCCCTCGCTCAGGTCGAGGATGTCGACCGTGTAGCCCTTCCGCTCGGCCCACCGCGTGTACATGCGCATGAGCATCGACGCCCAGTCCTGCGCTTCAGTTCCTCCGGCGCCGGCGCTGATCTCCAGCTGCGCGTCGCGGAAGTCGTCCGGGCCGGCAAGCAGCGACCGTAGGCGGAATGCCTCGAGGTCGCGGCCCAGCGCTTCCACTTCGTTGTCGATTTCGGCCGACAGGTCGTCGTCGGGCTCGACGGCGAGCATCTCCTCCAGCTCGCGCGCGCTCTCGACGCGGCCGCTGATGGTGTCGAAAGGCTCGACCCACGTCTTCACCGCTTTCACGTCCTGCACCACGCCCTGGGCCGTGTGCTGATCGTTCCAGAACCCGGGCGCGGACATGCGTTCCTCGAGCTGCCTCAGCGTGTCGCGCTTGGCGTCGAGGTCAAAGATACCTCCGCAGCTCCGCGAGCTGCTCGGCGTACTGCCGGAGCTGTCGCGCGCGCTCGCTCTCTGCCATGTGCCTCTCCAGTATGAGACGAGCCGTCCCGCGGCATGGGCGGACGGCTCGTGGTAAGAACATCGTGACGCTCTCGGAAGATAGCGCGCCACGCGGGGTTCGTGTACCCCGCGGCACGCCGCGCAACCGCTCAGAAGAGCGGCTGTCCTCCAGCGAGGATCTCGTTCAGCGCTTCCTGAAAGTGCGTCGTCGACTCGGCGAACTCCCTTCCCACCTGCTCGACATATTCCTCGTAGCTCTTCTTGATCTCCTCGCGGAACAGCTCGCGCAGTGTGCCGTCGCGCAATCCTTCGTCGCGGCGCTGCGGAAAGTAGGTGACGAGATCGGAGATCAGCGCGCGTGCGAGCCGCCGTGCTTTCGCATTGGGATCGTTCGCGAGAAATGGATTGATCGGCGTTCGCGACGGCGTCGCCGTCGAAGGCCGGGGCGGCGGCGCCGGTGGAACCGGGATCTGCGCCGAAGGCCGCGCGACCGGAGCGGCCGGCGACGGCGTGCCGGCTGCCGGCCGGATGGGCGGCACCATCGGCGCCGGCGTGTGCATCGACGGACGAGCCGGCGGTGAAACCGGTGCCGGCCGCGAGAGCGGCGGCGGAACGGCTGGGCGCGGCGGACCGCCAGCGATCGGCGGCGTGGCCGGGCGAGCGGGCGGTACGGCCGCAATCGGCGGAAGCGTGGGCCGCGTCGCGAATCCGGTGGAGCGCGGCGGCGTCTGCGCGGGTCTGCCCGCGGCGGGAGTCGGGCTCGCAGAGCCAGTGAGCGACGTTGCGGGCGTGCCCGCCGGCCGCGGCGGGAAAATCGTCGGGCGCGCGGGCGGCGTGGCCGTGCGCGGGGGCGTGGGCGCCACCGGCGCGGGTGGCGGTGCGGACGCTGGCACTCCGGTCATCGGCGCGGAGGCCGGTGTCGCCGAGATCGGTGCCGCGGCCCCGACGGGCGCGAACTCCTCCTCGATCGGATTGCCGGCGCCGACGGTGATCACGCCGCCGCAGACCGCACAGCGTGCGCGAACGCCTGATGTCGGCACCTTCGCCGGATCGACACGAAACACCGAACGACATTCCGGACAGGATACGTTCACTGGCTCTCCCTCACGATCGCGGAGGTTCGCGGCGACGCGGCGATGGCCTCTTCCATCGGCGCGTCAGTCCGACGGTCGATGGAGAATACGGAGCCCGGCAACGTCTTCGCGTAGCTCTTCATTTCTGTGGCGAGCGCACTCACCTGCGCGGCGTGCGTGAAGTGCCGGCGCTCGTTGGTGACCACGCCGATCGACACCGTCATCAACGGAACTCGATGCAGCTGCCCGCGGCGATCCTTCCCGAAGAAGTAGCCGGCGCGGCGATCCTGCTCCGAGTACTGATACGGGATGAGCGTGTCGAAGATCGACACGATCTCGCCGCACACCTCGTTCACTTCGCCGACGGGGATGATGAAGATGAAATCGTCGCCGCCAATGTGGCCGACGAATCCCTCTTCCTGCGTCGTTCCCTTCACCACGTCGTGCAGGATCTGCGCGAGGATGCGGATGACGCGATCGCCCTCGTAATACGAGTATCGGTCGTTGAATTCCTTGAAGTGATCGAGGTCGGCGTAGCAGGTCGCGAACTGAACCCCGAGCGTCAGCCGCCGCGCGATGTCGGCCTCGATCTCCACCGCGCCGGGCAGTCGCGTGGACGGATGCACGTACAGATCGCGATCGGAGCGTCGGAGCAGCGCATCGAGCCGGATGGTGATCTCGGCGGCGTCCTGCGAGCTCCGCACCACCTCGTCCGCCCCGGCTCGAAACCCCTCGTCGAATGCGCGCGCGTCGTCCGCGGAGAGCAGCGCCGCGGGGACCACGCCGGTGTACGAATCGCTCTTCAGTCGCCGGAGCGCGGCGTGCGCATCCGCCGCACGGCTCCGCCCGTCGAAGAAGACGACCCGCGGCCGGCTGCGGAGCGCCATGTTCATGAGAGTTTCCTGCTCGCGCACCGGCACGACCGGCACGCCGAGCGACGCCAGCCACCGTTGCACGACATCAGGTGGAGCGACGTCGTCCGGCGAAAAAATGATCGCGCTAGTTGTGGCCACTCTCGACGGGGCTCAGCGGTGTCGCGGCAAGATACGGATGGCCCCAAATGAAGTCAAACGGCGATGGGGGCACGCTTTGGGTGTTGGAGCGTGCGATTGTGACGCCGCTCACCACTTCAAATTTACGCCCACTGCCGCGCCGCCGTCGCGTGTGGGCGCTGCCCGCAGCCGAAAGGTCGTGAACGCGTCGATCATGCTGATCACGTGATTCGCCAGGATGATCGACAGCATGTGCTGTCCGCGTCGGAAGGCATCGTTGCGCAGCCCCGTCGTGCGCTTGAAGATGTCCCATTGGAGGCCCGCGTTCTTCCAGGACCACTGGTACTCGGGGCGCACGGCGATCTGCTCGTACATCGCGAGCGCCGCGACCGAGTCTGGCTGCGCGTGCCGGATGATGTCCCACTCGAACCCGTTGTACGTCGTGACGTCCGTCTCCGGCACCACGCCCGTCGTGCTCTTGCTGAACACGCCGCTCTCGAGATAGTCGCGCATCTGCTCGTAGTAGGCCCACGGCGCGTCGGGAGGGTTGGAGGAGAAATGCGCGCGCGCGACCCGGGCGGCGATGTCCTTGAAGGCGCGTTCGCGCGCCGACTGATCGCGACGGTCCTCCAGGTACTGCACCCAGCCGAGCGCTTCCACGGCGAGGTACGCGATGGCGCGATTGTCCCCCAGCATGGCCTGTCCCGCGCCCGGCACGATCGCCGACGCGATCGGCGAGTACGGGAGCACGCGAGGCGGGATCGCGAACGGGAAGAGGCCCTTCGGGTGTGCTGCCGTGCTGTCCGCAACTGCCTTCTGGCGGGACGGCACGACCACCCCGGCGCGGCGCCCAGCCATCGACTGCGCCGACGCGTGGACACCGAGCGCGCAGAGCAGCAGCGCGATCACTGGGGTGCGCATCAGAACAGATACCGCAGCGTGAGATAGCTGGGCGACGTGTTCGCTCCCGCGACGCTCGCCGTCTGCGCGAAATCGATCTGCAGCTTGCCGGTCGAGAAGCCCACGCCGAACGCGGTGCCGGTGCTTCCGTCCGGACCGTAGATCACGTAGCCGGCGCGCCCGAAGAAGCGGCCGCGCCACGACGCCTCCACGCCGAAACGGTAGCCAGGGCCTCCGCTCGTGTTCACCCGCGTGATCACGTCCGCGGCAACGCTCACGCGCGCCTCGGGTGGAAGCTGGGTGAGCTTCGGGCTGACCATCACGCCTGCCTCGAAGCGGGTCGGCAGCGGGTCGGCCTGTGGCGAATCGTTCTCCTGGATCTTTGGGCCGAGGTTGCGCAGCGTGATCCCGAGCGCGACGGTGGAGTCCTTGGTCACCACATAGTGGCCACCGAAATCCATTGCCGTGGCCTGCGGCTGTGCCCCGCTGCCGCCCGGCACCTCGCAGGTGCCGGTGCAGCTGATGTGCTGCGCGTTCAAGAACTTGTATGTGAGACCGAGCGCGAGCCGGTTGCCGAAGGGCGCCGCGAACGTCGCCGCCGCGAGGGTCGAGCTGGTGTAGAAGGTCCCCGACTGATTGTTGGGATCTTCCGCGGTGAACGCCGGCTGCTCGCCGAAGTTCGAATACCGCAGGAGCACGCCGAACGCGCCGACGCGCGGCACCGGAACGATCACGCTCGCTCCGATGTCGGTATCGATTGCCAGGTTGTTGCTCGCCGCCGCCAGCGCAACCTCGCGATGCGCGCTCGCGATCAGCGCGGGATTCCACCACAGCGCGTCGGCGCCGGACGCCGACGCCACCGCCGCTTGACCCATGGCGATCGCGCGCGCACCGATCGGCATGATCAGCTCGATCGCCCCCTCCACGGAGGGCGGGCCGGATTGTGCGAACGCCGAGCGCCGCCCTGCGAGGAGCGCGACGACCAGCAACGACCGCCGCAGTGCCTTAGAGCGGCTTCGCCTCATCGATGAGCATGATGGGAATGCCGTCGCGGACCTCGTAGCGCAGTCGGCACGCATGGCAGACGAGCGACGACTCCGCCTCTCGATATTCGAGCTCGCCCTTGCACTTCGGGCAGACGAGAATGGCCAGCAGTTGCGGGGACACCGTCGGGGACACCGTCATCGCGATCGATCCTCGGGGAGAGTGTAGCCCAGTCGGTTCAGCGCGGAGGCGTTCCGCCGCCAGTTGGGAAGGACTTTCACCCACAGGTCCAGGTAAATCGGCGCGCCGACGAGCGCCTCGATCTTCCGCCGCGACGCCTGGCCGATCGCGCGCACGCGCTGACCGCCGGCACCGATCAGAATTCTCTTCTGGCTCTCGCGTTCGACGTGCAGGACTGCTCGAATGTACACCGGGGACTGCGTCTCCCGGAACTCCTCGATCTCGCACGCGATGCTGTACGGCACTTCGTCCTCGAGCTGCTCGAGCGCCGTCTCGCGAATGAGCTCCGCGGCAAAGAAGCGGACCGTTTGCGTGCTGATCTCGTCCTCGGGATAGAGGAACGGCGACGGCGGCAGCATCGATCCGAGCCGCTCGAGCAGCTGATCGACGCCGTATCCGGTCGTGGCGGAGATGAGCGCTGCATCAGGGTACCGTTCGCGCAGCTCGCGGCGCTCCGCGTCGCGCAGGCTGTCGGTCTTGTTGAGCGCGAGCACCACGGGGGCGCGGAGCGGCGACTCCAGCTCGGCGATCTGCTCGAGCGGTGCGGGCGTGCGGTCCTCCGTCGCGTCGACGAGATACAGGATGACGTCCGCTTCAGCGAGGGCGGCGAGCGCGGTGCCGCGCATCGCGGCCTGGAGCGGGTACCGGGGGTTCAGGAGCCCCGGCGTGTCGAGCAGGATCATCTGCACGTCGTCCGTGGTGCGGATGCCCACGATGCGATCGCGCGTCGACTGCGGTTTGGGACTGACGATGCTCAGCTTCTCGCCGACGACGCGGTTGAGGAGCGTGGATTTGCCGGCGTTCGGCTTTCCGGCGACGGTGACGATTCCAGCGCGAGGCATGCAGGGGAATCTAGGGATAAAACACGAACACCCCAGTCGGAACGACTGGGGTGTTCGCACAGAGGTGCCGGCGACGGCCTACTCTCCCGCGGTCTCTCGACCGGAGTACCATCGGCGCTGTAGGGCTTAACGATCGTGTTCGGAATGGGAACGAGTGTGGCCCCTACGCTCTAGTCGCCAGCGATATGCCGCGGCACCGCATGCGGTGCCGCTTATGTGCGACAACGGAGGAAGTGGTAGATCGGTTCATTGTGAACCGCAGTAAAGATCGTGCTGCTCTGCTTGCAGTGTTGCTTGGTCTTCCCATTTGGGAGTAGTCAAGCCGCACGGGCGATTAGGACCGCTGCGCTTGGAACGGATTGCTCCGCGTCCACGGGCGGCCTATCGACGTCGTCGTCTCCGACGGCCCTTCAGGGGGTTTAAAACCCCGGGAGAATTCATCTTGGG
>DASZUN010000105.1:0-2809 GCA_035547615.1 Gemmatimonadaceae bacterium | reverse complement strand
GTGTCGCGCCGCGGCGCGCTCGCGCTCCGCGCGGGCGCCGCCGAGGAGCGGCGGGCCAGCACGGTGACGATCGCCACCACGGTCGTGACGGCGACGATCGAAACGAGGCGAGAGCGGAGTCGGAGCATCGGAGCGTTCTTCAGCCGGCGTCGGCGCGGCGTTCCGAGGATCGGTGACGCCAGGCCCCCGTAACGTATTTCAACTCTGGCGTTCCCGTGAGCGCATGCGAAACTTTCGATCCGCGTCGCCCGTCTTGATTCGTGGCCGCGGCGACGGCAGGAAGTTGTACTACATTAATAGTACACCGCGCGGCCGCTTCCCCTTCCCCCTCCCATGTCAGACCTCGCGATCGACATTCAACATGTCGTCAAGCGGTACGAGGAGCACGTCGCGGTCCGCGACCTGTCGCTCCAGGTACCCCGCGGGTCGGTGTATGGTCTGCTCGGGCCGAATGGCGCGGGCAAGACGACCACCATCCGCATGATCCTCGACATCATCCTGCCCGATGAAGGCTCGATCACACTGTTCGGGCAGCCGAACACCAGCGTGCAGGTGCTGGACACGGTCGGCTATCTCCCCGAGGAGCGCGGCCTCTACAAGAAGATGCAGGTGCGCCGCGTGCTCACCTTCCTCGCCGAGCTCAAAGGGCTGAACCCGAAGGATGCGGCGCGCCGCATCGACGAGTGGCTGGAACGGTTCGGCCTCGTCACGCCCGAGAAGGATTGGGGCGAGGCCAAGGTGGACGAGCTGTCGCGCGGCATGCAGCAGAAGGTGCAGTTCATCTCCACGCTGCTGCACGACCCGGAGCTCGTCATTCTGGACGAGCCGTTCAGCGGGCTCGATCCGATCAACGCGCAGGCGCTCAAGGACGCGGTGCTCGAGCTCAAGCGGCGCGGCAAGACGGTCATCTTCAGCACGCACGTAATGGACAACGCCGAGCGCATGTGCGACTCGGTGTGCATCATCGCGAACGGGCAGAAGGTGCTGGACGGTCCGCTGGCGGCGATCAAGCGCGAGGCGGGCACGCGCAACGTGGCGCTCGCCCTCGAGGGCGGCGCGCGGAACGGTGTGGGCGACGTGCTCCGCGACGCCCAGCTCGTGTCCAAGCTGGACGACACCAACAACTACTTCGAGATCGAGCTCGCGCCGGACGCGGACGCGCAGGTCCTGCTGCATCGGCTGATCGCGGCCGGCGCCAGCATCCAACGCTTCGAGCTCGTGCAGCCGTCGCTGCACCAGATCTTCCTGCAGCGTGTCGGCGCGACGGGCGTCGAGACGGGGATGTCCGGTCATGGCTAACAAGATTCTCATCGTCGCGAAGCGCGAGTACATGGAGCGCGTGCGCTCGCGAACGTTCATCGTGATGACGCTGCTCATCCCGGCGCTCATGGCCGGGGCGATTCTCATTCCCACGTACATGTCGGCGCGCGGCGGCGTGTCGGCGAGCTTCCGCCACATCCGCATTCTCGACGCGACCGGCGCCGGACTCGGCGACCGCGTCGCGACCCTGCTGCAGGCAGACACGACCGCCAAGGGCGACACGGTGTCCGGTCCGTTCGTGCAGGCCGTCGCGCCGGGGCAGCTCGCCGCGGCGGAATCGTCGGCCGTGCGCGAGGTCATGACGCCGAAGTCGCTCACCGGCTACCTGGTGCTCGACGACAGCACGCTCGCCGGCAAGCGCGCGCGCTACGCGGGGCGCAACGCGTCGTCCGTCACCGACATGGACAAACTCGAGTCCGCGGTGCGGCAGTCGGTGATGATGGTGCGGCTGGAGCACGAGGGCGTCAACAAGCAGACGATCGACGATCTCGCGAAGTCCAAGCTCCAGCTGGCATCCGAGCGGCTCACGGAGAAGGGCCGCGGCGGCTCGGGGCTGTCCGGGCTGTTCGCCGGCGTGATCGTGGGCGTGATGCTGCTCATGGCGATCATCGTCCATGGGCAGAACGTGATGCGCGGCGTGCTCGAGGAGAAGACGAGCCGCGTGGCGGAAGTCGTGATCTCGAGCATCAAGCCCGAGTCGCTGCTCGCGGGCAAGGTCGTGGGCGTGGGCGGCGTGGGGCTCACGCAGATCGTGGCGTGGCTCGCGATCGGCGGCTACCTGATCAACTTCTTCATGCCGATTCTCATGAAGAACGCGGGCGCGGGCGCCGCGATGGCCGCGGGCTCGAGCGCCGGTCCGTCGGCGGCCGGCATCGCGGGCATGTCATTCGGCGTGCTCGGGATCTCGATCGCCTACTTCCTGCTTGGCTTCGTGTTCTACGCCACGCTCTTCGCCGCCGCGGGATCGATGGTGAACAGCGAGCAGGAAGCGCAGCAGGCCGTGATGCCGGTGATGCTCCTGCTCATGAGCGGCTGGATCTTCGTGAACCCCGTGCTGATCAACCCCAACAGCACGCTGGCGGTGGTCCTCTCGTGGCTGCCGTGGGCGTCGCCGATCATCATGCCGATCCGCATGGGGTTGACGGCCGTCTCGCCGCTGTCGGTGGCCGGTTCGCTCGTGCTCGCGTTCGTCGGATCGCTCGGCGCGGTGTGGCTCGCGGCGCGGATCTACCGCGTGGGCATGCTGATGTACGGCAAGAAGCCGAGCTTCGGCGAGCTCGCGAAGTGGATTCGGTACGCGTGACGTCTAGATTCCGCGGTGTATGTACGACGCCGCGGCCCTCGAGCGGCTCCTGCCGCATCGGTATCCCTTCCAGCTCGTCGATCGCATCGACGTGCTGGAGCCGGGCAAGCACGTCGTTGGCCTCAAGCGGCTGACGGCCGGTGAATGGTGGGCTCGCGCGGATGCGCGCGAGCCCATCCCCGCGCT
>DASZUN010000104.1:0-9652 GCA_035547615.1 Gemmatimonadaceae bacterium | reverse complement strand
CGCGGAGCGCAGCGCGAGCTCGCGGCGCCGGGTGATCCCGCGCGCGAGCTGGATGTTGGCCAGGTTGGAGCAGGCGACGAGCAACACGGCGACGACGGCGAGCACTATCGCCAGGTGAAAGCCCCTGAACTGGAAGTCCGGATCGACGACGGAGTGCAGGCGGAACGCGGCGGGTCCGCTGCCCGGCCCGCCCGCCGCGACGATGCGATCCGCCACGGTCTGCAACTCCCGCTCAGCCTCGGCGCGCGTCACGCCGTCGCGAATGCGGATGACGCGCGTGTACATGACGTCGCGCTGCGGTTGCGTCGGTATCCACACGCCCGTGCCGTAGCCGGGGAGCGATGCGTAGCGCGAGACGACGCCGATCACGGCGTGCGGCGCCCCGTCGATCTCGACGACCCGCCCGATCGGCGAGTCGCCGTGCGGGAACAGGACGTCAGCAATGGGTTGGCTGATGACGACGGGCTGAACGCCCGAGGTCTCGTCGGCGTGGACGAACGTGCGGCCCTGAACTGCGTGCGCGCCGAGCACGTCGAAGTAGTTGGACGCGACGCCGGCCACCACCGCGTTGGCGATCTGCGCCCCGGCTTGCACCGTCTTCCCCCGTCCGAACGCTCCCTCGAGTCTCGTGATCGCCTGGTACGTGCGCATGCCTTCGCGAACGAGGCTGTCGCGCTCGACGTTCGACACGTGGAACTTGTAGTCGCCGTAGAACGTGATCGTGTACAACTGCCCCGGCGCGTGCGCGTCGATCCGCGGATGGATGAGCGCGTCGAGCACGCCATACATCGTCGTGTTCAACGCGATCGCGAGGGCGAGCGAGACCACGACCACGCTTGCGAACACCGGCTGCTTGCGGAGCGTGCGGGCGGCGATGCGGATCGAGTCGAATGTCATGGTTCTGACATTGGAACTCTTTCGGCGTGCGGGCAAGCCCGACCGGTTCGGTCGCGGTCAGCGCACGGCGGCCCACGGGCGTAACTTGCTGCGAGCGGGATTCCGTCGCATGATCCCCCCCCCCGCGCTCCCCATCGCAGGCAACGAGGATCCAACATGCATCGTACGTCCACACTCGCCGTCGCCGCGGCGCTCGCGATGATTCCCGCGGGTGTTCGCGCGCAGGGCCGCGCCGGCGTTCCGCCGGCCGCCGTCAATTCCGCCGACTCGGCGAGCGACCCGATTCGCCAGCTCGTCTCGCGACTCAGTCTCGAGCGGTACAAGGCGACGGTCAAAGGTCTCACACAGTTCGGCGATCGCCGCCAGGGCACCGAGCGCAATCGGAAGGCGGTCGACTGGATCGAAGCGCAGCTCAAGAGCTACGGCTGCACCAACACCGAGCGGATCAAGTACGAGTTCAATCCTCCGCCGCCGCGTGCGGGTCGCGGTGGGCGTGGTGGGCGCGGCGCACCGCCCCCGGCGGGCACGGTTATCGGCCACGGACCGCAGAACGGGCAGGGCGGCAGCCGCATCTTTGGCGTGCGCACGGAAGTCGGCGTCAACGTCGACTCGATGAAGCAGAAGGATCCCGCGATTCGCGCGGAAGACATGGAGCCGGCGAAGCCCGGCGAGCGCGAAGAGGTCTACTGCACGAAGGTCGGCACCACGCATCCGGACGAGATGTACATCGTCGGCGGCCACATGGACGGCCACGGCTGGGGGCAGGCCGCGAACGACGACGGTTCGGGCACGGCACTCGTCATGGAGCTCGCTCGCATCTTCAGCAGCCCCGACGTGCAGACCGACCGCTCGATCCGATTCATCCTCTGGAACAACGAGGAGACGGGACTCAACGGCGCGCGTGCCTATGTGCAGCAGCGCGAGGCACTGCAGGGGAAGGAAGATCCGGCGGGATCAGGCAAGTATCCCGAACCCAAGTGGCTCGGCATGATCCAGCACGACATGATGATGTGGGATCACGGAATGCCCGGACCGGACGGCAAGGTGAGCAAGGAGCAGCGCCCCGAAGCCGACGTGAACATCGAGTTCGCGCAGACGGCGGCGAAGGCCGACGAGGCGATGAAGCTCGCGTTCTTCTTCAAGAATGCGAATGACAAGTACGCGACCGACTATCCGGCGCAGGTCGGGCCGCACATGACCAACACGGACTCCGATCCGTTCAAGGACATCATCCCGGCGATCAGCCTGCGCGAGAACGAGCGCGGTGCGCAGATCGGCGGCGGCTGGGATCCGAACTGGCACCAGCCGAGCGACGTGTTCTCGACGTACAGCGACAAGGACTTCCGCCTCGGGCTGAACGCGGCGGAGACGACGCTGGCGGCGATCGCGGAACTGACGGGCGCGAAGGTCAAGTAGTTCACGCCTGATGAACGAAAAGGGCCGAGCATTCGCTCGGCCCTTTGTCATTGCGGCGACGGCGATCACCCGCCGAAGAACCCGCCTCTGCCCCCACCGCGCCGACCCGGCCGCACCTGACGGATCGCCTGGTTGTCGAGGAAGAGCGCGATGAACGGCGGCAGCTTGCGAATCTGCTCGTCGGTCAGGAGCTGCTTCGCAGCCGGCCCGTAGATCGCCATCTGGTCGAGCGAGGCGTTCTCGGCCTTGCTCACGCGATCGTACGCTTCGTCCAGGTCGTACTTGTCCGGCAGCCCGGCGAGGTACTTCGCGATCGGCGTCCAGATGGAGTCGATCACCTTGCCGTACGTCTTGTTCAGGATCGCGATGCTGTCGGCCACGTCGTTGCTCAGGCCGAGCGAATCCTGCTGGCGGAGCATCTGCTCGAACGGATTGGGATAGCTGCGCTCGTACTGCAGCTTGATCTGCTGCTCGTTGAGCTTGTTCCCGCGGCCGCCGCGGCCCGCGCGCATGCGGAGGAAGAGATCCTGGCGCTCGCGCTCCGGCCCAACGTCCACGCGCACATCGAACGTGAGCTGCATCGGCGCGAGCTGGAGGGCGCTGTTCTGCCGGTTGGCGCCGAAGCGCGGGTTCACGTCGTACTTGTACTGCTGCGTCGTGGGATCGAAGCCGCGGATGTAGAGCAGCGTCGGATCGACGACGCTCGGCGCGCCCCAGCCGTGCAGGTTGTTGGAGCCGTGCACCAGCGCGTCGACGCCGGTGAGCGGATTGGCGATGCCGAGCGAGATCGTCGCGCGATCGGGGATCTTGAGCGTTTGCGAAACGAGCGACACGCGGAGGCTCAGGCTCGTCGACCACGGGCCCTCGCAGCTGTTGCGGCCGGCGATCGTGCCGAGCTGCTTGCGGAGGCAGTCGCGCACGGAGCTCGGCGCGTGGTCGAGCAGGTTCTGCATGCCGGCCGAGAGCGTCGGGTCGCTGGTGTTCGACGGGTTGTAGATGTACGCGCGATCGTTGTTGTAGCCGTCGCCGTTCGCGTCCCCGGCGATCATCGGCGTGAACGGGTTGCCGCTCTGGAAGCGGCCATAGGCGGTCACGCTCACGGCGTTCGCGAACGTGTAGCCGAGGTTGTACGTGATCTGGTGCCGCGCGTCGCGCGCGCCGCGCGCCCACTGGATGTCGTACGGATCGCCGGCCGTGTTGCCGCCGTTGAAGCCGCGCGACTGCTCGACGACCTTCTGCCAGATGTACGTGGCGCTCCACTGGAAGTGCGAGTTGAACGCGACGGGCGAGAGGCCGAAGCTGAGCTGCGTGCTGTGCGACTTCAGGTCGGAGAAGTAGTCGGTGACCTGCGCGAAATTCTGCGTGATGCGCGCGTCGCGCGAGAGAATGGCGCCCGTGCTCGGGAAGATGCTCGACGGATTCACGTAGACCGGGCGGTTCTCGCCGGGGAGCGTGAAGCGCGCCTGCTGGTTGAAGTTCAGGTCGACGGTGCTCTGCTGGTTGAGGTTCAGCGAGTACGTCGCGCCCGTCGACATCCGGAACATGTTGTCGAGGATCGGCGCGTTCCACTGCACGTTCGCGCGCCAGCTCCGCTGCGGGATGTAGTCGGGCGTGAAGAGCGATACGTTCGGCACCGTGCTCGTGTACGACGACACGTCACCGGTGCACGTGGTCGGAATCGTGCCGGTGCTGCTCAGGTAATCCTGCCAGTCGGGGACGGGCACCGCGCTGCCGATGCAGCTCAGCTGCTGCGCGGCGGAGGGCAGTCCGGTCTGGTCGACGGCGGCGGCGATAAGATTGGAGCTCGGCAGATTCTGGAACTCGCCGATACCGCCGGAGATGTTGCCGCGCGATCCGCGGAACGCGCCCTGGAAGCCGCCGATCTGCGGGTTGGTGCCGTATGTCCAACTGAAGCCGAGTCGCGGGCTCGCGTACACGCCGCGCGGCACCGCGTCGTTGCGCGCGCCGAAGATCGAATCGACGACCGCGTTGTACTGCGGGTTGCCCTGGAAGTGCGACGCATCCACGCGCAGACCGTACGTGAGCTGGAAGCGCGGCGTCGCGCGCCAGGCGTCGCCAAGCCAGGCCGACGCGCCCAGATCATCGCCGAGGCGGCGGTTCACCTGGAGACGCCGCGTGAAGCTCGCGGGCACGCCGTTCTCGAAATCGGCGAGCGAATTGTAGACGAACGTGCCGTAGCGATTCGTCGTGTTGTCCTGCGAGTAGCGGTTGTACCGGAAGTCGAGGCCGAACTTGTAGCGGTGCTGGTTGTCGAGGCTGATCCAGGAGATCTGGTTCTGGACCTCACCAGTGGTGGACACGGAACTGCGGGGCAGTCCCGTGTTTCCGCCGAAGAGCAGGTTGGAGACGCCGGCGCTGCCGTCCGCGAAGCTCGAATTCACACGAACGGTCGCCGACGGAAGATCGATGTACGGATCGCCGGAGGAGACGTTCCGCTGGATCGAGCCGCTCGTCTCGTCGAGGAAGTTGTCCCAGAAGTAGTCCGTATGGCGGAGCTGGAGCGTGCCGCCGTAGTTCGACGTCTGGCCGCCGTGCACCGGGAATGCGGTCGTCGAGAGATTGGTCGCCTGCTGCCCGGACCAGCGGCCCGACGCGGTGATGGCGAAGTTGTGTCCGCTCGACGGCGAGAAGTTGAGCGCGCCGAGGAACGAGCCGTTCTGTGTGAGATGCTGACTCGGGATCCCGGTGGTGGTCAGGGGAATCCCGTCGGCCTGAAGCATCTGCACCAGCCGCGCGACGGAGTCGGACGACACGCCGACACGCTCGAGCGCGGCCGGATCGGTGTTCAGAAGATCCTGAAGGTTGTTGTCGCGGCGGCCGAGCTGCCACGAGAACGCGTAGAACGCCTTGTCGAACGTGATCGGACCGGCGGCGTTGCCGCTGAATTGGAGATTGGTGAACCGCTGGCCGAGCTGCCGCGCGATCGGGTCCGTGTACTGGAGGCTCGGCGCGTCGACCGTCTGGTGGATCGAGCGGCTCTTGTAGTTGGAGCCGCTGATCGATCGCAGCGCGATCTGCGCGCCGGAGAAGCCGCCGCGCGACGGATCGTAGCTCGACGTCGTCACGCGCGTCTGCGTCGTTGCGTCGCGCGGGAGGTCAGTGCTGCCGAAGTTCAGGCCGTTGAGCGTGATGTTGTTCTGATCGGCGCCGAGGCCGAGCACGGAGAAGCCGTTCGCCTCACCGTCCGCGCCGGGGATGAGCGTGATGCCGGGCAGCGTCGCCGCCATCGCGGCGAGATCGCCGGCGATGTCGATCGGCACGTTGTTGGAGTTGAGCGTCTGCTCGCGTGCGCCGACGTCGCTCTCGTTGCCGTTGCGATCCGGGCGGCCGCGGCCGGCCGTGACGCGCATGGCCTCGAGCGACACGGCGGTCTTGCTGAGCTGCGCATTGGCGACGAGGATGTCCTCGTCGACCTCGCGCTTGACCTCGAAGCGGTTGGGCTGGAAGCCGATCCCCGTGTACGACATGAGGTAGTCGCCGCCGCCGCCCGCGAAGATGATCGTGAAGCGACCATCCTTGTTGGTCTTGGTGGTGCGCGACGTCTGGTCGACGAGCGACGTCGCCGTGACGGTGACGTTCTCGACGGGCTTCTTGTCGGGGCCGAGCACTTGCCCACGAATGATGTCCTGGTCGCCCTGTGCGTGGAGCGGGGCCATATGGCCGAAGAGCGCGACGAGCAGGAGGAATATGGTACGACGGGAGAACACGGCGTCCTCGCGGTAGGGTGCAGTCGATGGTGACTCACCTCTACTACGCGCGACGTGAGAAATGAGTTGGGGTGTGCGACGATGATTGCTCGCCGCGGCAATCGTTTACGATTGTCGGGAGCTCATGCTTTACCTGACGGATAAAAGATCCGTCACGCGCACGCGACTCAGCCCGTGCGCTTCTTCTTCGCCTGGAAGGCGGCGACGAAGCGCTGCGCATCAGCCGGCGCGAACGTCTCGTTGGCCTTCTTGTGATCGACCTCCGTGTTGTCGAACAGCTTCATCGGCTTGCCGTCGTTTCCATAGAAGACGAGCCGATCGTTCTCGTACTTCACGTCGGAGATCTCACTGAGCGGGAACCGGAGCTCGTGGCTCAACGCGTTCGCCACCGTGCCCTTCACGAACTTTTCGATGCCCGCGGCGAACCCGTTCCCCTCGACCTTCGAGGTGTCGGTTTTGTCATTGATCTCGCGCAGCACGCGCTCCCCCAGGCCGGTGACGAGCGAATCGCCAATCAGCGCGAGCTCGAAGCTGCTGTCGGTGTTCGCGATCCTGATGTCGCCCGGACCGAGCGGGCGCGCGGTATCGCGCGCGACGAAGCTCGCGTCACGGATGCCGACCTGGCTGTGGCGATCGCGCCGGCAAGCGACGACAAAGATCGGGATCGCGATCGCGAGCCCGAGAGAGCGGCGGGAGATGGCGGGCATGACTCAGCTCCGGTTGGCGAACTCGGCTTTCTTCAGCTCGAGATAGAAAGTGCCGATCGGGAGCTTGGACTTCAACCGCAGGATGGCGCGCGTGCTGTCGTCGGCGAGCCAGAGCTCCGTCTTTCGCTTCTCGGAGAAGAGGCCCGCGGACTTGATGGTCGGCTGAATGACGATGGCGTCGAACTCGCCGGCGGGGACTTTGATGTGCTCCCGGCGCTCGACCGTGATCACGACCGGATTCTTCTCCAGGTGATAGTATCGGTCGAACCGGTACGTCTTGCCGACCTCGAGCGGGATCGTGCGGATGAAATAAAGGAACGCGTCCTCGTCGAGCGGATCGGAGACGCTGTGCCCGGTGGTGTCGTTGCGGACGTAGATCTGCCGGTCCGGGTAGAAATCATAGACGCGATCGGCATGATAATCCGTCTCGTCGATGTGCTGGACCTGGTGCAGCGAGACGATCTTCGTCGTGTCGAACCAGCTCTCGGAGTGGTCGCGCACGTGAAAGAACAGCACGTGGCCGTCGACGTCGAAGCTGGTGTGGTACGTGGGGTGCCCGCGAATGGGCTCCACGTCGAGCACCTTCATCGTGGCGCTGCCGGCGTGCAGGAAATTGACCTTCGCGTCGTAGGTGAAGGTCTCGCCGACGTGGAAGGGGCGCGGGGGTGTCGATTCCGGCGACGCGTTCGGCGACGAAGCGGCCGATGTTCCGACGATCGCCGCGATTCCGGTGAGGAGGAGTAGGGTGCGCATGGGACGCCTACCCGGCATTCATAAGCCGTGCCGCCGAGCTGGGTTGCCCGCATTCGGGCACCCGTGCGCCCGGGACGGTTCCAACACGTTTCGACGCGAACGACGCGAACACCGCCAGAACGGTTGCGAACAAATATCTTGCCGTTCGCGGCAGATCCGGCCCCGTTCGCGTCGTTCGCGTTCAATGTATTGGAGCGCGATTCGGAGTCGAGACGGCGGCCCACGATCGAAACCGCCGCCGCCGCGGAATTTAGATTTTCCTAATCTCGTCCCGCGGCGCCACGCCCAGGAAATCCTCGCCCGGATTGATGAAGCGGTCGCGCTCCGCCCCGTACTGCTTCTCGTACAGCTGGCGGTAGCGCCCGCCGAGGGCGAGCAGCTCGCGATGCGTCCCGCGCTCCACGATCTCGCCGTTCTCGAGCACGAGAATCTGGTCCGCGCTCTCGATCGTCGAGAGCCGGTGCGCGATCACGAACGTGGTGCGTCCCCGCCGCAGCGACCGCAGGCCGTCGCGGATCAGCGCTTCGCTCTCGCTGTCGAGACTCGACGTGGCCTCGTCGAGGATGAGAATCCGCGGATCGGCGAGAATGGCCCGCGCGATCGCCACCCGCTGGCGCTGCCCGCCCGAGAGCTTCACGCCGCGCTCGCCGACGATCGTGTCGTAGCCGTTCTCGAACCGATCGACGAACTCGTCGCAGTGCGCGATGCGCGCGGCGGCACGGACTTCGTCGATCGTCGCTCCGGGCTTGCTGAACGCGATGTTCTCGCCCACGGTGCCGTCGAACAGGAAGTTGTCCTGCATCACCACGCCGACCTGCGAGCGGTAGTCGCGCAGCCGCACGTTCGCGACGTCGTGTCCATCGACGAGGAGCCGCCCGCTCTTCGGGTGGTTGAACGCCATCACGAGTCCCACGAGCGTGCTCTTGCCCGAGCCGCTCGATCCGACGAGCGCCGTCGTCGATCCGGCCGGCGCGTCGAACGAGATGTGCTTGAGCACCGGCACGCCGGGCACGTACTCGAAGCTCACGTCGTGAAATTCGATGCGGCCGTCGACGTCGGCGATCGCCTCCTTCGTGGCATCGGCCTGGTCCTCGGTGGGCGTGTCGCGGATCTCGCGGATGCGATCGAGTCCGGCGAACGCTTCGCTCACCTGCGTGCCGATCGACGCGATCTGCACGAGCGGCGCGGCCATGAGCCCGACGAAGAAGATGTACATGATCAGATCGCCGGTCGTCATCTGCCCGGCGAGAATGGAGCGCCCGCCGACCACCATGACCAGCACGCCGATGATCCCCGTGATCACCGCCGTCCCCGCGCCCACGGCCGACGTGCCGGTGATCGTTTTCGCGACGAGCCGGAGGAGCTTGTGCACGCCGCGCGCGAACACGAGCCGTTCGCGCGCCTCGGCGGTGTACACCTTCACGAGGCGGATGCCGCCCAGCGTCTCCGTGAGACGGCCGGTCACGTCCGCATTGATCACGCTGCGCTGGCGAAAGAGCGGCCGCAGCCGCTTGAACGCGAACGTCATCATCCCGCCGAACGCCAGGAGCACGATGAGCATCGCGCCCGTGAGCTTCCAGTTCACGTAGAACAGCACCGCCATCGCCATGACCGCGGTCAGCGTGCTGCCGAGGAGCTGGATCAGCCCCGTCCCGACGAGATTCCGCACGCCTTCGGCGTCGGTCATCACGCGCGAGATGAGCACGCCGGTCTTGGTGGAGTCGAAGTACGAGACCGGCAGCCGGAGCACGTGCGCCTGCACGCGCTGGCGCATCCGGGTGATCGCGTGCTGCGCGGCGACGCCGACGACCTGCGACAGCGAGAACGACGTGATGGCCTGCACGATCGTCGCCACGACCGCCGCGAGGGCGAGCGGCATCAGGAGGTCGGTGCGGTGCTTCTGGATGACGTCGTCGATGAAGTACTTCGACGTCGCCGGGAGCACGAGGCCGCTCACGCGGTTGATCACCATCAGCACGATCCCGATGGTGAGCGAGGTGCGGTGCTCGGCGATCAACTCGCGGGCTTCCCGCCACGCGCGCTCCTTGTCGTACTTGGCCATCCGCGAAAGCTAAGGATATGATCCAAGCATGCGAAACACTCGATTGCTTCCGTTCCTCTTCGCGCTGGCACTGGCGCCGGCCGCGGCGC
>DASZUN010000103.1:0-1650 GCA_035547615.1 Gemmatimonadaceae bacterium | reverse complement strand
GATGTCGCCGATCGACAGCACGCTCGCCACGCGGTCCGGATTGGCGCGGCGCAGCAGCGCGCGCACGCGCGCGATCAATTCCGGCACCGAGAACGGCTTGACGATGTAGTCGTCGGCGCCGGTGGCGAGCCCGCGCACCTTCTCGCTCTCCTCGCCGCGCGCCGTGAGCATGATGATCGGCAGGCCCTTGGTCTCGGGACGCGCGCGCAGGCGGCGGCACAGCTCGATGCCCGACAGGCCGGGCAGCATCCAGTCGAGCACCACGAGGTCGGGCGCCTTCTCCTTCAGCCGGGTGTCGGCATCGTCGCCGCGCGCGACGCTGTCGACCTCGTAGCCCTCGGCCTCGAGATTGTAGCGGAGCAGCATGGTCAGCGGCTCCTCGTCCTCGACGATCAGAATTCGTGCGCTCATGCCTTCGATCTCAGAGTTCGCCCGCCGTGCGCAGGGCCGCAAGCGTGGTGGTGTCGCCCTTCGGCCGCTGGTCGGTGATCGGCTTGCCCTCGATGATGTAATGCACCGTCTCGGCGATGTTGGTCGCGTGGTCGCCCATGCGCTCGATGTTCTTGGCGCAGAACAGGAGATGAATGCAGAAGGTGATGTTGCGCGGGTCTTCCATCATGTAGGTCAGCAGCTCGCGGAACACCGACGTGCAGACAGCGTCGATCTCCTCGTCGCCGCGCCACACCGCCATCGCCTCCGGGACGCTGCGCCGCGCATAGGCGTTGAGCACCGCCTTGAGCTGCCCGAGCAGCAGCACGGTCATGTGCTCGACGCCGCGGATCAGCTTCGGCGGCGGGAATTCGCCGTTGAGCGCGATGACGCGCTTGGCGATGTTCTTGGCGAGATCGCCGATGCGCTCGAGGTCGTTGGCGAGCCGCAGCGCGCCGACCACTTCGCGCAGATCGCTCGCCACCGGCTGGCGGCGGGCAATGATCAGCACGGACTTCTCCTCGAGCTCGCGCTGCAGCGCGTCGATCTGCGCGTCGGCCGCGGTCACGCGCTGCGCCAGCGCGGTGTCGCGGCGGGCGAGCGCGTCGACGGCGTCGGCGACCTGCCGCTCGGCGAGGCCGCCCATTTCGGCGACCATGCGCGCGAGCTCCTGCAGGTCGGAGTCGAAAGCCTTGACGGTGTGGTGGTCGGTCATCGTTCGCCCTCCACCTAGCCGAAGCGGCCGGTGATGTAGTCGTGGGTGCGCCGGTCGGTCGGCGCGGTAAAGATGGTGCTGGTCTCGCCGAATTCGATCAGCTCGCCGAGATACATGAAGGCGGTGAAGTCGGAGACGCGCGCCGCCTGCTGCATGTTGTGGGTGACGATGGCGATCGTGTAGTCGTCCTTGAGCTCGGAGATCAGCTCCTCGATCTTGGCCGTGGAGATCGGGTCGAGCGCCGAGCACGGCTCGTCGAACAGGATGACCTCGGGCTTCACCGCCACGGTGCGGGCGATGCACAGGCGCTGCTGCTGGCCGCCGGAGAGCGACAGGCCGGACGCGCCGAGCTTGTCCTTGACCTCGTTCCACAGCGCCGCGCGCTCGAGCGACACGCGCACGCGGTCGTCGAGCTCGGACTTCGGCAGCTTCTCGTAGAGGCGGATGCCGAAGGCGATGTTCTCGTAGATCGTCATCGGGAACGGCGTCGGCTTCTGGAACACCAT
>DASZUN010000102.1:0-2015 GCA_035547615.1 Gemmatimonadaceae bacterium | reverse complement strand
CAGCTCGTCCACCTTCGCCTCGAGTGCGGCCACGCGATCGGGACCCTGCGCTCCGCCGGCGCTGGCTGCGTGCGCTTCGGCTGGCCGTTCACCGTCGTGCGCATTCTCGACGCGGCCATCCGCCGCGTGATCGTCGGACTGTTGCCCGAGCAGTTGCACGAACCGCGACTCTTTCTGTCCCGGCTGCCGCCCGACTTCGGCGGCGAGGCCGCGCCTGGCCAGTTCAGTGAGCGTCGCCTCGACATCCTCCGCGCCCGGAAACTCGGCGAGCCGCGTCGTGCGCGTGCGGATTTCGGCGAGCGTCTGCGCGCCGCGCAGCATGAGCACGCACAACACCGCGCGCTCGCGCGCATCGAGATTCAGCTTGTCAGCGAGCAGGTGCTGGAACTTCATGACCTTGGAGCCCGCCGGCTGAATCGCGCGCACGAGGCCGTCCTGGCGCAACGCGTTCACGGCGTTGCGCACCTCGACCTCCGCGAGCTGCATCACGGGCTCGCGGTTCGTGAGCTGATTGCACGCCACGGTGAGCGCGTTCAACGACAGCGGATACACGTCTGGCGTGGTCGCCTCCTTCTCGAGGAGGCACCCGAGGATGCGGAGCGGGACGGGAACGAGGTTCATCACCGCACCTGCTTCTCGATACTCTCGATCTCCTTCTTCGCCGCCTCCAGCGCCTCGCGATGCTCCGCGCTCGGCGGCATGAGGCTTCCTTGCTGCGCGCCGCTGCCGTTGTACGCCGAGGCGATTGCCCTGAGCTGCCCGCGCAGCGCGTCGCGCCCCATCGTCAACTTGCGCTCGAGCGCCGCGTAGCGCGCCGAGTCCGCGCCGGTGGCGCCCTGGCGCTTCGCGCGCAGCGCCGTCGCGAACTGCTCCACCTTCACCTGCTGCGCCTGCACGTCCATCAAGAACGTCTCACGTTCCCGGAGCTGCTTCGTCGAGACCTGAACGACGGGATCGGCGCGCACCTCGAATTCGCGCGTGGTGGAGTCACCATCGACCACGAGCGTCACGGAGTAGGTGCCTGGCGAGACGTACGGCCCGCGATTCCCGATCTCGTGCTGCGGAATCGGCAGATCGGGATGCGTCGCGCGGCCCGCGTTCGCTGCATCGCCGCCTTCTTCCGCGCCGCCGCGTCCGGGCGTCGCCGGCGGCGGCACGTGGCGCAGGTCCCACACGGTACGATTGATCACGCCGGTAGATGTCTTGCCGTCGACGGTGCGAACGACATTGCCATCGCGGTCGCGCACGACGAGCTGCACCTTCGTCGCCGGCTTGTTCAGCCAGTAGGTGAACGTCGCGCCGTCGGCGGGATTCTCCGCGGCAAAGAAGCCCTGCGCCATGTTCGAGATGTCGTCCCAGTACTGCATGATCGTGGCGCGCGCCGGCTGGAACAGATACATCGGCGTGCTCGCGATCTGCGGCGTCCACTCGGCGATCGGCGAGGCATCGTCGAGGATCCACAACGAGCGGCCGTGCGTCGCGAGAATGAGGTCGTGCGTGCGCGGATGCACGACGATGTCGTCGTAGCGCGTGGTCGGCAGGTTGGCGACGAGCGGCGACCAGTGCGCGCCGGAATCCAGGCTCACGAACAAGTGACGCTCGGTACCGGCGAATATGACATTTGGTTTACCAGGATACTCATAGACGCTGCGCACGGATGCGTCGGTCGGCAGCCCGGTGACGATGCGCGTCCACGTCTTGCCGAAGTCGGTGGTACGCGCGATGTACGGCGCGAAGTCGCCGGCGCGATGCGCGTCGAACGCGACGATCGCCGTGCCCTTGGACGCGCTGGACGCGACGATGCGGCCGACGTAGGTGCCGCTCACTATCCCGGCGTCCGAGGCGATCGCCGCGCTCACCTCGTTCCAGTGCTCGCCGCCGTCGGTCGACACCTGGACATTGCCGTCGTCGCTGCCCACCCAGAGGACCTTGGCGTCCAGCGGAGATTCGGCGATCGTCGTCAGCTCGCTGTAGCCGGTCTCGCCGTCGTTGCGCGAGATCTTGATGTCGCGGTC
>DASZUN010000101.1:0-1831 GCA_035547615.1 Gemmatimonadaceae bacterium | reverse complement strand
GCTCGGCGACCTGATGCAGAGTCTCGCCGCGCAGACGCCCGCGATCGGCGCGAGCGATTCGCCGGGCGTCGCGCTGCACGTCGATCAGAACCGGATCACCTCACAGACGAACGACCCGAGGCGCGGAGCGCCGAAGAAGCGCTGACCCGGTCCGAGAGTGTCCTCTCGAGTGAGCAACCGCGGGACCTTCGTGCCGGGGCCGGATCCGGCCGTTCCGGACATTCGCCGTTTCGTGCGGAATGACGCCCTATAGAGATCTGTAATACCGCAATCCGCCCGTGCCGTGGCGGTAGCCCGCGTCGACGAACGATTGTGCGTGGCGGCTGGCCGTCGCGGGCTCGCCGTCGATCGTCTCGAGGATGAGATCGCGCGAGGAGCGCTCGGCGAGATGCGAGACGAGCACCTTCGCGGCGCGCGTGACGAGTGACGCGTCGGTGTCCGGTCGAATCGCGACACGCCCGCCGCGCCGCTCCGCGATCACGATCACCACACCGTCGATGGTCACGAGGAGGGCGTTCCGGCTGCGCGGGCGCACGAACGGGTCGCGGGCGGCTTCGCCGGGCGCCGGAAGACTGTAGACGTTCGCGGGATCGCTCGCCGCCATGACGATCGCCGCGGGCTCCGCGTCGGCGTCCGTCGCGCGCAGCATCTCGACCGCCTGCGGCAGCGCGAACTGCGCACCGGACAGCCCGCGCACGAAGTAGCCGCGCCGCACCTCGCCACGGAACTCGAGCCGCTTGAGCTCACGATAGATCGTCCGCCACGAGACGGCGGGGTGCTCGCGGCGCCACATCTCGCGCGACACGATGCCGTACCGCTCGAGGAATTGCTGCGCGAGAATGTCCGACCACTCGTCTTCGGGCACGTCGGGGCCGAGCACGCGCGGCACCTGTACCAGCGACCAGCGGCCGGGCCACGTGGTCGGCTCCGCGCCTTGCTTGTCGGGCCGCTTCCATTTGGGAAGCCGGCGGAGATTTGGCCGGCGCTGCACCACGTAGCGATTCGCCGAAGGCGTGTAGTCCGCGGGCAGCCACCGCGTCGGATCCGGCTGCGTCCGGTCGCGCGGCGACACGGTCGGCCGCCAGCGAATCACGGCGTGCAAGGACGCGAGTGAATCGTTCGTCACGAGTCCCGCGCCGACGAGCTCGCGCAGTGCATCACGCAGGCTGCGCGACGTGAGCACGGTGGTGGCGAGCAGCTCGTCGAAGAACGACGCCCCCTCGTGCCCGAGCGCCTCGAGCACACGCTGCGCGTGCTCGCTGAGCGGGCGCGACGGCGCAGGGCGAATCCACGCGCGCGCGGTGCCGCGTCGGATCCATCGAATCGTCGAGAGGCTCGCCGCGTCGTCCGGTCTGGCATCCGGGCTGCCGCCGATCCACGCCAGCTCGCCGAGGGCGATCAATCGCGCGAGCGCATCGGGCTCGAAGCCGTCGATGCGCGCCGGGAAATACTCACGATCCCACATCTCGGCGGGCCGCGCGATGCCGTACAGCTGGCGAATCGCGCGCACGGATCCCTCGTCGCCTTCCATGCGCGTCGCGGGATCGAGGTGTTGCCAACGTTGCATGAACCGCGCGAAGCGGCTGAGATCGACCGCTTCGATCTGCCGGCGGGCATGCGCCAGCTCGCGGCGGCGCGCCTGCTCGAGCAATCGCCGCGAGGACCAGCGCGGCGTCGCGCTGTCGCCGGCGAACGTGCCGCGCACCAGCTTGCCCGTGCGCGTCCACTCGTCGAGCCGCTCGCGGACCCAATCCGCGTCGAACTCGTAGCGCGCGAGGACGTCGTCGACCGATATCGGCCCGGCGAGCGAGAGGAATCGCACGAGCAGCTC
>DASZUN010000100.1:0-3464 GCA_035547615.1 Gemmatimonadaceae bacterium | reverse complement strand
GCCGCCGCCGCTTCCTGCCGGAGCGGCGTCACGTCGTCGAGGATCCAGTAGCCGCGCCCGTGCGTGCCCGCGATGAGATCCGAGCAGATGCAGGTGCTGTCATCCTTCAGCTGGAGATCGCGAACGGAGATCGCCGGCATGTTGAGCCGGAGCGACGACCAGTGGTCGCCATCGTCGAACGAGACCCACACCTGATCGTCCGTCGCGGCGTAGAGCAGCCCCTTCTGCCGCGGGTCCTCGCGAATCGAGTTCGCCACGTTGCCCGGCGCGATGCCGTTGTCGATCTCCGTCCACGTCTTGCCGCCGTCGTGCGTGCGGAAGAAATGCGGATTCATGTCGTCGAGGCGCATCGTGTTCGCCGCGATGTACGCCGTCCCGTTGTCGAAGTGCCCCGCGTCGACGTTGAAGATGCGCGTCCACGGCTTGATCGCCGCCGGCGTCACGTTCGACCAGTGCGCGCCGCCGTCGGTCGTCACCTGCACGTTGCCGTCGTCGGTGCCCGCCCAGAGCACGCTCGTGCTCCGCGGCGACGGCGAGAGCGCCGTGATCGAGCCCTGCGGCGACGGCCGCACTTCCGACGCATACTTGCCGACGCTCGCCGGCACCGCCCACGTCTGCCGCGCCAGGTCCGGGCTGATCCGCGTCCAGCTGTGCGCGTCGTCGGCGCTCTTCCACACCACGTTCGAGGCGTAGTAGAGAATGTTCGGATTCACCGGCGACCACTCGATCGGCATCGTGCGCACGTTGCGCCCGTACTGCACGTCCCGCTGCTCGGCGCTCGGGCCCACGTTCGTCGTCTGGCCGGTGCGGCGGTTGTAGAGCGACACGCTCGTCCGCGCGCTGCCGAACACCTTGTCCGCGTCCTTCGGATCGGGCGCGGCCTCGCCGTACTCCTGGATGTTCACCGGATGCCAGTCGTGGAACGTGATCTCGCCGTCCGCCGACTTGCTGTCGACGCACGCCGAGCCCGAGTCCTGCTGGCCGCCGCACACGCGATAGACGTACGTGTTGTCCGTCGAGACGTGGTACATGGCCGCGGTGGGCTGCGTGTACCAGTTGCTCCACGACTGCCCGTGATTCGCCGAGATCACGCCGCCCTGGTCGCTGACGACGAGGAGAATGTTCGGATTGTTCGGGTTCACCCACGCCTTCTGGTAGTCGTCGCCGCCGGGCGCGCCGCGCACGGCCGTCCACGTCTTGCCGCCGTCGTCGCTGCGCCAGAACACCGTTGACGCGCTGTAGAGCGAATTCTCATTCTTCGGATCGACGACGAGGGTGGGCAGGTCGCCGCCGCCGATGCGCGCGAGCGGACGCTGATCGATCGGCCGCCCCTGCACGCCGGGGCCGTCCATCACCGTCCAGTGCTCTCCGCCGTCATCGGAGCGGTAGAGCGCCACCGCACCGCCCCCGCCAAATCCCTGCGGGCCGCCGCGGGCGCCTGGCAGCTCTTCGGCGACCATCGCGTAGACGACCTTCGGGTTGCTCGGCGCGATCGCGAGGTTCGCCTGGAGCACCGTCGGCAAGCCCTCGGTGAGCTTGGTCCAGGTCGTGCCGCCATCGGTCGACTTGAAGATGCCGCCGTTCGCGCCGCCGAACGAGCCGCCCTCGATGTAGGACTGCTGCTGCTGCCAGAGCGCCGCGTACACGATCTGCGGGTTGCTCGGGTCGATGCGGACGTCGTTCGCGCTCGTATACTCATCCTTATATAACACTTTCTGGAACGTCTTCCCCCCGTCCGTCGAGCGGAACACCCCGCGCTCGGCGTTCGGGCCGTACGGGTGCCCGAGCGCGGCGACGAACACGCGATCCGGATTGGTCGGGTCGACGTCGACCTGGGCGATCATCTGCGTCTCGCGCAGGCCGAGGTGCGTCCACGTCTTGCCGGCGTCGGTCGACTTGTACATCCCGTCGCCGGTCGCGAGGTCGGGCCGGATGATGCCGGCGCCGCTCCCGACGTAGATGATGCTCGGATTGGTCGGCGATACGGCGATCGCGCCGATCGACCCCGTCGATTCGTTGTCGAAGAGCGGGTTCCACGTCGAGCCGTAGTCGGTCGACCGCCACACGCCGCCGTTGTCGAACCCGATGTAGGCGACGTTGGGCTCGCTGGGCACGCCGGCGACGGCGCGCGCGCGACCGGCGCGCGTGGGGCCGATCATCCGCCAGTGGAGCTCGGAATAGAGGTCTTGCGACTGGGCGCCCACGATCTGCGCGCCGAGTGAGAGGATTGCGATGCCGAGGATGGATCTGCGCACGAGCACGGCCTCCTGGATGTGCGGCTCGGATTGGTAGGGTCAGCGCGAGGAATATGACGCGCCTGGGCGCCCATGGCTACGCAGATCGCCTCCGCTCGGGCTCGCGGCCTCGCCAACCCAGCTTCATCAACAGCAGGAACGACAACTAAGAGAAGAACGGCCGGAACAGCGAAATCTTTGATTCGCTCCTTCCGGCCGTGTTCCGCTCGATTGTCGTTACTGCTGTTGGTCTTGTGTTGCTCTTGCTCGGAGCGGCGATACCGCCAATCAGGCCGTCGTGAACGTGAAGATCATCCCGTAGCCCCACTGGCCCGTCCCGGCCTGCCAGCCGTTGCCCATCATCCCGGGGCCCATGCCGCCACCCATCATGCCGCCGAATCCGAGCCCGCTCGGCGACTGGCCGCCCAGCCGCTGCGCGCAGGCGGCGAAGCTGATCGGATTGCCGCTCGCGTCCTTGAGATTCGGGGAGAGATGCAGAACGTACGTGGTGTTGGACTGGAGCGGCTGCGTGGGCGTGAACGTGAGCGTCGTGCGATCGGCAGACCACGTCCCGGTGCCGGGCACGGTGGGGCCGGTGACGCTGGTTTCGTGCAACAACACCAGCATCTCCATCCCGGAGAACATCGCGTGATTGAACGTGATGACGATCGGCGCCTTGGGATCGACCCCCGTGGCACGCGCGGCGGGGACGACATTCAACACGACCGCCGCATCGCCGCTCGGCGGCGTGGCGGGGGCGGACGCCGGCGAGGTGCTGGAGCCGGCGCAGGCGGCGGCGAGTGCCGCGGTGAACAGGCCGGCAGCGAGAATCCGGCTGAGCATCGGTCCCCTCTGAGAATGCGAACGGCGAACGTTCGAAGGGGGCGAGGCGGGCGTCAGTCGGCATTCGACCGCGCCTGCGTCAGGGTTTGACCGCGCCAGCACGCGGTTCAGCTTGCTAACGGTGTGACGGATCTCGAACGTAGATGGTGTACCACGCGGACGACTCGTGTCGTACCGCTTCCCTCACGCAAGGAGAGTTGTCTCAATGGCACAGAGCTCGTACGGAGCGCTTGCCCGCATTGCCGCGCGCGGCAGTCTTGCGCTCGCCCTCGGCGCTCTCGTCGCGCCGACCACCGCCCACGCCCAGCGGCAGCAGGGCGCGGTTCGCGCCCTCGGCGTCGACACCGCGAACTTCGACCGGCAGATCCGGCCGCAGGACGATTTCTT
>DASZUN010000099.1:0-5558 GCA_035547615.1 Gemmatimonadaceae bacterium | reverse complement strand
GCCGTCGAACTCGGCGTCAATTTCATCGACACGGCGGACTCGTACGGGCCATACGTGTCCGAGGAAATCATCGCGGAGGCGCTGCATCCGTATCCGGACGATCTCGTCATCGCGACCAAGGGCGGCCTCGAGCGGCCCGGGCCAAACAAGTGGACGCCGAACGGGCGACCCGAGCATCTCCGCAACGCGCTCGAGGGAAGCCTCAAGCGACTGAAGCGCGATCGCGTCGACCTGTGGCAACTGCACCGCATCGACGAGAAGGTGCCGGCCGATGAACAGTTCGGTGTGCTCGCCGAATTCGTGCGCGAGGGAACCGTTCGGCACGTCGGCCTGTCCGAGGTTGGCGTCGAGCAGATCGAAGCGGCGCAGAAGGTGGTGCCGATCGCGTCCGTGCAGAACCGCTACAACGTCGTCGATCGCGAGTGGGACGACGTGGTGAGGTATTGCCAGCAGCACGCGATGGCGTTCATCCCGTGGTTCCCGCTCGCCGCGGGATCGATCGAGAGCTCGAGCGACAACGCGAACGCGCAGGAGGTGATCGAGCGCGTGGGCAAGCGGCACAATGCCACGGCGATGCAGGTGGCGCTCGCCTGGCTGCTCGCGCGCTCACCGGCGATGCTCGTCATCCCCGGCACGTCCAAGGTCGACCACTTGGAGGAGAACGTGCGCGCCGCGGAGATCGAGCTGAGCGACGAGGATCTGCGGGAGCTGGAAGCGGCGGGATAGAGCAGCGGGAACGACAATCGAACGGAGCACGTCCGAAGCAAACGAAAACGGCAAACCATGTCGATCAGGCTTTGCCGTTTTCGTCGCGTGTTCGTTCGACTCCGCTGATTGGTCGTTCCCCGCTGCTCCCGACGTGGCTACGGCGTCTTCACCTCGACGCCCGCACTCTTGAGCGCCTCGAGCAGAGCGGGGAGATCTTCGGTCTGTGCCTTCTTCACGCGTGCGCTCGCCTTGTCGAGATCGGCGGGGAGCGTCTGTACCAGCTTCTTCTGCGCCGGGTTCGGATTGAAGGTGACGTTCAGCATCTCGGTCGTGGTGCCGAGCTTGGCCTGAAGCGTCTGCGGCGTCTGCGACGGCGTCGGGTTCTGATCTTCCTCGTTGGCCGGAGGCGCGGCCGCACTCGCCGGCGCGCCGGCTTGTGCAACGCCAGGGCGGCCAGCGCGCGCTCCACGTCCGCCGCGGCCGCCAGCTCGCCCGCTCGCGGGCGGTTCGGCGGCCTGATCCTGCGGCTCACCTGCCGCGCCGCCGCGCGCGAACGCGCCGCCGAAGCCCGGCCCACCGCGACCGCCCCGTCCGCCGCCGGCCGCACCGATCTCCTTCGTCAGATCGGCCACTTCCTTTTCGAGCGCTGCGATCCGCGTCTTGAGCTCCGGCGTGACCTTGGCGCCGGAAGTGTCCGCGGCGCGCTTGGCCGCGGCGGCGACGCGCTGCACGGTGTCCAGCCGCGCCTGCTCGTCGCGCAACCGGGTCTGCAGCTTGACGACGCTCAGCCGGAAGGCGTAGAGCTGCCTGAGCTCCGCATCACTGAGCACGACCATCGGGTCTTTATACATCGTGAATGACTGTTCCATAACCGTCGGCGCGCCGCTCGTCGGGGCGACGGTCAGTCGCGCCACGTAGCGTCCCGGATTGGCGGGGAACATGTTCACGTTGCCACGGGCGAAGCCGCCGAACGCGCCACCGCCCGGGCCGCCCGGGCCGCCCGGGCCACCCGCACCGCCGCGGCCGCCGCGGCCGCCGCGGTTGGCATTCGTCGCCGTATCGACCGGCCCCGTGAGCGGCGGTCCGACGCGTGCGTCCCACACGACGCGGTGCAGTCCCGGCGTCTTCGGCGCCGCCACGTCGCGGATCACCGTGCCGCCGGCGTCCACGATCGACAGCGTGACCTTCGCGTCCTTCGGCACGGCGTTGAGCAGATACGAAATGCGCGTGCCGGGTTCCGGATTCTCGCCGGTGAACCCGCGCGTCCCCATGCCGGAGTTCCTGCTCGCGTTGGGCTGGAAGAGCAGCTCGTCGCGCACCGGGAAGAGATACGCCACCTGCGCCGTCTTCGCCTTGGCGAACTGCTCGAGCGGTGTGATGTCGTCGAGGATGTAGACGCCGCGGCCGTGCGTGCCGAGCACGAGATCGTGCTCGCGCTCCTGGATCGCGATGTCGTCCACCGGCACGCCGGGGAGGCCGCCCTTCAACTGCGTCCAGTGCGCGCCGGCGTCAACGGTGAAGAAGACGCCGAACTCGGTGCCGGCAAAGAGCAGGTTCGACTGGCGCGGATCCTCGCGCACCACCTGCACCGAGCCTTCCTCGGGGAGATCGCCCGCGATCGACTTCCACGTCTTGCCGTAGTCGGTGCTCTCGACGACGTACGGCTTGAAGTCGTTGCTGCGGTGACCGTCGAGCGACGCGTAGAGCGTGCCCTCGTTGGCCTTCGACCACATCACGTGGCTCACGTACGTGGTTTCGGGCACGTTCGGGAACGCGTCCGTTTTCTGCCACGTCTTGCCGCCGTCGCGCGTGACCTGGATCAGGCCGTCGTCCGTGCCGACGACGATCAACCCTGCCCGGAACGACGATTCATCGAACGAGGTGATGTTGCTGAACTCCGCCGTGCCTTCGTTGCGGCCGAGCGCGGTGGAATCGGGCACCGCGCCGCGAAGGGGCAACTTGTCGCGATCGATGTTGCGCGTGAGATCGGGGCTGATCGTCTGCCACGTATCGCCGCGATCAGTACTCTTGAACAGGTAGTTCGCCGCCATGTACACCGTGCTCGCCGCGTGATGCGACGGCACGATCGGCGCGCTCCAGTTGAAGCGATAGCGGGTGCCCTCGGGCGGCACGGGCTTGATGTTCTTGTTCTGCCCCGTGCGCGCGTCGTACCGCACCACGCCGCCCTGCTGCATCTCGGCGTACACGTAGTTGCGATCGAAGAAGTCGGGCACGGCGTAGAAGCCGTCGCCGCCCGCCATGCGCGCCCAGTCGGCGTTGCTCGGCCCGAACGCGTTGCGCGTGCGGCTCGGCCCCCACCACGTCTGATTGTCCTGGAGGCCGCCGTACACGTTGTAGAACGGCTGCGCGTCGTCGACCGAGACCGTGTAGAACTGCCCGGCGACGATGCTCTCGACGTGATCCCACGTGTGTCCCGCGTCCCACGAGAGATAGAGGCCGCCGTCGCCGCCGAGGATCATCTGCTGCGGGTTGGCGTCGTTGATCCAGAGCGCGTGGTGGTCGCTGTGTACGCCGCCCGCGGCGAACGGGGCGAGCGTCTTGCCGCCGTCGTGCGACTCGCGCGACGACGCGTTGAGCGTGATCACGTGCTCGGGATCGGACGGGTCGCAGCGCACCTGGCTGTAGTACCACGCGGTGCCGTTCTGATTGTTGACCTCGCGCCACGTGGCGCCCGCGTCGTCGCTCCGATAGAGCCCGTTGCCCGGCGCCTTGGCGTGTACGATCGCATACACCGTCTGCGGGCGCGACTCGCACACCGCGAGACCGATGCGGCCGATTTCACCCGTGGGGAGGCCGCGCGCGAGCTTGTTCCACGTCTTGCCCGCGTCCGTCGTCTTGTAGATACCGCTCTCGGTGCCAGCCGGAAGGAACCCGTACTCGCGCCGCTCGCGCTCGAGGGCGGAGGCATAGAGCACGTCCGGGTCGGTCGGATCCATTACGAGATCGCTAAAGCCGGTGTACTTGCTGATCTCCTTGGTGTTCGTCCAGGTCTTGCCGCCGTCGGTGGTCTTGTAGAGCCCGCGCTCGCCGCCCGAGGTCCAGAGGGGGCCGAGCGCCGCGACGTAGACGACGTTCGGATCGCGCGGGTCGATGACGATCCGGCCGATGTGCTGCGATTCGGGGAGCATCGCCTTCGACCAGGTCTTGCCGCCGTCGGTCGACTTGTAGACGCCCGTGCCCCACGACGAGCTGCGCATGTTGTTCGCTTCGCCCGTGCCGACCCACACGACGTCGGGATCGGAGGGCGCGACCGCGATCGCGCCGACGGAGCCGGTGCGCACGGAGTCGAACACGGGCGTCCACGTGACGCCGGCGTTGGTCGACTTCCACACGCCGCCCGTCGCGGCGCCGGCGTAGATCACGTTGCCGATCTTGGCGCGCGAGCCTTTCGCGTCGGTCACCGCCACGTCGGCGATGCGCCCGCTCATCACGGCGGGCCCGATCGACCGGAACTTGAGGTCGCGGACGAGAATGGAGTCGGCGGGGAGCTGCGCGGACGCGGTGCTGCCGATCGCGAGGGCAAGCGCGGCGAGCGTCGTCGGGAGGCGATGCATCGGGACTGGGGCGGGGGGATTCGGCCGTGCGGGGACTGATAGTCTACGGGCCGCGGCGGGGGTTCGCTGGGCCGCCGCGTTGCGCCGAATCGGGTTGGATTGACTTGGGACGCGGACGAAGCGGACCTGGGTCGGACGAGGGGCGGACTCGCTCCTCGGCGTCCGAGACTCCGCTCACCACGAGCCGGGATTTTCTTGGGCACTGCCGCTCGGGAGGCCACGAGAAGCGTCCTGAGGTCGTTCCCAAGAATGGTCCGGGCTCGTTGCGCGAGGACGCGTCCAACACTCGGAACCCATTCGCTCCTCGTCCGCCAATTCCGCCCAGTCCGCGTCCCAACTTCAATCCAACCGTATTCGGCGCGCCCGTGCCGCCGCTACCGCACGATCTCCCACACCTTGGGATCCTCTGTGCCGAGCACCCACACGGAATACCCGCGCAGCTTGTACTTCCGCACGAGCGCCAACTTCGCCTGGAACGCGCGCGCGTCCTCGAGCCAGAGGAACTCGTTGATGCCGTCGTTGCTCCAGAGCGCGAACGACGCCTTGTCGCGGTCGTCCCACTCGAGCTTCGCGCCGTAGCGCGCGAGGATGCCCATGGCGTTGGCGTACGAGATGTCGCTGCCGCGCATCTGCGCGCCGTTCTTCACGTCGTAGGTCGGGTACCACCAATCGGAGTACGACGGAATGCCGAGCGAGATCTTGCTCGCCGGCACGCCGAGCGCGAGGACGTACTGGAGCGCGCTCTCCATCCACGTGTAGCCGGCGACCGGGCCGGGCGGGGTGCCGCCGGTGTGCTGCGCGTAGGTCATGAACGAGATGAAGTCGAGCGCGTCGGCGAGCGCCTTGTAGTCGTACGCGCCGCGCCAGTTCTCGAAGATCCAGCGGTGGTACGACGTGGGCCCGGCGAAATCGCTCGCCCGCGGCACGACGGCCGCCGAGAGCGTGCAATGCACCGTGTGCAGCGCGTCCGCGGACTGGCGCATGAAGCTCGTGAGCGAATCGCGGTCGGCGACGTTGACGTTCTCGATGTCGAACTGCAGGCCGTCGAAGTGGTGATCGCGGCAGAGGGTGACGAGATTCGCGATCGCGCGCCGCCGCACGTCTGGCGTGTTGAGAATATGATGAATCGTCGGCTGGTCGAAGCCGGGATTCATGACGAGCGGCACGACCTTCGTGCCCGCCTGCTTCGCGCGCGCGACCACCCGCGCATCGACGTCGCCCCAGATCACGCCGAGGGAGTCGATCGAGAACACCTGCGGCGAGACGATCGAGATC
>DASZUN010000098.1:0-13065 GCA_035547615.1 Gemmatimonadaceae bacterium | reverse complement strand
GCGATGGGCGGCGTCTTTCCGCTGCTCTGCGCCGAGGGCGTGCGCGACGCCGATGCCTCGGGGCACGGCGTGAGCCGGGTGATCCTCGCCAATGTCCTCGGCGCGACGGCCGGTCCGTTGCTCACGGGCTTCGTGCTGCTCGAGGTCGAGACGCTGCAACACAACATTCTCCTGTTGTCGGTCGCGTGCCTCGTGATCGCGCAGGTGCTCTGGTGGTTCGCGCCGGAGACGTCGCGGCGCCAGGCGGGGGCAGCGGTCGCGGCGGTCGTCGCGCTCGTGATGCTCGGCATCCAGACGCCGCTCTACACGCTCTTTCTCGAGCGCCTGCACTTCGGCACCGACGGCTACACGCCCGGCTACGACTACATCGTGCAGGGGCGCGACGCGATCGTCGGCGTGTGGCCGTCGCGCTTCGAGTACGGCGACGGGTTGTACGACGGCGGGTTCTTCACGAATCCCGTGACGAACGAGAACATGATCTCGCGCGCGTATTTCGTGACGGCGCTGCACCCGAAGCCGCGGCGCGTCCTCGAGATCGGCGTCGGCACGGGCAGCTGGGCGCGTGTGCTCGCCGACAATCCGGCGACGGACTCGCTCACGATCGTCGAGCTGAATCCCGAGTACGTGCGGATGATGTTCCACTTTCCGACCGAAGCGTCGGTGCTCGACGATCCCAAGGTCGACCTGCACTTCGACGACGGTCGTCGCTGGCTCGCCCGGAACCCGGCGCGCCGCTTCGACGCGATCGTCATCAACGGCACGTGGCACTGGCGCTCGGGCGCGACGCACATCCTCTCGGCGGAGTTTCTCCAGGAAGCGAAGCAGCACCTCACGCCGGGCGGCGTGCTGTACTGGAACACCACGGGCTCGCTCGACGTGATCTACACGGCGGCGGGCGTGTTCAAGCACGTGACCCGCTACCTGAACTTCGTGGCGGGCAGCGATGCGCCCTTCGCGGTGGATTCGGCGACGCGGCGCGCGGCGATCGATGCGTATCGCGGCCCGAATGGCTCGCTGCCCTTCGCCCCCGGCGGCGCATACGTCGACGCGCGGCAGGAGCTGATCGACACACCGACGGAGGACGTGGCGCCGGACTTTCGCCGTGCGAACGACCTGTGGTACGTCACCGACGACAACATGGCGACGGAGTTCAAGACGAACGGCGCCGGCAAGTGGTGGCGTGACCTGCCGGCGCGCGTGTTTCGTCCGGAGCGTGCGTGGACGTCCGTGCTCTTCTGAGCCGCGCGGCGCGCGTGGCGCTCGTGAGCGCCGCGTTCACCACGCTGATGCAGGCGGAGAGCTACTGGTCCCGCGCGGGCGCGAACGCTTCGTTCGCGCACCGGGTCGGGTTTCTCGCGGCGCTCCCGCTGCTTCAGTGGCGGAGCGTGGTCGCCGCGGCCGTGCTTGGCCTCGTCGTCGCGAGCCTCTCGCGGTCGCGGAGCGGACGCGCGCTTGCCGTCGCGGCGTTCGCCCTCGTGCACGCGCTCATCGCGTTCGATCAGACCGCGTTTCGCCTGTTCGGCGAGCACATGGCGCTCGCGCAGACGGAGGGCGGCTGGCGCGAGCTCTCGTCGAGCTTGCCCGCGTTGTTCGGATCGGCGTTCACCGCGGGCGGCGGCATGCTCGTCGCGAATCTCGCGCTCGCGGCGGCCTGCACGTGGTGGGTCGCGCGCGTCCTCGGCGGCGAGCTCCGGGCCGAGTGGCCGGCGCGGCGCTGGCTCGCCGGGAGCGCGCTCTACACCGTCGCCGCGATTCCGGCGGTGCTGCTCATCAACGCGCATCACCTGGACGAGTTTCCGCTCCACGCGCTGTTCCGTGGCGACGTCGTATCGATGCCGACGACAACGGGCGGCATCGTGCCGCGCGCGGCGCTCGAGCGGCTTCGCGATTCGACCTGGCGCGACGATCCCGCCGCGCCCGCCGCCGAAGCGGCGGCTGACCACGTGCGCGCGGCGGAGCACAGGCCGAACGTGCTGCTCATCGTGCTCGAGAGTGTCGGCAGCGAGCAGCTGCTGCCCGGCGGCGCGTTCGCGTCCGCGGTCACGCCGCACCTCGCGTCGCGTGCGAGCGACGCGATCGTCCTGCCGGACCTCTACAGCTTCTATCCCGCGACGACGCGCGCGCACGTGCCGCTCATGACCGGCGGTCGCACGATCACCTGGGGCTCGGTGAACGACGAGATCCTGCATCCGCTGCGCGCGCCGACCTTCGTGAGCGCGATGCGCGATGCGGGCTATCGCACGGGACTCTTCGCCGCGCCCGATCTCCGCTTCGGATCGCTCGCCGATTTCTACCGCACCATGCCGTGGGACACCATCGTCTACTACCTCGACGGCAAGAGCCCGCTCACGAAGGACGAGGAGATTCACAGCTGGGGCGTGAACGAGGACGCGGTGCGGCCGCTCGCCGTGTCGTGGGTCGATTCGGTGCATCGCACCGGCCGGCCGTTCTTCCTCGAGTTTCACACGATCGCCACGCATTACCCGTACGGCACCTGGGGCGGCGACGCGGGCCCGGCGCGCGGCGACGACGACCATTCACGATATCTCAATTCCCTGCACTACACCGACGCGGCACTCGACCGCCTGTTCGCCGATCTCGACCGGCGCGGCCTGCTGCGCAACACGATCGTCGCGATCACCGGCGATCATGGGGAAGGCTTCGCCGAGTATCACGCGAACAACTATCTCCACCGGAACGCGATCTGGGAGGAGAACGTTCGGAACTTTCTCGTCGTGCTCACGCCCGGCGTGCACACCGGAATCACGCTCCGCCGGCTCGGCACGCACGGCGACGTGATGCCGACCGTGCTCGCGCTGGCCGGTTTGCGGACGCCCGAGGTCCCAGGACAGGATCTGCTCTCGCCGTGGTACGCGCCGCGCATCGCGTACTTCTACAAGGACGTGTCGCCGGCGCAGACGGGGCTGCGCGACGGCCGATGGAAATTCATCGCGCGCCGCGACGGCTCGGGCGCGCAGCTCTACGACCTCGCCACCGACTCGACGGAGCAGCACAACGTGGCGAGCTCCCATCCGACGCGCGTCGCCGAGTATCGCGAGCTCGCCGCCGCGTGGTACGTGCAGGCGAACGACGACTACACCTCGCGCATCGCGGGCTGGGACACGACGGGGCGGTATCGCATCACGCGGCGCAACATCGCCGACATGGCGCCGCCGCAGCTCCGCGTGGGCCACTTCACCGGCCAGCCCGGCGAAGGATTCGTCGCGACGCCCGTCGTCGCGCCGAATGATCGCATCTATGTCGTGAATCGCTGGGGTTTTCTTCCCGGCGACGTGCCGGTGCGGATCGTGATCGTCTCGCCGAGCCATCGCGTGTACGACACCGAGGAGACGATCATGTCGGACTGGGATACGAGCTGGTATCATCCGCCGCTCGATCGCGCGAAGGAGCCCGGGCGCTGGAGCGTCTCGGTCTGGCGTGGCGGAACCCGTCTGGCGAGCACGTCGTTTGTCGTGTCGACGAAACACCTGGCGTCGCTTCGTACGCGGTAGCGATTGACAGGCTCGACCATAGCGCACATTTTCGTCCGATTCATCGGGCAGTCCCCTACCCGCCCCTCGGAGCCAAAAACAATGAAAGTCGCCGTAGCGCTGGCCGCCGCCGTAGGCGCGCTGGTTTTCACCGTGGCGTCGTGCTCACCCGATCGCATTCCCGGCGCGCCGCTCTCGGCGAGTGATCCGGGCGTGGCGTTCAACCGGGACGGCGGCTCGGGCAAGTTCGGCTCCGGCGGCAGCGGGGGATGCGCCAGCCAGTCCGGTTCGAGCGCGACCGCCTCGGGCAGCTCAGCAGGCTCGACGTGCGGCTGCAATTCGTCGATCAGCGGCTCCGGCGCGACGAGCGGCAGTGGATCGACAGTGACGGCGAGCGGTTCGGGACGGTACAACTGCGGCCGCGGCGACGAACACCGCGATTGCGCGGCGACGGCCAGCTCGGGATCCGGCTCGACCTCCACGGCGATCTCCGGCTCCGGCACGACGCCGCCGGGCAAGTGCAACGGCGACGACGACTCGAACGGCGGCGACGACCACGACGACAGCAGCAGCGGCTGCGCCTCGAGCACCTCCGGCTCCAGTGGCAGCAGCGCGCTCGGCTCAACGTCGGGCTCCGGATCGGGCGCGTTCCCGAGCTGCCGCCGTCACGGCGCGAAGCACGGCTGATCGCACACTCGACACCGCGCTGAAAAGGGACCGCCACTCGGCGGTCCCTTTTCGTTTGCTCGACGAATGAGCGCGGTCGGCGATCGGGTTCGGCTCGGCGCACTCCTTGCCGGGGAGGTACACGCACACCTTCACCCCGATCACGCCGATGCCAGAGACGAACTCGCAGCATCAGGCGGAGTTCTTCGGTATGCTCGAGTCGCTCGTGCGGCTCATTGAGCACCAAAGTCCCGCCATGCGCTGCTCCATTCTTCTGCTCGACAGCGACGGCACGACGCTGCGCCATGGTGCCGCACCGAGTCTGCCAACGCACTACTGTGAGGCGATCGACGGGCTGCGCATCGGCCCGAAGGTCGGCTCATGCGGCACCGCGGCTTACACCGGCCACACGGTCATCGTCGCCGATATCGCGACGGATGAGCTGTGGGCGGATTTCCGCGCGCTCGCGCTCCCGATCGGACTGCGCGCCTGCTGGTCGACGCCGATCATGGGCGCCGCCGGCGCGTGCCTCGGCACGTTCGCGATGTACTACACCGAGCCACGCGCGCCGCGCGAGCAGGATCTCGAGCTCATCAACACCGCCGCGCTCCTCGCGGGTGCGCTCATCGAGCGCGAACATCTCCTCGTCGTGAGCGAAACCGCTCGGTCCGCACTGGCGGCCGCCAACGAGACGCTCGAGGAGCAGCGCGAGGAGCTCGAGGCCGCCAACCAGCAGCTGCAGGACGGGGCCGCCGAGCTCGAGATGTTGAATCAGCAGCTCCAGGAGAACGCCACGGAGCTGGAGATGCAGGCCGAGGCCCTCGAGGCCGCCAACGCCGAACTGCGCGTGAGCGAGGAACGCACGCGCGACGTGTTCGAGCAGGCGCCCGTCGCGCTGGCCGTGCTCACCGGCCCCGATCACGTGTACACGATCGTCAGCCCGCTGTACCTCGAGTATCTGGGAAATCCAGCGCTCCTCGGGAGGCCGATCGCGGAAGCGCTGCCGACGATCGCGACGCCCGAGGTCATGGCGACCCTCGATCGCATCTACCAGTCCGGCGACGCGCATCATCAGGTCGACCGGCACGTGCGGATCGACCGCGATCGCGACGGCGTGTCGGAGGACTACTACTTCAACGTCGGCTACAAGCCGCTCCGCGACGGGAGCGGCGCCGTGTACGCGATCGTGATCGCGTCGCTCGACGTCACCGACCAGGTGGCCGCGCGGCGCGAGCTAGAGATCGCGCGCCGCGACGCGGAAGCCGCGAACCGCGCGAAGAGCGAATTCCTCGCGACGATGAGCCACGAGCTACGCACGCCGCTCAACGCGATCGGCGGCTATGCGGATCTGCTGCTCACGGGCGTCCGCGGCGAGCTCACCGCGCCGCAGCGCGAGGACGTCGAGCGCATGAAGCGCAGCGGCCAGCACCTGCTCGGCCTCATCAACGACATCCTGAACTTCGCCAAGCTCGAGGCGGGACAGGTGGAGTTCCATGTCGCCGACGTGCCGGTGGTGCCGCTGCTCGGCAGCCTCGAGGAGCTCGTGCGGCCGCAGGTCGACGCGAAGATGCTCGCCTACACGCAGACGATCGACGAGGGCGACCTCGTCGCGCAGGCGGACATGGAGAAGGTACGGCAGGTGCTGCTCAACCTCGTCACCAACGCCGTGAAATTCACCGAGCCGGGCGGACGGATCAGCGTCTCGTGCGTTGGCGACGCAGCCGCGATTCGCATCAGCGTGAGCGACACCGGCCGCGGGATCCCCGCGGAGCACCTGGCGCGCATCTTCGACCCGTTCGTGCAGATCGATCGCGAGCGCACGCCCAAGAGCCAGCAGGGCGTCGGCCTGGGACTGTCAATCAGCCGCGATCTGGCGCAGGCGATGGGCGGTTCGCTGAGTGCCCAGAGCACGGTCGGCGAAGGAAGCACGTTCACGCTGACGCTGCCGCGTGCGGCGCAGACCGCCGTCGAGGCGCCCGCGTCGACGAGCGCCGAACCCGCGGCGTCGCCGGCCGCGGCAGCCACGCTCGAACTGAACGCGGCTGCCGCCGCGGGCTGACGCGTCGCGTTCAGGGTCCGTTCAGCGCGCGGTGTACGACCCCCGCGAGAGCAGGAGCGTGAGGACGTCCGACGAATCGTCGAGATGCGCCTCCTCGATCGTGAGCGGAGGAATCGGCTGCGGCCGTCCGCTTCGTTCTTCGGAGAAGAGGAACGCCGCGTGGTCGAGCACGGCGTCGCGGCGGCCGGTGAGCCGGGTCATCGTCTCGTAGCAGGTCCGCACCGGCACGGACTCGACCCGAATCTCGCCCGCCGCGGCCTGCCGGGGATTGCGCGCGCGAAGCTGCGCGGTGAGCGCCCCGAGCTCCGCGATCGTGAGCGCGTGTGTTCGTGCTGTCGTGGACATGCCCCGACGATCGCCCGCGGCGCGGCGCGGGATCGACGGGCGAAGTCCGGATACGTGTGCGGCAAATCCGCAGGCGCACCCGGCGGGCGCGGTTACTTCATCAGCCGCTCGAGAAACTCGGGCATGCCCTGGAGCTGGTCCACGTGGTCCGGCGCGCTGTTCCCGGCGAAGCCCATGAGCTCGAACTGCCCCGCGCGTACGTCGCTGAGCTGCTGCATGCCACGCGGGCCCCAGCGCAGCACCGGCGTGCGCGTCAGCCCGAGCTGCTCCAGGAGATAGTCGGCCGTCTCGGTCGTGCTGGCGAACGTGCCCGGGAAAATTTCAGAGTGTGTAATGAGAAAACGCTTCTCGCCGCGCACGGCGGCGCGGGCGAAGGCCACGAACCCGTCCAGGTTCCGCGTGTCGAGCGTGCCCCCGAGTGCCTGCACCACGCCTTCCGGCACGTACGACGTGTGCATCCCGTCGAGCAGCAGGATCGCGTTCACGCGCGCGAAGTGCGCGGAGTCGCGCAGGATCGCGCGCACCGCACCGTGGCCGGCGCTGTAGCCAACGAGCGTGATGCGGTCGAGCGCGGCCGTTCGCCCGGCCGCGGCGGAGACTTCGCGCGCCACGCCCGCGAGCAGCGAATCGAACGCCGCCGGATCGGAGAAGGCGCGGTCGTAGATGCCCGAGCCGGCGCCGAGATTCACGACCGCCGCGACGGTGTTCTGTCCCACCCGCGAGACCGCGTACTCGGGCAGCCATGCCGCACCGAGAAAGTGAACCACCAGGTTCACTTTCTCCGGCCGGAGCCCGTCAGGGATCCACACCTCGACCGGTTTCCCGAGCGGGCCCGCGAACGTGCGGCGCGTCCCGCCGATGTCGACCGGATGCAGGCGCTCATGCGCGCGTGTGTGCTCGACCATCGGCGACGGATTCTGCGACGCGGGCGCTGGGCGAGCGGCCTGCGCCGACGCCGTCGCGGCGATCGCTGACGCGAGCAGCACGTCCCACACGAGCGCGCGCTTCATTTCCGCGACGATTCGCGCTGCAGCCGATCGAGCTCCGGCTTGACGATGTTCGTCACGCACTCCGGACAGACGCTGTGGCTGAGCAGCGTGTTGGTATGACGCGAGAAATACTGCTCCACCGTGAGCCAGTAGTCGCGGTCGTCGCGAACCTTGCGGCAGTAGGAGCAGATCGGCAGGATGGCCTGGAGCGATTGCACCTCGGCGACCGCGGACTGGAGCTCGGCGAGCAGGCGCTCGCGTTCCGCCTCGGCCTCCTTGCGCATCGTGATGTCGCGCGCCACCGAGTAGATCAGTTCCCCCGAGGGATCGGGCCGGGCGTTCCACAGCAGCCACCGGTACGACCCGTCCTTGCAGACGTACCGATTCTCGAACGAGCGCGCGTGCCCGCCGCCGCGCACGTCGCGGTTCTGGCCGAGCGTGCGCGCACGATCGTCGGGATGGACGAACTCGTAGAAGGGCCGGGCCTTGAGCTCGGCGAGCGTGTAGCCGAGCGTACGCTCCCACGCGGGGTTCAGGAGCTTGAAATAGCCGTCGAAGCCGAGCACACACAGCATGTCGATCGAGAGCGCGAAAAAGCGTTCCGCGACGTCGGGCGGCAGGATCGGCTGCGCATTCGATTGTTCATGCGGTACCATCATCACATAATCGGCACCGACACGTTCGCGCTCAAGTAGTAGCGCGCCTGGTAGACGCCCGGAATGATGTAACCGTCGCCATTTCCGCCGTCCGGCGCCTGCGCCAGGCCTTTGTAATTGGGCCCCACGAACAGGAAGGTGTAGTAGGTGGCATTCGTGAGATTGTCCCCGCCGACGGCCACGTCCAGCTGGTACCGCTTCTGGAGCATCGTCTTGTAGCCCAGCTTGGCGCTGAGCAGGCTGTACGAGCGCACCCAGGTGGAATTGTCGAACGTCACCGGAACGCGGCTGACGTACTGGTAGGTGCTGTTGAAGTACGCGCCCACGCGCGTGGAGGCGTCGAGCCCGGCGCTCACCTGATGCTTGGGCACGCGCGCCACCACGTTGTTCGAGAAGTCCACCGTCCCGGCGTTGTTGTTGGCGTCGCTCTTGAAGTCCACGTACTTCGCGTTCATGTACGTGTACGAGAGCCACGGCCGAAGCAGCGAGATCGCGTCAGTGGCGCTCGCGAGGAGCTGATAGCTCGCCGACAGCTCGGCGCCCGTGTTCCGCTGCTCGCCGATGTTCACCGTGGACGTGACGGAGTTCACCGTCTGGTTCACGAGCTTGTTCGTGTTGTCGAGATCGAACAACGCGATCTGTCCGGTGAGCCGCTGATCGAACGCGCTCCCCTGCGCCCCGACCTCGTACTGGATCGCGCGCTCTGGCTTGAGCGCGAGATTCACCGTGTTGTCGCTCGCGACCACGTTGGTGAGGAGCGGCGGCGTGTAGCCGGTGCTCACCGACGCGTACAGCGACGCGTGCGGCGCGATGCCCTTCTGGATCTGCACGCGCGGCGCGAGCACCGTCGGGAACGTGCGCGTCAACGTCTTGGTCGTGTCGAAGAGCTGCCCGTTCCGGAGCAGGTTGTGCACGGCGAAGGTGTTGTGAATGAGATCCGCGCCCGCGGTGATCGTCACCGCGCCGGGGAGCGAGAAGTCCCACTCGGTGAACGCGTACGCGTTGACCGCGTAGTTCTCCGTGGCGCTCGGCCGCTCCGGATAGGGCGGAGCCGGCACGATGAACACGCCGTTGCTCGTGACCTGCGACCGCTGCGCCTGCGCGCCGAGCCGGCCGGCGATGTCCACCGTGCCCGCCTGGCCCGTGTACGAGAATGCGCTGCGCGCGCCCCAGTTGAAGAGCGTCGCGTCGGTGTAGCCATGGGCGAATGGCTGATTGCTGAACCGCCCGTTTCCGAAGACCGACGTCTGGTTCGAGAGCTTGTCGCTGATGTGATAGTTGTCGGTGACGCCCGTGAAGAAGCTCGTGAGCTGGATGTGCGAGTCGTTCGCCAGATACGCCGCGTTCGCCTGCGGCTGCCGCGCGTAGAACGCGCCGCTGTCGATCTCCCCGGCGAGCTCCTCGTACGAGCGGTTGTAGGTGAAGAACGCGCTCACGTTCTGATCCGAGCCGACCGCGACGTCGCCGTTCGCGCGGACGAAGCTCTTGCGCGACCGGCTGTGCGGGCGGAAGGAGTTGTCCTGCTGGTGGCCGTAGTTGACGACGAAGTCCGACGTGCCGCTCGCGCGCTCGACGCTCGTGTTCGTGCGCAGCAGTCCGTCGCCGCCGCCGAGCACGAGCTGGTGCACGCTCGTCTGATTGGGCGTGGGACGCGCGAGGGTGAAGTTCACCGTGCCGCCAATCGGCGAGCCGTAGAGGCTCGACGCCGGCCCCTTGATGATCTCGACGCGGCCCATGCTCGAGTAGTCGATGTCGTCGAGCACCGTCGATCCCGTCGCGTCGGTGACCGGGATCTGATTCAGGAAGACCTGATATCCGAGCCCGTTGGAGTTGGGGCTGTTGCCGCTCGTGCTCGGGTAGTAGCCGCGGATCGTGATGCGCGCGCCGCCGAACGGGGTGCGCGACTGCATGAACACGCCGGGGATCGTGTTGACCACACTCGGCAGATCGACGCCGTTGAAGCGCTCGATGTCGCCGCGCGTCACCTCGGCCGTGGACGGCGCGGGGTTGTGCGCGAGCACCTGCACGCCGGGCAGCTCGACGCTCGTCGGCACGAGCGCGATGCGGAGCGGCTCCGTGCCGCTGACCGTCACGTCCTGCGTCGCGTATCCGAGCCGGCTCACCGTGAGCGCCGTGACCTCGCGCGCCGAGGCGAGCGTGAACGTGCCGGAGTCGGAGGTGGTGGTCGCGATCGCGGTCGCAGGCACGCGGACGAGGGCGCCGGCCACCGGCGCGCCGGAGTGGCTGTCGATCACGGTGCCGCGCACGACGATCTGCGCGTGGAGCGTGAGGGGGAGCGCGAGGCCCAGCGCCAGACGGGAGAGGAATTTCATGGGGAGGGATGGCGGATCATGAATTTTTCATGAACGGCACCAAGCTACGTAGTCCACCCGGACCCGGCAAGCCGGTTCATCCCACCGGAAGCGTGATGCGGAATTCCGTACGCCCGGGTCGTGAATCGACCAGGGCCAGCGCGCCGCCGTGTGCCTCGGCAATGCGTCGCGAGATCGCGAGCCCCAGCCCCGCCCCGCTCGGCCGCGGCGAGTCGGGATCTCGCGTCGGCTCGAGTCGCACGAATCGCTCGAAGATGCGCTCCCGGTCTTCGGCGGGAACACCCGGGCCCGCATCGACGACGCTGATCGCGTACGCCCCGTTGCGCCTCGCCATGTCCACCGCGACCACGCCGCCCGCCGGCGAGTGCTTGATCGCATTGTCGAGCAGGTTGAGGAGCAGCCGTCCGAGCAGGTCGGCGTCGCCGGCGAACGGGGCCTCGATCACCTCGCCCAGCTCGACGCGCACGTTGCGCGAATCGGCGAGCGGCCGCACGGACCGCGTCGCGTCGTAGACCAGCTCCTCGAGGTACAACGGCTCGCGCCGCGCGGCCACGCTCCCCGAATCAGCGCGCGCGAGCAGGAACAGGTCGTCGACGATCCGCGTGAGCCGGCGCGCGGCATCGCGAATGATCATCATCGACGCGCGGTATTCCGCCTCGCTCCGATGCTCCTGCGCGAGCGTGACGTCGGCCTCGGTGCGCAGGATCGCCGTCGGCGTGCGCAGCTCGTGCGAGGCATCGGCCATGAACCGCCGCTGCTGCGTGAACGACTGCTCGAGCCGCGCCAGCAGATCGTTCACCACGCGCGCGAGGCCGGCGAGCTCCTGACCACCCCACACCGGCAGCCGCTCGCGCAGATTCGTCGCGCTGATCTCCTCCGCGCGCGCCGCCATCGCCGACAGTGGCGCGAGACTGCGCGTCGCGAGGAACCAACCGCCCGTGGCCGCGCAGACGAGCAGCAGCGGGATCAGCACGGCGAACGTGTGCCGGATTCCGCCGAGCACGCTCTCGATGTCGTGGAGCGAGTAGGTGCCCGTGAGCTCGAAGCGATTGTCGGCGAGCTCCACCGGCCGCGCGATCACGCGGTAGTCGCCCGCGCGACCGCGCACGGTGCGCGCGACCGTGTCCGCGAGCCCGGCGCGCGTGATCGGGCCCACCAACGCGGCGAAGCTCGCCTGCTCGTTCGCGTTCGCGCGCAGCTCGGCCGCGGGGAGCGGCGTCATCGCGACGACGTTCCTGGCGCTGTCGAGCACCGCGATGTGCAGGTCGCGAAAGCGGACCTCGTCGACGGTGCTGCGGATGGCGGGCACCGGCCCGAGCGACGCCCGGCGTTCGGCGATCAGCTCGCGCGAGAACGCGGTGAGCGCGTCGCCGATGAAGTTGTCGGTGCGCGCGGCGAGCGTGCGCGCGAACAGGAAGTAGTAGCCGATCGCGAGCGCGATCAGCGGCGCGCCGAGGAGCGCGGTGTACCAGAGCGTGAGCCGCCATCGCAGCGTCGACGGCCAGCGAAGCATGCTATCGCCGCTCGCGCGCCGGCTTGCGCTTCTCGACGCGCGCTGGCGCCTCGAGCATGAAGCCGGCGCCGCGCACCGTGGTGAACAGCGGCACCTTCTCGCCCTCGTCGACCTTGCGGCGCAGCCGGCTCGCGTATACGTCGATGATGTTGGAGTACGTGTTGCGCGGATCGTCCCACACGTGGAGCATCAGCTCCGAGCGGTTGACCACGCGCCCCGCGTTGCGCGCGAGGTACGAGAGGAACGCGAACTCCTTGGCGGTGAGGGCGATCTCGCGCTTGCCGCGCCGAGCGCTGCGCCGGGCCGTGTCGATCGTGAGGTCGCCGACGACGACCTTGCCCGGCGCTGTGTCGCTCGTGCGTCGGCCCAGCGCGCGCAGACGCGCGAGCAGCTCGCCGAAGTCGAAGGGCTTCGTCAGATAGTCGTCCGCGCCCGCGTCGAGCCCGGCGATCCGCTGCTCCACGGAATCGAGCGCGGTGAGGATGAGGATCGGCACGCGGCCGCCCGCGTCGCGGATCGCGCGACAGACCGCGAGGCCATCCTTCCCGGGCAGGAGCACGTCGAGGATGACGAGATCGTACGCATTCGCCAGCGCGAGCGACTCGGCCTGCGTGCCGGTGCCCGCCTGATCGACGTCGTACTCCGCCTCGCGGAGTCCGCGAAGCATCGACGTGCGAAGCTGCCGATCGTCCTCGGCGAAGAGAATGCGCATGTGGGTAAGCTGACTGGCGTCGTCGCGGGGCGCCAGCGTGCGGGGAAGGCTTTGCGGCGCGGGGATGGTAGGCGGCGCGTGCCGGTTTGGGAAACAGAGGGGAACGACAAGTGAGCGAATGTAGCGAATTGAGCGAATGCGTTGGCGTGACGGAATGGAGTTGGAGTTGACCCGGTTTCGTGGACACCTCACCATGCAGCATCCGGAGGTGTTCCGTGGGTCAGTCTTCTGGAAGGGATGGACGGCGAGTCCGACGCAGGTACACCGCCGAGTTTAAGGCCGAGGCGGTGCACCTGCTGCG
>DASZUN010000097.1:0-26289 GCA_035547615.1 Gemmatimonadaceae bacterium | reverse complement strand
TCGGGCAGGTCGTCGTCGTGGCAGAAGAGCTTCATCGTCGCCCCGACCACGTCGTAGCCCTGCTCGACGAGGAGCGCGGCGGCGACGGACGAATCGACGCCGCCGGACATCGCGACCAGCACCCGCTCCTTCATGACGCTCAGCTCGCGCGCGCCATGCCGCGCGCCTTCTCCACGAGCGACGGGAAGACCTCGGACACGCGATCGATCGCCGCGTCCGTGGTGAGGCTGCCCAGGCTCATGCGAATCGCCGCGTTGGCCAGCTCCGGCGACACGCCGATCGCGCTCAACACGTGCGACGGCGTGACGCTCCCGCTCTGGCACGCCGAGCCCGCCGAGCAGCCGATGCCGCGGAGATCGAGCGCCATGAGCATCGACTCGCTGTCGGTGCCCGGAACGGACACGTTCAGGATGTGCGGCGCGCGCTGCGGCGCGTTGTGGCCATGGATCAGCGCATCGGGAACGCGCGCGACGATCGCCGCCTCGAGCCGATCGCGGAGCGCGGACAGGCGCGCGCACTCCTCCTCGCGCTCGGCGACCGCGAGCTCCGCGGCGAGCGCAAAGCCGACCGCAGACGCGACGTTCTCGGTCCCCGGCCGGCGACCGCGATCCTGCTGCCCGCCGTGAAAGAGCGGCTCGATCACGGTGCCGCGGCGAATGTACACCGCGCCGATTCCCTTCGGCGCGCCGATCTTGTGGCCGGAGATCGTGAGCACGTCCACCGGGAGCTGCCGCACGTCGATCTCGACCTTGCCGAACGCCTGCACGGCGTCCGTGTGGAAGAGCGCGCCCTTCGCCTTGGCGTGCGCCGCCAGCTCGGCGATCGGCTGCACGGTGCCGATCTCGTTGTTGATCCACATGATCGTCGCGATCGACGTGGCGTCGTCGACGAGCGCATCGTACGACGCCCGATCGACGATGCCGTCGCGCGTCATCTCGACGATGCGCTCCTCGGCGCCCTCGTGCGCGGCCTGGTGCACCGCGGCGAGCACGGCCTTGTGCTCGATCGGCGTGGTCACGACGGCGCGGCGTCCCTCGTCGCGTCGCGCGCGCCAGGTGCCGAGCACGGCAATGTTGTCGGCTTCGGTGCCGCCGGAGGTGAAGCAGATCTCGTCGGCGGTTGCGCCGAGACAACGGGCGACGCGCTCGCGCGCCTCGTCGAGCGCGGTGCGCGCCTCACGACCCCAACGGTGCACGCTCGATGGGTTCCCGAAGCGCGGCCCGTAGAAGGGCAGCATGGCCTCGAGGACCTCGGCGCGGACGGGGGTCGTGGCGGCGTGGTCGAGATAGATGGGGTCGGGCATGATGTGGAATATACGGTTCGGAGCCGGCGGACGCTCGTAGGGCGGCTCGCTGCGCTCGCTGTAGGGTCGGCGGCGCTGCGCGCGCCTGTAGGGCTGCGCATCGGCGGCTGTGCCGCCTGGCGGTAGGGTGTAACGGCGCGTGAACTTGGGAGGGATCTCGCGCCGTTACACCCTACCGGAGCGCAAAGCGCGACCACCCTACAGCACGGCGACCCTACAGCGCAGCGACCCTACGTTCCTTTCCCGCGCAGCGACCCTACGTTCCTTTCCCGCGCAGCGACCCTACGTTCCTTTCCCGCGCCGCGACCCTACGTCCTGCTTCCCGCGCCAAAAATCCGCGCCCGCACCTCCCACAACGCCGGGAAGAACTTCTGATCCACGGTTTTCATCAGGTACCGCGATCCGAGCGTCCCGCCCGTGCCGCCGGTCGACGGGCCGATGATGCGTTCGACCAGCTGCACGTGCTTGAACCGCCACTGGCCGAACTGCTGCTCGTACTCGAGCAGTGCTTCGGCGAGGAAGAAGAGCACGTTCGGGCCCGGACCCAGATAGAGCTCGTCGAGCGTGGTGCCCGCGTGCTCGAGGAGCTTCAGGAAGAGCTCCTGCAGCGTCGGGCGCGCCAGCGCGCGGCGGACGATCTCGGGAACGTCGCCGTGCTCCTCGAGCGCGTGCATGAAGTGGGCGTCGCGGAGCCCGGAGGCGGCTTCGATCGCGCGGAACTGCGCGCTCTGCGAGCCGCTCGAGCTGCCGAGATAGGTGCGGAACTGCGCGAAGTGCTGCGGCGGGAGCGCCTCGAGCGCGGAGAGCTGCGCCGAGACGATCCGCATCAGTGCGTTGATGCGCTGCATGCGCCAGAGCGATCCGCCGGCGTCGCGCTGCTCCAGCGCCGCGACCAGGCCCTCGAGGTCGTGCAGGATGGCCTTGAACCAGAGCTCGCTCGACTGGTGCACGACGATGAACAGCAGCTCGTCCGGGTGCTCGGGCGACGACTCGGGGCGCTGCAGCGAGAGCAGCTCGCCGAGCGCGAGGTAGGACCCGTAGGTGATCTCGTCCGTCAAAACGTCGATACCTCCAGTGCGAGCACGTCGTCGACGGCCATCATCTCCGTGGTGAAGAACGGCTCGCCGTAGCGTTTTCTAATGAGCGTTCCATAATAAGCCGCATAGTGGCGGACGACGTCCTCCAGCGGCTCGCCGTTGGGGTACACCTCGCCCGCCTGCGTCGCGCCCTCGAACTGCGACGCGTAGCAGCGGATCGCCGCGAGCTTCTGCTCGAACGCGTCCGACACGTCGACGACGAAGCTCGGCCGCACGAAGTCCTGCCGGTAGGTCAGGGCGTGGATCACCTTGAGCGGCCGGTGCTTCGGCGCGTCCGGCGCCACCTTCGCGAGGCCGGCGAGGAAGCACGCGTCGCGCACGAGCTGGCCCGTCACGCGGTGGTCCGGGTGCCGCCCCTCGAGCGACGGCGCGATCACGACCTTCGGCGCGAACCGCCGGATCGCGCGTACCAGCCGCTCGCGCGTCTCCACGTCGTTCATGATGCCGGCGTCCGGCAGCCCCAGGTTGTCGCGCGCCGACACGCCCATCGTGCGCGCCGCGGCCTGCGCTTCAGCCGCGCGCAGCTCCGCCGAGCCGCGCGTGCCCATCTCGCCCTGCGTGAGATCGAGAATGCCCGTGCGGTAGCCGGCGCGCGCCGCCTTGATGAGCGTGCCGCCGCACGTGAGCTCGACGTCGTCGCGGTGGGCGGCGATGGCGAGCAGATCGACCGAGTCCGTGGTGGTTGGGGTGGTCATGACCGGAATATAGGACCGCTCCGGCCGCCACCCGCTACTCGTAGCGGAGTGCGGCTACTGGATCCAATCGCGCGGCGCGCACCGCGGGGAGCATCCCGAACAGCACGCCGGTGACCGCGCTCGCGACGAGCGCCGAGACGACCGACGACAGCGGGGTCGAGGCGGGAATCGACGGGAACGCCGTGCGAATGAGCAGCGTCGTCGCCACGCCGAGGATCAGCCCGACCGCCGCTCCGAATCCGGTGAGCGTGACCGCCTCGACGAGAAACTGCCACAGGATCGTCCAGCGGGTGGCGCCGAGCGCCTTGCGCACGCCGATCTCGCGCGTGCGCTCGGTGACCGAGATCATCATGATCGCGATCACGCCGATGCCGCCCACGAGCAGCCCCACCGACGACAGCGCGATCCCCACCACGAAGAACGTCCCGAACAACTGGTTGTAGACGTCCATGAGATGTTCCTGTGTCATGATCGCGAAGTTGGTGCGATCGCGCGGGCGCAGGCCGCGGTGGCCTCGCAGGAACGCCGTCACGTCGTCGACGGCATCGCTCGTCGTGATGCCGTCGCGCGGCTTCACGATGAGGTTGTTGCCCTTGACCCAGACGTCCATGTGACGGCGGCCCGTCTCGAGCGGGATGATCGCTTTCGGCGAATCGCCGCCGCCGGCGGAGGTCGGCGTGCCCATGGGGCTCGCCGTGTAGTGATAGAGGCCGATCACCGTGAACTGGCTGCCGTCGATCGTGATCTGCTTGTCGATGGGATCGGAGTCGTGGAAGAGCGTCTGCGCGAGCTTGTCGTTCACGATCACCACGCGCGCGCCGGCGTTGTGCTCCGCCACGGTGAAGCTCCGGCCCGGATAGATGTCGCCGCCGTCGACGTCGACCCAGTTGGGCGTGTAGAACTCGATGCCGGCGTCCATCTCGCGATCCTTGTACTTGAACGTGCCGCTCCCGGCCACGTGCTGCGTCACGGCCTCGATCGACGGGAGCTGGGCGATGCCGAGCGCCTCGTCGTTCGTGATCGCCGGATTGTTGCGATCGGGGCACGACGCGGGGTCGTTCGGGTCGCAGCCCTTGAAGGCGCTGATGGGCCGGCGGTAGACGAAGAACGACGTCGGCCCGGCGGCGGCGACGTCTCGCGCGAACGTTTCGTTGACGCCGCGGACCACCGACGACAGCGCGACGACCACGAACACGCCGATCGCGACGCCCATGATCGTGAGGGCCGCGCGGCCCTTGTTGGCGCGGATGGAATCGAGCGCGATGCTCACGCCCTCGAGGGCGTGGCTGATTCTGGCGGCGAGCGTCGTCATTCCTGTCGCAGCGCCTCGATGGGGTCGAGCCGCGACGCGCGGCGAGCCGGGATCACCCCGGAGACGATGCCCACGATGGTGCCGAGGAGCGTCGCCGCGACGAGCGACCAGGGCGCGACCGCCGCCGGGAGCGGCGTCTTGAGCGCGATCAGCTTGGCCGCCGCGATGCCGAACACGATCCCGAGGATCGCGCCCAGCGTGCTCAGCGTGGCCGACTCGGCGAGGAACTGGCGCAGGATGTCCCGGCGCCGGGCCCCTAATGATTTTCGAATACCAATTTCGTGCGTGCGCTCGGCGACGGAGACGAGCATGATGTTCATGATCACCATGCCGCCGACAATCAGGCTGATGCCCGGGAGCGCGGTGCCGATGATCGTCATCGTGGACTTGATCTTGGCCATGAACGCGAGGGCCGAGGCCGAGTTCTCCATGACGAAGTTGTCGGGCACGCCGGGCCGGAGGTGCCGGTGCGCGCGCAGCGATTCGCGAACCGATTCCATCACGTCGGCCATCATCATGGAGCTCGACGACTGCACGAGCAGCCCGTCGATGTCGCCGCGCGGATTGGTGATGTGGCGCAGGGGTGAGTTGAACGGGGCGACCGCGATCTCGTCGAGCGACATGCCGAACAGCGACCCCTGGTGCTCGATGACGCCGATTACCTGATAGGGAATGCCGCCGATGCGCAGCTCGCGGCCGATCGGATTCAGGTTCGGGAAGTAGTACTTCGCCACCTCGTCGCCGATCACGACCACCGTCGATCCGAGCGCGTACTCCTGCGGCGAGATCGTGCGGCCGGACGAGAGATCGTACTTCTTGATCGTGAAATAGTCGCCGTCGACCGCGTGCGCCTCGACCTGGCGCACGCGCGCGTAGCGCGTGGACGCCGGCACGCGCTGCTGGCTCTCGATCGCCCATCGCGTGCCCGGCGGGAGCGTCGGCACCAGGTAGTGCACGTCCGAGAGATAGACCAGCGGGCGCCGCTGCCATTCCTCCCATTCCTCGCGCGTCGTGTTGTTCCCGAACCAGGGGAACCGTCGCAGCGTGAACGTGTTGGCGCCGAGGAGCCGGCCGGCGAAGTCGTCCTCCATGTACCGGCTCATCCCCTCGACGATGGACACCACCGCGATGAGGAACATGACGCCGATCATCACGCCGAGCAGCGTGAAGAAGCTCTTCATCTTCTGCACGCGGATTTGCGCCAGCGCGAGCCGGACGGCTTCCAGGATTGGCATGGCCGACCGTACGGTGGGGCGACCCGAAATGTTGCAGCGCCGCGCGCCGCGCGAGCGCCCCTGCTACGATCGGCTACTCGTAGCGGAGCGCGTCCACCGGGTCGAGCCGCGAAGCCCGCATCGCGGGCAGCATGCCGAAGATCACGCCCGTCACGGCGCTGGCCCCGAGGGCGGCGACGATCGCCATCGGCGGGATCGAGGCCTTGATCGGCGTCGCGTGCGCGATGATCACCGAGACCAGGCCGCCGACGATGAGCCCACTCACCGCGCCGATGCCGGTCAGCGTGACGGCCTCGACCAGGAACTGCCACAGGATCGTCCCACGCGTCGCGCCGAGCGCCTTGCGCACCCCGATCTCGCGCGTGCGTTCGGTGACGGAGATCATCATGATCGCGATCACGCCCACGCCGCCGACCATGAGGCCGATCGCCGACAGGACGAGCATGACGAGGAAGAACATCCCGAACACCTTGTTATAGGTGTTGAGCAGCTGGTCCTGGGTGATGACGGCGAAGTTGTTGTCCGCCGCCGGGCGAAGGCCGCGGCGCGCGCGCATCGCGGCGATCACGTCGTCCATGGCGTCGTCGCGCGTGACGGCGTCGCGGGGCACGACGGCGATGCCGATGTTGTTGCGCGCGCCCTGCAGCGAGCGCATCGCCGTCTCGAACGGCACGATCGCGCGGGGGCGATTGCCGCCGGAGAGGAAGCTCGCCTCGTAATGGTAGACGCCGATCACCGTGAACGGCTCGTTCGCGATCTTGATCACCTTGTCCAGGGGATCGGACTCGCCGAACAGCCGCGTCGCCATCTCGTCGTTCAGGATCACCACGTGCGAGCCGTTCGCTTCCTCGGCTTCGGTGAAGCTGCGGCCGGGATAGAGGTCGCCCGCGTGATCGACGATCGTCCAGTTCGCGGACTCGCCGATCACCTGCGTGCTGCTCAGGACGCGATCGGCGTAGCGCACCTCCTTGCTCATCCCCATCTGCGCCGTCGCCGCCTCGACCGAGGGCAGCGCGTTGATCGCCTTCGCGTCGCTGTACGTCAGACGCGGGTTGTGCAGCCACTTGCAGGTCTCGTCCGTTCCGTCGCACGCCTCGAACGTGATCGGGAAGCGGCTGAGGAAGAACGTCTTGGGGCCGGCCTTCTCGAAGTCGCGCGCGACGCTCGAGTTGATGCCGTGGATCGCCGCGGAGATCACGACGACGACGAATACGCCGACCGCCACGCCGAGGATCGTGAGCGCGGCGCGAACGCGATTCGCGCGCAGCTGCTCGAGCGCGATGCCCACGCCCTCGAACAGCGAGAAGATGCGGACGGCGAAGCTGCCGCGATTCGGGGTGCTCGAGCGCGGCGTCATCACGTCTCCTGCCGCATGGCGGCGATCGGATCGAGCATCGCGGCCCGGCTCGCCGGATAGATCCCGGCGATCATGCCGACGCCCGCGCCGACGCCGACGCCGACGAAGATGGACCAGAGCTGGACGGCGGCAGGGAGGGGTGACACCGCGGCGAGCCCCTTCGCGAACCCGATGCCGAGGACGATCCCGAGCGCCGAGCCCAGCGTGGCGAGCGTGGCGGATTCCACGAGGAACTGGTTGAGAATGTCGCGGCGGCGCGCGCCGAGCGATTTCCGAATCCCGATCTCACGCGTCCGCTCGGCGACGGCGACGAGCATGATGTTCATGATCACGATCGCGCCGACGACGAGTCCCACCGTGGGCAGCGCGATGCCGGCGATCACGAGATAGCCCTGCAGCTTGTTCCAGAACTCGAGCGCCGAATCCGACGTCTCGAGCACGAAGTTGTCCGGCTGCGCCGGGCGCAGATGGTGTCGGCCGCGCATCACGGCGCGCGTGGCTTCCATCGCCGCCTTCATGCCCACGTCGTCCGGCCCCTGGATGATCATCTGGTCGATCACGCCGTGCGGGTTCACCCAGCGATTGAGCGGCGACTTCTCGGGCGCGATCAGGAACTTGTCGAGCGAGATGCCGAACACGCTGCCCTGCTTCTCGGCCACCCCTACGACCGTGTACGGGATGCCCTGGATGCGGAGCTGGCGGCCGATCGGGTTGAGCGCCGGGAAGAAGTGATCCGCCACGTCCTGGCCGATCACGACGACGGGCACGCCGAGCGCGTACTCCGGTCCCGTGGGCAGCCGGCCCTCGCTCACGCCCATGTGCTTGATCGTGAACCACTGATCGGACACCGTGGAGCATTGCACGGTGCGCGGCGATGCGTAGGCGGATTCCACGTTGAGGTTGTCGCCGCTCTCCGTGGCCCAGAGCACGTCGGGCCCGAGCGCGGCCGCCACCGCCGGCACGTCGGAGTCGTAGATGCGCGGGCGCCGGCGCCAATCGCGGATCTCGGCCTCGGTCACGTCGCCGATGTTGATGTCGGGCCGCTGGCGCAGGTTGAACGCGTTGACCGCGATCAGCTTGCCGACGAGGTCGTCCTTCATGTAGCGGCCCATGCCGCCCACGATCGAGACGACCGCGATCAGGAACATGACGCCGATCGTCACGCCCAAAACCGTGAAGAAGCTCTTGAGCTTCTGCACGCGGATCGTTTCCCAGGCGATGCGAACGGCTTGGAAGAATGGCATGGAGGCGGGAACGGGAAGGGTCCGGGATCGCGGCGCGGGGCTGGACCATCACGGTCCCGACCCCGCGCTGTCGACCCCGGACCCTTACGAAATTCGAAGCGGAAAGTTACGCGTGGTGCGTGGCGAGGCCGAGCCGCTGGACGAACGCGTCACGCGTGTCGTCCGTCGAGATCAGACCGTCGCGCAACACCACGACGCGCCGAGCGTGCTGCGCGATGTCCGGCTCGTGCGTCACCATCACGACCGTCTGGCCGGAGCTCGCCAGACTCTCGAACACTCGCATGATCTCTTCCGACGTCTGCGAGTCGAGGTTGCCGGTGGGCTCGTCCGCGAGGAGCATCGACGGGTCGTTCACCAGCGCGCGCGCGATCGCGACGCGCTGGCGCTGGCCGCCGGAGAGCTCGTTCGGGCGGTGATCCATGCGGTTCTCGAGCTGCACCTTCTCGAGCGCTTCCTTGGCGCGGCGGCGGCGCTCGTCGGCGCTGACGCCGGCGTAGACCAGCGGCAGCTCCACGTTGTGGAGGGCCGTGGCGCGGGGCAGGAGGTTGAACGTCTGGAAGACGAAGCCGATCTCCTTGTTCCGCACCCGCGCGAGCGCGTCATCCGACATCTTCGACACGAGCTGTCCGTTGAGCCAGTACTCGCCGGCGTTCGGCGTGTCGAGGCAGCCGAGGATGTTCATGAGCGTCGACTTTCCCGAGCCCGACGGTCCCATGATCGCGACGTACTCGTTGCGCGCGATCGCGAGGTCGATGCCCCGGAGCGCGCGGACGACTTCGCCGCCCATGTCGTATTCGCGCTTGATGCCGCGCGTCACGATGACCCACTTGGATTCCGGAGTCGCTCCGGCGACTCCGGTTACGGCACGCCGCTCACCCGTTTCGGTGAGCGATGGTTCTACGCTGGTTGAATTCACGACTTAGTCCCCGAGGTCGGCTTCTTCGTATCGTCCTTGGCGGCGCGCACCAGCGCGCCGTCCTTGAGCTCACGAATGGCCTGGTAGGTACCCGCGACGATCTTCTCGCCTTCCTTCAGACCGCTCAGGATCTCGAAGTCCTTCTCGCCCGCGATCCCTACTGTTACGGGCCGGAACGTCACTTTGTTGTCCTTGCCGACCACGAACACCCCTTCCACGTCCTTCTTGCCGACTTCCTTGGCCGGCTTCGCCTTGCCGAGCCCGACGGCGGTGTCGCCCTGCTGGAGCGCTTCGTTCTCACGGACCGTGAGCGCGATGATCGGGACGGAGAGCGCGTTGGTGCGCTTGTCGGTGACGATCTTGGCCGTGGCCGAGAAATCCGGCCGGGTGTCCGGCGGCGCATTGAGGAGCTGGATCGTGACCTCGTAATCGACGGCCTGGTCGGTCGAGGCCGTGGTCGTCGACTTGATCGAGCTGTTCGAGATCTTGGTCACCTTGCCGAGGAACGTCGTGTCCGGGAAGGCGTCGATCTCGACCTGCGCCGAGTCGCCGACCTTGATCCGGGCGACGTCGGTCTCGTCGACCTTCACCTTGGTCTCGAGCACCGACATGTCGGAGATCGTGAGCAGAGTGGCGGCGTCCTTGTTGAACGTGCCCGGCACCGCGGTCTCGCCCTGTTCCACGGCGAGGCGCGTGATGCGGCCGGCCATCGGCGCGTAGATCGTCGTCTTGGAGAGCGCGCTCTTCGCGTCATTCAACGACGCCGTCTGCTGATCGACGAGGTGCTTGTTCGCGTCGACGAGCGCCTTGTCGACGTCGACCGCCGTGCGAAGCTGCTCGAGCTGTTCGTCGGAGATGAGCTGCGCGTTGCTCTTCTTGATCGAGGCCGAGCGCTGATACGAGCTCTGCGCCTGCTCGAGCGTCGCCTGCGACTGCGCGAGCTGCGCCTGCGCGCTCGACACCGCGGCCACCGAGCGTTCGACCTGCGCCTGCGCCTGCGCCGGATCGATCTGGAGCAGGAACTGGCCGGCCGAGACCATCTGGCCTTCCTTCACGGACAGCTTGATGATCTTGCCGCTCACGTCCGACGCGACGTCCACCTTGGTCTGCGGACTCACCTGGCCGCTCGCCGTGACGGACGCGACGAGATCGCGCCGCTGCACCGGCTCGATGCGGACCTCCACGGCCTTGTTGCCGCGCTTGGCGGCGGCCATCGCGAGCGTGGGACCCACCACCGCGAGAATGATGATCCCGACCGCAACCTTTGCTTTCGTGCCCATGATGGTCCTCAGCCTCAGCGGAGTGGGCGGCCGACCGCGTTCTCCAACGCGGCGAACGCCTTGTGATAATCATAGATCGCGTTCACGCGCGCGACCTGCGCCTGCTCGTACTGCCCGCGCGCGTTCGTCACGTCGAGGAACGTCTTCGCACCCACCTTGTAGCTCTCCTGCGCGAACGACAGCTCTTCCGTCGCCTTCTGCGCGTTCTGCGTCTGGAGCTCCACCGTGCGCTGCGCCGTCACGAGCGTGAGATACGCCTGCGTGACGTCCGTGGTGACCTGGAGATTGCGCGCGCGCAGGTCGTACGCCGCGTTGTCGCGCTGCACCTTGGCCTGCTCGATCTGCGCCTCGCGCGCGTAGTTATTGAAGATCGGGAGCGACAGCGTGGCCGAGACGCCGAACGGGCTGCGATTGAACTTGAACGGAAAGCCGTTGTTCGACGCGCGCCGGGCCGAGATCTCCTCGGCGGAGAGCGTCGGCGACCCGCAGTTCGATGGGCTCAGTCCGGCACCGACGCGGACGGAGTCGAACGCGATGCAGCTGTTGTAGTTCCTGACCTGCGCGGCGATGGCGCTGTTCACCACGTAATCGGAGCTCGCGTAGGAGAACGAGTTGCCGCCCCAGCCCGTGCTGATCGACAGGGACGGGAGGTATTCCGTCTTCGCCGAGTTGACCTGCATCTGCGACGCGAACTGGCGCGCCTTCTTGGCCTCGAGATCGGGGTTCACGTGCTCGGCGAGCGCGATCAGCGAGTCGAGCGATCCTGGCGGCGCCGTCACGGTGAACGTGGTCGTCAGCGCCGTCGTGGTATCCGCGGGGATGCCCATCAACTGGAAAAGCTTGAGCTTCTCGATCACCGCCTGGCTGTGCGCGGTGAGCGCGTTCACCTGCGCCTGCCCGAGCGCGACTTCGGCGCTTCGCACGTCGAGGATCGTCCCGGCGCCCACCTTGAGCTTGGCGTTCGCGAGATCGAGCTGGCCCTGCGCGGTCTGCACCAGCGTGTCCTGCAGCGCGGCCTGCGCCTGCTGCTGGAGCGCCGTGATGTACTGCGACGTGACCTGGGAGCGGAGCGCTTCGCCCTGGCTCGAGATGTCGGCTTCCGCCGCATCACGGTTGGCGCGCGCGGCGCGCGGCGCGAAGGCGACCGCGCCGCTGATGTTGTAGCTCAGGCCGATCGCGTAGCTGGACTGGTACGTGTCCGCGCTGCCGGGAATGGGCACGCCCTGGAAGTACTGCGTGCCGGCCTGCTGATAGCGCGCGCTGAAGTTCGTGGACGAGGACGGGAGGAGCGCGGCGTACGCCTGGCGCACCTGCGACTCCGAATTCCGGAGATTGTTCTCGACCTGGCGGAAGGCGGGGTTGTTCCGGTGCGCGATCTGGACCGCCTGGTCCAGCGTCAACGCGTGTCCGGTGTATGGAGTTTGCTGCGCGACGACGACTTGCGCGGGGATCGCCAGGAACGCGACGAGCCTCAACGAACGCATGGTGGGAAGTCCTGGTTGGATGGAGTCTGGCGGGTCGTACGGTGGGCCGGTGCGTCGGGTTTCACCCACCGCCCGGTTGGCGCCCGCTCCCAGCCACGTCCACCCTCAACGCGGAAGCTCTTCCCGCTGTGCGACCAGGTGTTCGGCGGGAATCTCGACGCGCAGCAAGCGGCCGGCGGCGTCGACCCAGAAATCCTGCCGCGCGGCCCCGGAGCCCAGCGAATAATGCGTCGCCGTGACGGAGCGTCCGGCGATCGTGATCGGCTCGAGCCCCTTGGGCGCGACGACCGCGCTGACGCGGTTCACCGAGCGCGGGCTGACGATCCACAGCGGTTGATCGCGGCGGGCGAACGGCACGAAGTAGAGCTGGTGCTCCAGGCCGGATTCGACGATGACGCAGTGGCCGGACGCCATCGGAAACTCGCGCTGCGATTCCATCCCGTGCTGATCCGACGAGACGACGGCGAGCCGTCCGGCGCGTGCCACCGCCTTGACCTGCACCGCGGGCGAGCCGTCCTGGCGCGCGATCAACGCGTAGCTGATCGGGGTGCCGAGCGTGTCGACCGTCAGGGAGGTGTTGATGCGCTCCGCGCCAGCCGTCACCTGCCCGGTGGCGCGGATCGAATCGCCGCCGAAGCGGACGATCTTGAAGCTCTCGCTTTGCGGGGCCGCCGCGGCTCGGGTGATCGTGAACGTGCCTTCATCGACCACGCGGCCCTGGGCCGAGACGATGGCGGGCGCGACCGCGACGAGCAGGACGGAACCAATGGGACGCAGGCGCATACACGGTAATCTACCCGGCAGCGCTCGCCATGTTCACACTTGCGCCGTCGGGTGGACGAAGATTCGGTCGCGGATCCGTTGATAGATCCGCTCGTAGATGGCTCGGCCCTTGGTCGCCGTGGCCAGGGTAGGGCGCCCGATCGAACCGGGGCTCGCGCGAGGGACGCGCAGCCAACCGCGCCGGTAACGTCGCAGCTCTTCCCGCGACATCATATAATCCTGAGCGAGCTCCATGGCGACGAGCTCGGGCGCGATGTACAGCATGAGCGAGGTGTCGACCTCGTCGCCGTGCATCGGCTCGGTCTGCCCCTCGAGCAGATCGCTGAAGTCGATGCCGAAGATGTCCACCACCCGAACCCGGGCCCCCGACGTGATGACGGTCGACAGCGCCTCGAGATGCGGATCGTGCTCGTGAGCGGTGAGCAGGATGAACTCGCGAATGCCCGTCGACTCCCAGGTGTCGAGGAGATCGTTGAGCAGGCGGTGCAGCGTCTTCTTGCGGAGCGACGCGTTGCCCGCGTAGCCGCGCTCCGTGGTCACGTTCACGCCGTACTCGATCGTCGGCGCGAGGAGCACGCCGAACTCGGCCGAGAGGTCGTGCGACAGCCGCTCCACGATCATCGTGTCGCAGCCCAGCGGCAGGTGCGGGCCGTGTTGCTCGCAGGTGCCGACGGGCACGATCAGGCGCGGGTCGCGCTCGATGATCGCGGCGATGTCGGACGGCCGCATGTGTTTGATGAGGCACGGCATCGGGACGCCGGCGGGAGACTGACTCATTTCAGCTAGCCGAACGGTTCGACGGACGCGCCCGATCGCGGCGCGGTGGACCTGGTGGGCGGGAGCGGCCGGCGTGGCCCTGCTCGCCGCGAGCCAGTGGCTCCATGCACCGAGCGTAGAGTATCTGATCCCGCTGCTCGTCGCCACCGTGGCGAGCATCGTCACGCTCCCGCTCGTCGCGCGCGGCCAGCGTGCGTGGGCGATCGGCAGCGCGGTCTTCCTCGCCGTCGCGTCGCTGCTCGCGATTCCCGCGCAGCGACAGCTCTGGCGCATCGCGCACGATTGGGAGGGCTGGCGCCGCGACGCGGCCGCACGCGGGCTCGCGCAGCTCCGCAGCGCGCTCGACGACGAGCTGCGCGACGCGGCGCGCGCGACCCGGCAGGCGCTCTCCGCGCCCACGGATCGCGCGGCGGCGTTCTCGAGCCTCGCCGAGCTGACGGAGAATCACGACGATCGCGGGCTCGCGCTCTACCGCGGCGACAGCGCGTTCGCGTGGGCGGGCGGGCTCCGGCCCGGCGTCGATCCCACGCACACCGGCACGGGCGTGATCGCCACGCCGTTCTATCTCGCCGTGCAGGTGTCCGCGGCGCGCGGGGACGCACGCGCCGCCGCCGTCACGCTGCTCGACGCGCTGCCGCCGGCCGACCGCGTGTCCTCGCCGCTCGCGCGCCGTGTCGCCGAGCGCGCCGGGTTGAGCGGATTCGAATTCGACCCGCCGACGGACTCGGGGACGGGCGAGGTCCTGCACTACGCGAGCGGCGGCAATCCACTGTTCGACGTGCGCGCCGCACCGCTCATCCAGGGCGAGGTCGCGCAGCAGGTGCTCGAATCCGCGCGCGCCCGCGCCGGGCTCGCCTTCGCGCTCGCGCTCGTCTGCTTCATCATCGGCGTGTGGCGCGGCACGCGCTCGCTCGCCGAGCGCGCCGCGGCGCTCGCCGTGGGGCTCGCCTGCACGGCGCTCGTGCCGCTCAACCAGTACTCGAATCTCACGCGGCTGTTCGATCCCGCGGTCTACTTCACGGCCGAAGGCGGTCCGCTCACCGGGAATGCCGGCGCGCTCGCCGCGACGAGCGCGATCGTGCTGCTCGGCATCCTCACGGCATTGCGCCGCCGCGCCGTGCCGGCGTCGCGCTGGGCCGCCGGCGTCGCGGTGCTGCTCGTCGCCGGGTTGGGCCCGTTCCTGCTCCGCGACCTTGCGCGCGGCGTGACGATCCCGCTCCGCGGCGTGGACTCGTCACTCTGGCTCATCTGGGAGATCCCGCTCTTTCTCGCGGCCGTGTCGGTCCTGCTCGTCGGCACGACGGCGGGATCGACGCTCCTCGGCGGGGCGCGCGGCGTGTCGCCGTGGACCGGGCCGGTGCTCGCCGCGGTGGCGGCGGTGCTCGCGCCGGTCGTGTGGGACGCGCCGGGGCGCTGGCCGTGGTGGTACACGTTCCTCTGGATCGGCGCGATCGGCGTGCTGGCGCTCACGCGGCGCAGCCGCCTCGTGATCCTCAGCGCGTCGATCGTCGCCGCGCTCGGGGCGACGACGCTCGTGTGGGGCCGGACGTCGCGCGGCCGCGTCGAGGCGGCGGAGCGCGACGTGGCGGGCCTCGCCCAGCCCGACTCGACGGCGATCGAGCTGATGCGCCGGTTCGGCTCGGCGCTGACGGTGGAATATGCGCCAAATAGTCGCGAAGCGCTACTAAAGCGTTTCGTCATATCAGATCTCGCATCGGCCGACAACCCGGTCGCGCTCCTCGCCTGGCCCACCGACTCGGCCCCGGCCGCCGAGTTCGCCACGGCGGCGATTCCGATCCCGATCGGTCCCGTCGCGCAGCTCGTGGCCCGCGCCCGGCAGACGGGCGCGATCATCATCGACGCCGTGCCCACCCCGACCGCGCTCGAGACGGTGATGGCGGTGCCCGCGGCGAGCGGCGGCGTGACCGCCGTCGTGCTCGCGCCCAAGAGCCGGCTCTTCGCGCCCGATCCGTTCGCGCGGCTCATCGGTCTCGAGGGCGGCGCGCAGGCCGAGCCGCCGTACACCGTGCGGCTGCGCGAGCCCGGCGCCGAGATGCTGGGACCGGCGGTGAGCTGGCGGCGCGAGGGCAGCGAGCTGCACGGCGACCGCGCGGTCCGCACGGGGGCGGGAATCGTCTACGCGCACGTGGAAGTGGAGCTCCGGTCGCTGAGCGCGCTCGTCGAGCGCGGCGCGCTCATCGTGCTGCTCGATCTGGCGATCGTCGGCCTGCTCTGGCTCGGCGGCGTGGTGGCCGACGGCGGCGCGGGGCGCTGGTTCCGCGCGCGGCGGCGGCGCTGGGCGCGGAGCTACCGCGCGCGCCTCTCGCTGGCGCTGTTCGCGTTCTTCGTGATTCCGGCGGCGGCGTTCGCGGTGTCGTCGTACGAGCAGCTCGCCAACGACGCGACGCAATCGCGGGCGCTCCTCGTGCTCGAGACGCTGCGCGCGGTCGAGGACACGAGCGGCACGCCGGCGGCGCTCGCCGCGGCGGCCGACCGCGCCGATGCGCCGCTCTTCCTGTATCGCGGCGGCATGCTGCTGCAGGCGAGCGATCCGCTGTACGCCGAGATCGCCCCGACCGGCCGCTATCTGACGCCCGCGACCGAGATCGCGCTCGCCGTGCGCGACGAGGAGACCGACACGCGCGTCGAGCGCATCGACCACGCGAGCACCCTGTTCGGCTATCGCACGATCGCGATGCCGCCGGGCGAGCCACCGGTCGTCATCGGCACACCGGCGCATGCCGACGAGCTGGCGCTCGGGCGCCGCCGCCGGGATCTGGGGATTCTCGTGCTCTTCGCCACGGTCGTCGGCGCGCTCGCCGCGCTCTGGCTGAGCGGTGTCGCGGCGCGCCAGCTCGCGCGTCCTATCGGCACGCTCCGGGGCGCCGCGCTGGCCATCGCCGGCGGCGAGCTCGCGCCGCCGCTCGAAGCCGAGCCCACGGCGGAATTCCAGCCGGTGTTCGCCGCGTTCCGACGAATGACCGCGGATCTCAACGCCAGCCGATCCGCGCTCGAGGAAGCGCAGCGGCGCACCACGGCGGTGCTGCGCAACGTGGCCAGCGGCGTGATCGCGGTGGATCCCGACGGGCGCGTCTCGCTCGCGAACCCGCGCGCCGAAACGCTGCTCGGCGCGTCGCTCGGCACGGGGACGGCGCTCGACCAGGCGGCGCCGCGCGAGATCGCCGACGTCGTCGCGCGCTTCCTCGCGTCGCGCGGCGATGAGGAGCGGTTCGAGCTCGCGCTGGAGCAGCAGCAATTGCGCGGCACGCTGACCCGCCTCTCGCGCGGCGGCGCCGTGATCACGCTCGACGACGTCACGGAGCTGGCGCGCGCGCAGCGCGTGCTCGCCTGGGGCGAGATGGCGCGCCAGGTCGCGCACGAGATCAAGAACCCGCTCACGCCCATCCGCCTTGGCGTGCAGCACCTCAAGCGCGCTCGCGCCGACGCGCGGGTCGACTTCGATCGCGTGCTCGATCAGAACGTGAGCCAGATCCTCGCCGAGATCGATCGGCTCGACGAGATCGCGCGCGCGTTCAGCCGGTACGGCGCCGCCCCGAACGAGCGCCCGCGCGCCGAACGCGTCGACGCGGCGGCGGTCGTGCGCGAAGTCGTGTCGCTCGAGCGGATGGGGCAGCAGCACGACGTGGAGTGGCGGGAAGCGGGAACGGACGTCCCCGTCTTCGCCCTCGCGCGCGCCGACGAGCTCAAGGAAGTGCTGCTCAACGTGCTCGAGAACGCGCGGCACGCCGGCGCGCGCACCGTGACCGTCGCGCTCGACGTGGCGCCTGACGACGCGGAGCATCCGGTACGGTTGTCCGTGCGCGACGACGGCCACGGCATCGCGCCGGACGTGCTGCCGCGAATCTTCGAGCCGCACTTCTCGACGCGAACGAGCGGGAGCGGGCTGGGGCTCGCGATCAGCCGCCAGCTCGTGGAGAGCTGGGGCGGCGAGATCGGGGTGGAGAGCAGCGGGGCGGGGACGCGGGTGGAGATGCGACTGCGGGCGCGATAGCGTGCCCCGCGAGCGCGAACCCTACTCCGTGTCGGACCCGGCGGCCCCGGCCGCGCGCAGGATCCGTACAGTTTTGATATTCACGAACTCTCGAATCCCGAACGCGCTCAGCTCCCGCCCGTACCCCGACGCCTTCACGCCCCCGAACGGGAACCGCGGATCCGACGCGACCATCCCGTTGATGAACACGCAGCCGGCCGCGAGCCCGCGGGCGAACTGCTCGATCTCGCCCTCATCGCGCGTCCAGGCGGCGGCGCCAAGGCCGAACGTGGTGTCGTTGGCGATCGCGATCGCGTCGTTCACGTCCCGGGCGCGCACGATCGCGGCAACGGGGCCGAACGTCTCCTCGCGCATCGCCGCGGCGTCGCGCGGCACGTCGGCGAGGACGGTCGGCTCGTAGTAGGTGCCAGCGCCGTCGCGCGGGCGGCCGCCGAGCAGCAGGCGCGCACCCGCCTTCACCGAGCGCTGCACCTGGTCGTGCAGGTCGTCGCGGATCTGCGCCGTCGCCAGCGGCCCGATGTTCGTCTGCTCGTCCATCGGATCGCCCACGACGAGCGCGCGCATCCGCTCGACGAACCGCTCGATGAACGCGTCGGCGATCGACTCGTGCACGATGAACCGCTTGGCCGCGATGCACGACTGGCCGTTGTTGATCGTGCGCGCGTTGACCGCCGTCTTCACGGCGCCGTCCAGATCGGCGCTCGGCATGACGATGAAGGGATCGCTGCCGCCCAGCTCGAGCACCGTCTTCTTGATGTGCTGCCCGGCGATGGAGGCGACGCTGCGCCCCGCGCCCTCACTCCCCGTGAGCGTCGCCGCGGCGACGCGCGGATCGGACAGCACGCCGTCGACCGTCTTGGACCCGATGAGCAAACTCTGAAAAACGCCGCCGGGGGCTCCGGCTTCCTCGAAGAGCTGCTCGAGCGCCAGCGCGCACTCCGGCACGTTCGACGAGTGCTTGAGCAGCCCGACGTTGCCCGCGCACAGTGCCGGCGCGGCGAAACGGATCACTTGCCAGAACGGGAAGTTCCACGGCATCACGGCGAGCACCACGCCCAGCGGCTCGAACGCGACGAAGCTGCGCTCGTTCTTCGCCTCCACGGGCTCGTCGGCGAGGAATTGCGGCGCGTGCTCCGCGTAGTACGCGCACGCCGTCGCGCATTTGGCTGCCTCGGCGATCGCCGCCGCGATCGGCTTGCCCATCTCGAGCGTCATGATGCGGCCGTAGTCGTTCTTTCGGCGCTCGAGGATCTGTCCCGCTCGGCGCACCACCTCGCAGCGCCGCGCGATCGGCGTGTCGCGCCACACCGGCGCCACGCGATGCGCGAGCGCCAGCTTCTGCTCGATCTCATCCTGCGTGAGCTCGGGGAAGGATCGAATCAGCTCGCCCGTCGCCGGATTGACCGTCTGAATCGCCATCGCGTACCTGTCAGGTCGTGTAGAGGGAGTCTCCCTGCCATGCGACTCCCGCGCCATCGGCGGCGAACCAGCGGCGCCACCACGGCACCTGCCGCTCGCGCTCGAACACGGCCTGAACCGCCGCGCGCCAGGCGGCCTGCATCGCACCGGCTTCCTCGAAGCGATGGCCCGCCGCCGCCGAGAGTCCGCGGCGCAGCCAGTCGGCGATCTCGGGCGGATAGTGCGACAGGTCGACGTCGCCGCGCATCTCGCGGCCGAGGATCGTCGTCGCGTCCTTGTCGCCGAACGGCGGCGTTCCGCTCAACACGAAGGCGACGATCGCCGCGATCGAGACGCAGTCGGCCGCGGCGTCCTGCGGCTCGCCGAGCAGTTGCTCCGGCGGCGCGAACGCGGGCGTGCCCGACGCGCCGGCGATCTCCTCGCCCGTCACGTTCGCGATGCCGAAATCGGCCAGCCGCCAGCGGCGGTACCGGTCGATGAGCACGTTCTCGGGCTTGAGGTCGCGGTGGATCACGCCGATCGAGTGCGCGGCGGCGAGCCCGCTGAGCACGAAATCGACCTGCGGCGCGATCTCGCTCAGCGGACGCGGCCCCGACCGCGCGATGAGATCGGCGACCGAGCCGCTCTCGGCGAGCTCCATCGTGTACCACGCCACGTCGCCGCGGCTGTCCCAGTCGAAGATCGGGACGATCGCCGGATGCGCGAGCTGCGCGGCGAGCCGCGCCTCGCGCCGGAACCGGCCGATGCTTCGCTCGTCACGGGCCACGTGCGGGTGCAGCAGCTTGAGCGCGACTTCGCGGCCGAGCGAGAGGTCGCGCACGCGCCACACGGAGCCGAAGGAGCCGGCGCCGAGCGCGGCGAGCACCTCGTAGTCGTCGGCCAGCGCCCAGCGGAGGCGCACTTCGTCCGACTCGGCCGTGTACACCGTGCCGGGCTCGTCGCCGGCGAGCATCACCATCGTGCGGCTACCCACCACGCGGTCGACGGCGCGCAGCATCGCCGTGATCGACCCGAAGCGCTGCGCCGGATCCGGGTGCAGCGCGCGATCGATCACCGTCGACAAGGCCTGCGGGCAGTCGGGGCGCAGCAGTTGGATCGGCGGCGGCTCGTCTGACGGCGGCTCCTCGCCGGTGAGCATCATGAAGCAGATGGCCCCGAGCTGCCACTGATCGGTATACGACGTCGGCGTCCACGTGCCGGCGCTCCACTCGGCGGGCACGGGCATGAACCCGAAATCCGGATGGAGGCCAGCCGGGATGTCGGCGAGCGGAATCGCCCACTGCCAGCCGATGATCCAGAGGCGGCCCATCGGTGTCGTCCATACCGTTTGCGGCGACATGCTGCCGTGCACCGCGCCCAGATCGTGGAGGTAGCTGAGCGCCGAGCCGATCTCGCGCAGCACGCGCATGACGCCGGGCACGTCCTCCGGGCCCATGCGCTTGAGCCGCGCGCCGATCGTTTCGCCGGCGATCCAGCGGCGCAAGTAGCCCGGGCCACGGCGCGTCGGCGAGAACGAGGCCCAGTAGTGGTACGTCGTGGGCATCGCGGTGTGATTGCGATGCGCGAGGTGCCGTGCCTCCACCTCGAGCCAGGCGTAGTGCGCGGGATCCGGCGCGCTCACCAGCGAGAGCGAGCGGCCGAGCGCGTCGATGATCTCCTGGTAGTGCCGGTGCTGCGTGAACATCCCTTCCGATCCCCAACTCCATCCGGGCGGCAGGTCCCAATCGCGAAGATGGGCCGGCAGCTCGTTGGTCACGCGGTACATCTCGGGCAGGGCAGAGCTCATCGGTGACGCAGAGGGGGATACGGCATCTTACCGCTCTTACAACTTGGACTCGGAGAGGATCCGCTCCGCCGCCGCGGCGAATTCCGGCACGAGGGCCACGTCCGGGAGCACCGCGACCTCGACGTGACGCACGCAGAGCGGCGCGCCGTCGCGCGGCGGCGCCGAGTTCAAAGATGGTACGCGCATCGTCACCGAAACGATGCGCCACATCGTGCTCGGGCGGACCTGCTCGCCGGCGTCATCGACGGTGTCGAGCTGCAGCACCTCGCCGCGCGCCGGGATCACGGCGCTCTGGCACTCGGCGAGCACGTGTTCCACTCGGTCGTGACGGACGACGCGCAAGGTGACCATGGGACGCTCGTGGCTGGCGTGAACGAGTCGCTCGATGACGAGCCAAAGCTACGCGCGGCAAGAGGGAGAAACCAGCGCCGGCCGAGAAACTCATGTGAAACTCGACCGTCGCGGAATCGTATAGATTTCCGAGCGCCGGCGTCGGCGCACGCTCCTGGAGGGAACCGTGTTTCACATGTTCGGATCCGTCATCTCGCTCGTGGTCGCGGCGGGGGTCACCCTGTTCGGCTACTGGCAGTCCCGCCAGTTCGTGCAGAACCGGCTGAGGTACGTCGACGCGGTGCACAAGTCCGCCGTGCCGATCCTGGCCGGCATCGGCGCCGCGCTGATCGCGCTGCCGATCGTCGCGCTTCTGCCCCTCGTCGGGACAGGCACCGCGCTCCTCTTCGGTGCGGGCGTCGCGACCGGAGTGTCGTCGGGCCGGCGGGAGATTCGCCGCCGCATCGGCGCGTAGCCGGAGCACGACGTCACCAAGCCTCCGCGCATCCGTGGTCTGACGCGGCTCACGAGCGTCACGCTCTGGGCCGCGCTCGTTCCATCCGGACTTGCCGCCCAGCAAGCCGCGCAGCACGCGGCATCGCACCTCGCGTGGCGCGACACCACGCACCATCGCGTTGGGTACGTCACCGTCGCAGCCGGCGTCCGTCTGCACTACCTCGATTTCGGCGGCACCGGCTCGCCGGTCGTCCTGCTCGCGGGCTTGGGCAACACCGCGCACGCATTCGACGACTTTGCCCCGCGGCTCACCGATCGGCATCGCGTGATCGCGCTCACGCGGCGCGGCTTCGGCGAATCGTCGCATCCGAGCGGCGGCTACGACACGCCGCGGCTGGTGGAGGACATCCGCGTCGCGCTCGACAGCCTGCATCTGCGCCGCGTCACGTTGATCGGCCATTCGATCGCCGGCGAGGAGATGACGCGCTTCGCGGCCACGTATCCGGAACGCGTGGACAAGCTCGTGTATCTCGACGCCGCGTACGATCGCGTCGCCGCCGAGTCGCTGCTCGCCGCGGCGATTCCCGATGCGCCCGATCTTCCGGCGCCGCCCGTGCCGACGGCGCGAGATACCGCAACGCCGGCAGGGTACGTGCAGTTCGTGCACCGCACGCGCGGCGTGAACATTCCCGAATCCGACATTCGCGTGCGCTATCGGTACGACGGCTGGAACGAGGAGATCACGCCGGCGTACCTCGCGATCACGCCGGAGCACCCCGATTACCAGGACGTGCGCGCGCCGGCGCTGGCGATCTACGCCGTGACGGACAGCGTGTTCCAGACGGAGCCGTGGCAACGTGCTGACACGGCGCACGCGGCGGCACTGCAAGCCGTGCTCGACGCGAGCGAGCGCGTGATGAGCGAGCTGCGCGCGCAGTTCAAGCGCGAGGTCGCCCACTCCCAGGTACTCGAGATCCATGGGGCGCACCACTGGATCTTCGTGAGCCATCGCGACCAGGTGCTCGCGGCCGTGCGCCGGTTTCTGGACGGGCGCTGAGCGGAACGGCTATCGATCGCATTCCCCGCAGATAGCGGCGGCGCGAAACGATTGGATGGCGCGGGCAATCAGACGGTGACGCCGCCGCGCGCTGTGACGAGCAGAGTCTCCGCATGCTCGCCGCCATCCGCTCTGCCGCCGTGCTCGGGATCGATGCCTGCGACGTCTGCGTCGAAGTCGACGTCGCGCAGGGCCTCCCGCACTGGACGATCGTCGGGCTCCCGTCTGGCGAGGTGAAGGAAAGCCGCGAGCGCGTGTCGGCGGCGCTCGCGAATTCCGGCTACGTCGTGCCGCCGCGCCGCATCACGATCTCACTATCGCCGGGCGACACGCGGAAGACCGGCACCGGATTCGACGTGCCGATCGCCGTGGGTCTGCTCGTCGCGGTCGGCGTGATCTCACCCGCCGCCGTCGACGGGCTCACGTTTCTCGGCGAGCTCGGATTGGACGGCGCGGTGCGCGGCGTGCGCGGCGCGCTCTCGGTCGCGCGGCACGTGGCGAGTGGCGGAGGCGCGAGCACGCTCGTGGTGCCGCCGGCGAACGTGAACGAGGCAGGGCTCGTGCGGTCGCTGCGGCTCGTCGCGCCGGCGACGTTGCGGGAGCTGATCGACGGCCTGCAATCCGGCACGCTCGCGACCGCGGTCCGCACCGACGCTTCGGCTGTGCACGACGACGGCGCCGACTTCGCCGACGTCGTGGGGCAGGGGAGCGCGAAGCGGGCGCTCGAGATCGCGGCGGCGGGCGCGCACGCGTGTCTCTTGATCGGGCCTCCGGGCGCGGGAAAGACGATGCTTGCGCGGCGCATGCCATCGATTTTGCCGGCGCTCACCGAGCAGGAAGCGCTGGAGGTCACCGCAATCCACTCCGTCGCGGGGCTGCTGCCGACGTCGGGCGACTGCCTGGCGGCGCGGCCCTTCCGCGCGCCGCATCATTCGATCTCGTCGGCCGGGCTGGTGGGCGGCGGCGGCGTGCCGCGGCCGGGCGAGGTCAGCCTGGCGCATCATGGAGTACTATTTCTAGATGAGTTATTAGAGTTTCCACGCAGCGCCCTCGAGGCGCTTCGGCAGCCGCTGGAGGACGGCCGTGTCGTCATCGCGCGGGCGGCGTTGAGTCTCGCGTTCCCGGCGCGGTTCTCGCTCGTGGCGGCGATGAACCCGTGTCCGTGCGGCAACGCCGGCGAGCCGACCCGCGTCTGCACCTGCGCCGAGTCGGAGATCGTTCGCTACCGGAGCCGCCTCTCGGGCCCGCTCTCGGACCGGATCGACATGCACGTCACGCTGTGCGCCGTTCCTCCAGCCGCGCTGCATCAGCCGAGCGAGGGCGAAACGTCCGCGGCGATCCGCGCCCGCGTGGAGCGGACGCGTGCGACACAGCGGGCGCGGTATGCCGCGTTGCCCAGCGCGAGCTGCAACGCGCACGCCCCGGGCCGATGGCTGCTCGCGCACGGCGGCGTCACGCGCGAATCCCGGGCGCTGCTCGGCGACGCCATGGAGTCGCTCAAGCTCTCCGCGCGCGGCTATCACCGTGTGCTGCGCGTGGCGCGCACGATCGCCGATCTCGAGGAGAGCGAAAGCGTGTGCGAGGCGCACGTGGCGGAGGCGCTGCAGTATCGGCCGCGGTGAGGGCTTCTGCGTTCACCCCCCGCTTGCCGCGGACGCGAATGACGTCAGCCGCCCCGCGCGCGAAGTCGCGCAATCCGCGCCTTCACGTCGGCGACCGCGGGCTGGAGCGGTGCGTCGGCTTTCCGCCAGAGATCGACGAAACTCTGATAATCCGCGAGTGCGTGAGAGAAGTCGCCCCGCTCCTCGGCCCGCTCGCCGAGCCGGCGGTAGGTCCGCGCCAGCTCGAGCTCGTCGCTCAGCACCTCGTCGGATGCGGTGGCGGTCGCGTACTTCTCGTACCACACACGCGCGGAATCGCTCATCCGCAGCGCATCGTATGCGCGCGCGTATCGCGGATAGAAGCAGACCACGCAGCCGCGCACGTCGGCCGCGTGGAACAGCCGCAGCGCCTCGCGCGGATCGCCCGACGCGAGCGCCAGCTCGCCGCGCGCCGTCACCACGGCCAGGGAATCGACCATGCGGAACTCCGGCGTTCGCACGCGCGCCCATTCCGATGCGTAGGTGCGTGCGCTGTCGAGCGCACCGGCGGCGGCGAACGCCGTGATCACGTCGGCGTACGGCCGATCGAGCGGGTCGACGTGCGCCCAGTTCACCGCGCGTAACGCCGAGTCGATCACCGCGCGGGCGCGCGCGCTGTCGCCGAGGATGCGCGCGGCGATCTCCGCGCGGATCATCTGGTCGGTGACGAAGGCGCTCGGGGCGTCCTGGCCCAGCACCCGCGCGCGCCGCTGCACGGCGGAATCGGACGCCGCGAGCCTGCCTTGCGCCGAGAGGCTCGCGGCGAGGAATTGCAGTGCTTCGAGCTGGGTGCTGCGCGTGGTATCCAACAGCATGCCGCGGCACAGCGAATCGAGCGCTGCCCACGCGCGCGTTCCGCTGAACACCATGAAGTCCGCCGATTGGGAGTACCCGTCGGCCCGGTGCCCGCGGTGCAGCTCCGCCGCCTCCGCCCGTGCCTGGGCCACCTTTCCGGTCGCGAGCAGCGGCCAGACGATGTTCTGGCGGGTCATTCGCGTCTCGCGGAGCTCGCCGGGAAAATGATAGGTGGTGTCGAGGAGCTTTCGGTACGTCTCGATGGCGTCGTCATACCGCCGGAGATCGGCGAAGGCGAGCGCTTCGTTGTTGAGGCCGACTCGCTCCGGGTTCGGCAGCAAGGCCAGCAACGAATCGAACGTCGCCACCGCGCGGTCCGACTGCCCCACCGTCAACCAATAGTCGGCGGCCATCCCGAGCTGCGTCGGACGCGAGCGATTCGCGAAGCGCAAGCGGTAGGCATGCGAGACGGCGATCATGAGTCGGGAGCCGGCGAGGCCCTCGTTCCCCAGCACCGAAGCGAGGGCCCCCCATGCCATTCCGAACGTGGAATCCTCGCGGACCGCGGCCTGAAACTCGCGCGCCGCAGCCGTCCAGTCATTCCTGTCTGCCGCGGCCGCGCCCGCCTGGTAATGCTCCACGGCGCGCGGCGATACCGGGGCGATCGTGAAGAGCATGACGCTGAAGGGAAGCTCGGCGCGCTGAGCGAACAGCTCGTCATGAAGCTCCGCCGCCACCTTGTGCATGGCCGCGGGCATGTCCGCGGCGCCGGTCGCGGCAACCGTCACGGGCGACAACTGATTGCCGTCGCGCGCACCGGTCGGCGCCGCGGTCAGCAGGTAGCCCGCTCCGGCGCGTGAGATGCCCAACGTCAGATAGGCGCTGACGCGCCCGCGCTTGGCGAGGAAGACCAGCGTGTCGCGCGTGAGCGACTTCGGCGGCAGACCCTCGAGCGACGCCCACTGGCGCACGTCCTCCGGGCTCAGCGCCATCATCCAGGGGTCCTTCGCGAGATCGCTGATGACCGTCTCCGCGAAGTTGTTCGCCAGCGTGGAGTCGCCGCCGTCGAACTTTGTGTCGGCGATCATCACCTTGAGCCGGAGCGAATCGTCGGCGGGCGCGGCCGGTGCGGCATGCATGAAGTGCCGCGCGCCAGCGGCGAGCGCGCCGGCGAGTCCGACCAACAGGATCGCGCTCAGTGCGCCGACAAGCGCGCGGCGACGCCGACGCGGCGGCGCCGGGGTTCCCGCGCGCGGCGTGCTCACGGCATCCAGCGTCGCGATCACTTCCTGCGCCGTCGCCGGGCGGTTG
>DASZUN010000096.1:0-14608 GCA_035547615.1 Gemmatimonadaceae bacterium | reverse complement strand
AGCGGCAGCGCGAGCAGCTCGGCCGGCGTGCCCCACGTCATCCGAGAATGCTCGAGACACTGGGGCTCGCCGCGGATCTCGACCGGCAGGAACACGATCACGAACGGCGAGCCCGCGTCGCCGATCTCCGCGATCGCCGGTTCAGCGCGCACGAGCTCCACGTCCAGCTCCTCGCGCAGCTCACGCCGCGCCGCCGCTTCGTCCGATTCCCCCGGCTCCGTCTTTCCGCCGGGAAATTCCCACAGCCCGCCGTGCCGCTTGTGCGCCGGACGCTGGCACACGAGATAGCGATCGCCGTCGCGGATCACGCACGCGATCACGCGGCGCGACGCCGTCATCGCGCCGGCGGTGAGGAGATCGTGAACAGGAATCCGTCCGGATCGCGCACGCGGAACGCGCGCATCCCGAACGCATCGAACGGCTCCGATTCGAGCGCGGCGCCGTGCGCCTTGACGCGCGCGGCGATGCCGTCGACGTCCTGCGTCGTCGTGAGCCGGAGCGAGAAGCCCTCGCCTTTCACGCGATCGGCCCCCTTCGCGCCCGTGTCCTGATTGATCAGGATGCGCGCGTCTCCCGCGCGGAGCGACACGGCGAAAAGCCGGTCCTCGCGCCGGAACTCGCGGTCGACCGCGAAGCCGAGCGCATCGCGATACCAGCGCAGGCTCGCGTCGAGGTCGGCGACCGTGAGCGAAGCGTCCAGGCCGAGTGCATCCAGGCCGGCTGCGTCAGAAGAATTGGACATTCCGGAATCTAAAGAAGAACCGCGGGGCACACGCCCATGGCGTGCACCCCGCGGCTCCGGTCGAGCGTCGTTCCGCTCAGCTCACGGCACCTGATTGGTCGGGTGCTCGTTCGCCTCGACGAAGTTGACGATGTCGTTCTTGAGCTGCTTGGCGGACGCCTGGTTCAGGTACGCCATGTGGCCGCTCTCGTAGTACTTGAACTGCACGCGATCCTTGTACGTCTTGTCGTAGCCGAGGTGGTCGAACGTGTACTCGGCGTTCGCGAACGGCGTCGCCATGTCGTAGTAGCCCGCGCCGACCATCACGTGCAGGTACGGGTTCTTCGCCATCGCCGAGCGCAGCATGTCGGACGTGCTCGGGTAGCCGCTGCCCAGGTTGCCGAAGCCGGTGAGGCCCGAGTAGTCCCAGCGGCCCGCGTGGCCGCCCAGGTAGTACTGGAGATCGGTCTTGTAATCCAGATCGTTCTTGAGGAAACGCATATAGCCCGCCATGAACGCGCCCGACGGGGCGACGTCCGACGGATCGTAGTCCTGCCGCTGGCTCGACGCGTTGCCGTTGAGACCGATCATGCGGCTGTCGTAGCGGCCCACGGTCTCGCGCTGGTCGCGCAGCAGCTCCGTGCGGAAGACGCCCGGCTCGATGCGCAGATTGGTGTTCATGATGTACTGCGCCGACACGCCGGTGAGGCGCGCGAGCTGCTGCGCCGCCGCGCTCTTCTGCGCGTCCGTCAGCGTGTTGCCCTTGGCGAGCGCGTTCGCGTAGTCGCCGAAGGCGAAGTTGCGCGCCTGCTGCACCACCTGCGCGAGCGGGAGCTTCTGCAGATCGGCGGGGAGCTTGTGATGGTACCACGCGGTCGCCGTGTACGTGGGCAGGAAGCACTCGTACGGCAGGTCGTTCGACGCGCCCGGCTGGATGTTGCCGAGGTCGAGCACCGTGCCGAGCAGCATGATCCCGTTCAGCTCGATCCCTTCCTGGCCCTCGAGCGTCGACGCGAGGCCGGCCGAGCGGAACGTGCCGTAGCTCTCACCGAACAGGAACTTGGGCGACTGCCAGCGGTTGTACTTGTCGAGATAGTTGCGAATGAACGACGAGAACATGCGCAGGTCGTTCGCGCCGCCGGTGAAATCGGAGATCTTGGCGCCCGGCGCCGGCCGCGAGTAGCCGGTCATCATCGCGTCGATCTGCACGAGGTCGGTCGCCTCGAGCGGCGAATTCGGATTGTCGACGAGATTGTACGGCGGCGCGGGCTCAGAGCCGTTCGGCCCCATCTCGGGGTGCTTGGGGCTCATGAGGCCCATGCTCAGCCAGATCGACGCCGAGCCGGGGCCGCCGTTGAAGAAGAAGGTGACCGGGCGCGTCGCCGGGTCCGCCTGATCCTTGGTGTATGCCACGTAGAACACGGTCGCCTGCGGCTTCCCATCGCCGTCGCGAATGACCATGGTGCCCGCGTTCGCGGTGTACGGGATGGTCTTCCCGTCGATCGTGACGGTGTGGTGGGTGGTCGAGACCTTCTCGACGGCCGCCACGCCTTCGTCGGCCGGAGCGGCGGCGCCGAACGCGCCCCCGCGCCCGCCGCGGCCTCCCGGACCGCCGGGCTGCTGCGCGACGGCGGTTCCAACGGTGAGGCACGACGCGGCCGCGCCGAGCAGGTACATGCGTCTCAGCATGATGTGATTCTCCCTGGATGCGAATGGAATGGATCAGGTGGGACGTTCTATTATCGCATCAGGGAGCCCAAGTGTTGAAGGGGCAGGGTGGCCCGGGCGCATTGCGCCGCCCCCCGCGATCCGGTCAATTCCCGGCGCCATGCACCTCACCCAGCTCTTCGACCTCTCCTTCCGCACCCGCGCCGACCGCGTCGGGCTCGAATACACGGAGGACACCGGCACCCTCGCCACGCTCACCTTCGGCGAGATCGACGCCCGCGCGAACCGCATGGCGCACGAGCTCTCCGCGCGCGGACTCCGACGCGGCGACCGGCTCTGCCTGCATCTCGCCAACCGGATCGAGTTCCTCGACGTCTTCCTCGCCTGCACGCGCCTCGGGGTCGTGCTCGTTCCGATCAACATCCTGTACCGCGAGCGCGAGCTGCGGCACATCATCGCCGACTCGGAGCCCGTCGCGACGATCGCCGCCCGCGGGTCCGACGCGGCGTATCCCGAAAATGCAACCATTTGGTTGCATGATGATCTGGGCGCCGGCGCGGCTTCGCGACCGGCGACTCGGCCCGAGATCGCACTCGACGGCGACGATCCGGCGCTCATCATCTACACCTCGGGCACGACCGGCGTCGCCAAGGGCGCGGTGCTCACACACAACAACCTCGCCGCGAACGCCGTCACGCTCACGACCGTCTGGAAGATCACCGAGGCCGATCGCTATCTCGCGATGCTGCCGCTCTTCCACGTGCACGGGCTCGGCAACGGCGTTCATAGTTGGCTCATTAGCGGATGCAGAATGCGCCTGCTCGAGCGGTTCGATCAGCGCTCGACGCCGGCCGTGATGGCGGAGTTCAAGCCGACGCTCGTGTTCGGCGTGCCGACGGTGTACGTGCGCCTGCTCGATCCGGCGTGCGTGTCGGACGCCCAGGCCCGCGCGATCGCGAGCGAGGCGCGGCTCTTCGTCTCCGGCTCGGCGCCGCTGCCGGCACACGTGCACGAGGGTTTCCAAGCCCGCTATGGCCATACCATCCTCGAGCGCTACGGCATGAGTGAGGCGCTCATGATCCTGAGCAATCCGTACGAGGGTGAGCGCCGGCCCGGCTCCGTCGGATTCCCGCTCCCCGGCGTGTCCGCGCGCATCGTCGGCGACGACGGGCAGGTGCTCGGCGACGATGCCGTCGGTGAAGTGGAGATCAGGTCGCCGCACCTGTTCGCCGGCTACTGGAAGCGTGCGGAGGCGACCGCCGCGGCGTTCCACGACGGCTGGTTCCGCACGGGCGATCTCGCCATCCGCGCGTCCGACGGTTATTACACACTCCGTGGGCGGCGCGGGGATCTGATCATCAGCGGCGGATTCAACATCTATCCGCGCGAGATCGAGGAGCTGCTGCTCGAGGATCCGCGCGTGCGTGAAGCGGCGGTGGTGGGCATGCACGACGACGTGCGCGGCGAGGTGCCGATCGCGTACGTCTGCGCGGACGATGCACTCGACTTCACGGAGCTCGAATCGACATGCCGGACCCAGCTCGCGTCGTTCAAGATCCCTCGCGCTTTCATCCGGATGGACACGCTGCCGCGCACGGCGCTGGGCAAGATCCAGAAGCACCTTCTGCCGCCGCCGGACGCAAGACGAAGCTGAACCGGCAGCAGATCGCCGGGTTCTGGGCCGCGTGGACGGGATGGTTGCTCGACGGCATGGACTCGGTGATCTACGCGCTGGTGCTCGCGCCGGCACTCGCCGAGCTGCTGCCGAAATCGGGAATGGACGCGTCGCCCACGCGGATCGCGTTCGTCGGCTCGATTCTGTTCGCGGTGTTCCTCGCCGGGTGGGGAACGTCAGCGGTGTGGGGCCCGGTAGCAGATAAGTACGGCCGCACGCGCGCACTGGCGGCGACGATCGTCGTCTACGCGGTGTTCACCGGCCTCTCCGCGTTCGCGATGAACGTGTGGCAGCTCGGGCTCTTTCGCTTTCTCGCCGGGCTCGGCGTGGGCGGCGAGTGGTCGATGGCGGGGACGTACGTCGCCGAGGCGTGGCCCGAGGACCGGCGGAAGATGGGCGCCGGCTATCTGCAGACGGGCTACTACTTCGGCTTCTTCGTCGCCGCGGCGCTGAATTACACTGTGGGTGCGCACTACGGCTGGCGCGCGATGTTCGCCTGCGGCTTCGTGCCTGTACTGGTTTCGATATATACGTTATCTAAAGTGCGCGAACCGGCGCGCTGGACGCGGCACGCCGACGAGGCCCGTCGCGCGCACCCGCTCGCCGAGATCTTCAGCGCGCAGTACCGCAAGCGGACGATCGTCAACTCCGTGCTGCTCACCGTCGCGATCATCGGACTGTGGGCGGGCGCCGTGTACGAGCCGACGGCGATCGTCACGCTCGCGAAGAAGGCGGGGATGTCGGCCGCCGAGTCGGCGAAGATGGTCTCGATCGGCACGGGCGTGCTGTCGATCGGCACGATCCTCGGCTGCATCGCGCTGCCCGTGTTCGCCGAGCGCTGGGGACGGAAGGTGACGCTCGCGTTCTATTTCTTCGGGATGATGATCACCATCCCGCTCGCGTTCGGCTGGGCGTTCTATATGGACATCGGGCTCGCCACGTTCATCGCGATTCTCTTCTTCATGGGTTTCGCCGGCGGCAATTTCGCGGCGTTCAGCCTGTGGCTGCCGGAGCAGTACGACACGCGCGTGCGCGCGACCGCGTTCGCGTTCACCACGTCCGTCGGGCGTTTCGTCGGAGCGGGGGTGAACTTCGTGCTCGCCGGACTGGTGCTGCGCATGGGCACGCTGGGCACACCGGTGGCGCTCACCGGGTTGGCGTTCGGACTCGGCATCCTGGTGATCCCGTTCGCGATCGAGACGACGGGGCGCGCGTTGCCGGAGTGAGCGGCCGAGCAACGAGGAGACCGGCGAACCAGTGAATCGCGAGATCGATGGATGCGTGCTCGTCACGGGCGCGTCATCCGGTATCGGCAAGGCGACCGCGCGCGCATTCGCGGCGGCAGGATTTCGCGTGTTCGGCACCAGCCGCCAATCGCGTCCGGATGATGAGGGCGTGGAGATGCTGCGACTGGACGTGCGCTCCGACGAGTCGGTCGCCGAGTGCCTGGCGGCGGTACACGCGCGCGGCGCGCGAGTCGATGTGCTCGTCAACAACGCGGGCGTGGAGCACCTCGGCATCGCGGAGGAGACGTCGATGGACGAGGTGCGGAGCCTGTTCGAGACCAACTTCTTCGGCGTGGTGCGCGTGACCAACGCCGTGTTGCCCGAGATGCGAGCGCGGCGGCGTGGGTGCGTGATCAACGTCGGCTCCCTTGCCGCGTGGGTAGGCGAGCCGGGCGAAGCGTTCTACTCGGCGTCCAAGCGGGCGCTCGCCGGCTATACGGAGTCGCTCCGTCACGAGGTGTGGCCGCTCGGCATCGACGTCTCGCTCGTCGAGCCCGGCGCCTTCCGCACGGACGTCATCGCCGCGGCGTCCGCGTCGCGCGCCACGATCGCCGACTACGACGGCGTCCGCGAGGCGGCGGAGCGCACGTTGCGGCAGAGCTTGCAGCGAGGCGGCGCGCCGGAGGAAGTGGCCGCGCTCATCGTGCGCATCGCGCGTTCGCGTGCGCCGCGACTGCGCTATGGCGCCGGTGCGGAGGCGCGGCTGCTTCCATATCTCAAGCTGCTCCTGCCGCAGCGCACCTTCGACTGGCTGCTGCGTCGCGGATTCGGGCTGTCCCGCAAGTCGTAAACGCGCGCTGGCCCGGACGGCCCGCGGTGGTGGGCGAACGGTCCGTCACTCGTTGCTGGCCCTGAACCCCGGTGGCGGCGTACGCATCGAGCTTCCGAGAGGTGAGCGCATGAGTCCGTCCGTACTCTGGCCCGCATTGTTGGGCAGTGCCGTTCTCGTGGCAGGCATCCTCTCGTATCGACGAGAACTCCGCGCGAGCGGATCGTACGGGCTTGCGGCGCTCGGACCAGCGTTCGTCGCCGCCTCGCTCGCCGCTTTCGCGGGTGAGCACTTCACCGCGGCAGCGTCGCTCGCGCAGCTCGTTCCCAAGTGGCTGCCCGGGCGCCTGTTCATCGCCTACTTCGTCGGCGCGGCGCATCTCGCGGCAGCCGTGAGCATCGTCGCGAAGCGGTACGTCCGCTGGTCGGCGCTCTGCCTCTTCGCCATGTTCGCGCTCTTCGTGCTGCTCATGGATCTGCCGGGCGCCGTCGCGCAGCCGGCGTCGCGCATGGCATGGATCCTCGCCGCGCGAGAGACGACGTTCGCGGTCGGTGCGCTGGCGCTGTTCGCGTTCACCGTTCGCGTCCAATCGCCGCTGTTCGCCAGGCAGCTCGCCACGGTCGCCAGGTTGTGGACGGCGGGTGTCCTCGTGTACTACGGCGTCGATCACCTGCTCCATCCGCAGCTCTCGCCCGGCGTGCCGAGCACGGCGCCGACCGCGGGATGGGTGCCGGCGCCGCACCTTCTCGCGTACGCGGTCGGAGCGCTGTTGGTCGCGCTCGGCGTCGCCACGTTCATCGAGCACGTCGCCAGCGCGGCCGCCGCGATCGGCGGTGCGCTCATGACGGCGCTCACGGTCGTCCTCTACGTGCCCCAGTTCCTCCGCGCCGGGACCGCGGCGGCGCAGGTCGTCGGCATCAACTTCATCTTCGACACGCTGCTGTTTGCGGGCACGCTCCTCGTGATCGGCCGGACGATCCGCGCGACCGCGCCGGTCGGCGTCGAGGCGGCCGGCGTGCCGGCAGTGGAGTATCAGCCGAGCTAGGTGGTCGGCCGCGGCCCGACACGGGCCGCCGTTCTCGCGCGAGCGCATATTTCGAGCAGGGCGCCGGTGGTGCGGGCGCTCGGTGCGCACAGCAGAGAACGCTCATGAGCGAATTGTATCAGGACGGCCCGCGGCTCGCGAATCAGTACGCGAGCGACGACCTGCTCCGGTCTCACCTCCGCCGGCGCCTGCCGCCCGGCATGCGCGACGACATCGAGCCCGAGCTCGAGCGTTTCGGCGCGCGGGTCGCCACGGACATCCTCGCGCTGGGCGACGCCGCCGAGTCCGCGCCGCCGCGCCACGTGCCGTACGACCCGTGGGGCCGGCGCGTCGACGACATCGTCGTCTCCGACGCCTGGCGTGCGCTCGATCGCATCTCCGCCGAAGACGGGTTGATCGCGATCGCATACGAGCGCCGGCACGGCGCGTGGTCGCGCGTGCACCAGATGGCCAAGCTCTATCTCTTTCACCCGTCGTCGGCGACGTACAGTTGTCCGCTCGCGATGGCCGACGGCGCAGCGCGGTTCATCGAGGTCCACGGCGGCGACGACCCGCATGCACGCGCCGCGCTCGAGCACCTGACCACGCGCGACCCCGCGCGCTTCTGGACCTCCGGCCAGTGGATGACGGAACGCAGCGGCGGGTCCGACGTCGCGCTCACCACGACAGTCGCCAGGCGCGACGAGGCGCTCGGCGCGCACCGGCTGTTCGGCACCAAGTGGTTCACGTCGGCGACCACGTCGCAGATGGCGATGGCACTCGCGCGCATGGAGGGCGCGCCGGCGGGCGGCCGCGGCTTGAGCGTGTTCCTCATCGAGCTGCGAGACGCATCCGGCGCGCTGCAAGGCATTCGCGTGAATCGACTGAAGGACAAGCTCGGCACGCGTGCGCTCCCTACGGCGGAGTTGACGCTCGAGGGAACACCGGCGACGCTCGTGGGCGGCGAGGGTGACGGCATCCGCAAGATCGCGACGCTGTTCACCGTCACGCGCGTCTACAACGCCGTCGCCGCGGTGGCCGGAATGCGGCGCGCACTCGCGCTCGCGCGCGACTACGCGACCCGCCGCGTCGCGTTCGGTCGTCCGCTCGCCGAGCATCCACTCCACGCCGACACGCTCGCCGAGCTCGATGCGCGCGTGCGCGCGTCGTTCCTGCTCACTTTCCGCGTCGTGGAGCTGATGGGCAAGGAGGAGTGCGGGGAAGCGAGCGAGCGCGAGCTCGCCGTGTTTCGTCTGCTCACGCCAGTGGCCAAGCTGTTCACCGGCAAGGAGGCGGTCGCGGTGGCGAGCGAAGCCATCGAGTGCCTCGGCGGTGCGGGCTACGTGGAAGACACCGGGCTGCCTCGGCTGCTCCGCGACGCGCAGGTGCTCCCGATCTGGGAGGGAACGACGAACGTGCTCAGTCTCGACGTGCTTCGCGCGATCGAGCGGAGCGGCGCGCTCGACCCGTGGCTCGCCGACGTGCGGGCGCGGCTCGATACGCTGCGCTCGAGCCCACTCGATCGGCTCGCCGATCGCGTGCGCGCGGCCGTCGCGGACATCGAACGACAGGTGACCGGCACGCGCGCCGCGGAGCGCGAGGCAGGGGCGCGTCGGCTCGCCTTCGCCATCGCGCGCACGACCGCGGCCGCGCTGCTCCTCGAGCACGCCGATTGGGCGCGCCGCGAGGGCGATGCCGATGCGCCTGCCGCGCTCGCGGCCGCGGAGCGATGGGTGTTGCGCGCGCTCGGCGCGGAGATGGGCGCGGCTGGAGCCATGTAGCAGGGCGCGCTCCGGCGTGGCAGATTGGGGCCGGCACTTCGACTATCTCGCCTCCCAATCGCCATTCAGGAGAATTCGATCGTATGCAGGTTCTGAAGGGAGCTCCCGTCCTGAGCGCATCGTTCGCGCTCCTCGCCGCCGCGGCGAGTCCCGTTCATGCACAGGCTCGCGCCGGCGCAGCGGCGAGCACTCAACCGCTCGTGCTCCACGCGGCGCGACTGTTCGAGGTGAATCCTGGCCGCATCGTGAGCCCCGGCGAGATCCTCGTCGACGGCGGTCGCATCCGTGCGGCCGGGACGTCGGTGCCGCACCCGGCCGGCGCGAAGGTGATCGACCTCGGCGACGAGACGTTGATGCCGGGCCTGATCGACGCCCACGTGCACCTGTTCCTGCACCCCGCACCGCCCTCGGAGGGGATGCAGACGGTGGACGAATCGGCGCCGGAGCGCACGATCGAGGCGACGCTCGCCGCGAAGGCGGATCTGATGGCGGGCTTCACCTCGGAGCGCGACATGGGCACCGAGGGTGCGGGATCGGCGGATGCGGCGGTGCGCACCGCGATCAACACCGGGCTCATTCCCGGACCGCGGCTCCAGATCAGCGGCATGGCGATCTCCGTGCTTGGCGGCCACGAGGACGCGATCGGGTTCAATCCCGAGCAGCACGTGCTCGGCAACGCCGATTACGCGAACGACACCGAGCAGCTCATCGAGACCATCCGCGCACAGCAGAAGCAGGGCGCGACCTTCGTGAAGATCTACGAGACGGGCAGCGATCGCATGGTGCCGAGCGGTTCCGCGCCGTGCCTCGGCAACTCGATCTGCGCGAAGCTCGGTATCGGTGAGCAGCCGGGCGATCCTGAGTTCTGGGAGTTCCACACGCCGTATCAGTACACCGAGCCGCAGCTCGAGGCGGCGATCACGGAAGCGGCGCGGCTGGGCACCAACGTCGGCGTACACTGCCAGGGCGAGCCGGCGGCGCGCTTCGCCGCGGAAGCGGGCGTCGCGTCCATCGACCACGCGACGCAGCTCAGCGACGGGACGATGCAGATGATGAAGCAGAAGAACATTCCCGCCGTGCCGACGTTCGCGATCTTCGAGTACTTCGCGGACCACGCGCCCGATTCGGCGTCAGCGGCGCGCGAGCACGAGATGCTCGATTACAAGATCCACGAGTTCAAGCGGCAGGTCGCGGCGGGCGTGCCGATGGCCGTGGGCTCGGACGTGGGCCCGTTCCCGCACGGAACACAGGCGCGCGAATTCGCGTCGATGGTGAAATACGGGATGACGCCCCTCGCGGTACTGCAGGCCGACTACCTGAACGGCGCGCGCGTGCTGATGGCGGAGAATCAGGTCGGGCAGTTGAAGCCCGGGTATCTCGCCGACGTGATCGCGGTGCCGGGGAATCCGTTGAACGACATCACGGCGCTGGAGCGGGTGCAGTTCGTGATGAAGGGCGGGGTCATCTATCGGGCGAATGCGGGACCGACTGGTCGCTGATCGTGTCAAAGCCTTTGAGGTCGATCGTGTTCACAGTGATGGGGACCGTGGATGACTCCAACACATTTCAACGCGAACGACGCGAACACTGCCGGAACGAGCGCGAAGGGGGGGAGGCCAGGGAAGGGATTGGCCCGGCTAGAGCTCGATTGATTGTGGGGAATGTGGCGTGGCGTCGCATCATGCCGCATGGCCACTCAACTGCTCGAAGGTGAACGCGTCCGGTCGATCGTGGGCGCGTTCTACACGGTGTACGACTACTACGGCTTTGGCTTGGCGGAAGCTGTGTACGCCGGCGCACTGGAGTTGGAGTTGATCAGGCGCGGCCACGCGTGCTCTCGCGAGCTGACGATCAGCGTTGCGTACCACGGCCGCCACGTCGCCTGGCAGCGGCTGGACATGGTGATCGACGAACGCGTGATCGTCGAAAACAAAGCGACCGAAGTGTTGCCGCCCTATGCAGAGCGGCAGCTTCTCAATTATCTCCGCGCGTCGCCGTTCCCAGTCGGCCTTCTACTCCACTTCGGCCCAGTCCCCAAGTTCAGGCGCTTCGTGGACTCCCGAAAGGACAAAGCCCCCTTCGCGCTCGTTCGGCAGCGTTCGCGTCGTTCGCGTCAAGACGTGTTGGAGCCATCCACGGTCCCCATCACTGTGAACACGATCGACCCGAACACTGCCTGAACGCGCTCGACTAGCCCTTACACGCCGGCGCCCCGAATCTCCCTCCGCCCGGCCCTCGCGCCTCAGCCGCAGCAGTGGCCTGTCGCGGCCAGGTGTTATCCGCGGCGTCGTTATCCGGGAAACGACAGTGCGGATCGAGCACGATCCGCTCTATCCGGCGCGGCCCGAAGTCGAACGTCGCATTGAACGTGCGACTCCCATTGAACCACACGCTCACCGGATACGTGACCGTCGCCGTCGAATCGTCGACGACCACGGCATTCGACACGTGCCGCAGCGCCGGCCCCTTTGGCGCGAAGTGCACATTCAGCACGACCGGCGACGGCATGTCGCCCGCCTGGTGCACCGTCACCGTCGTGCGGCCGCTCGTGCCGCGTACGTTCATGATCGAGCCGTCGACCGCGTGCGTCGTGAACAGCCACTGATTCCAGAACCAGCTCAGGTCCTGGTGCAGCGCGTGGTTCATGAAGAACATGTAGTCCCACGGCGACGGATGCTTGAACCGCCACGTGTGCGCGTACTCGCTCATCGCGTGCCATACCGCCGTGTCCCCAACGATGCCGCCGAGCATCGAGAGCATCATCGGCGCCTTGCTGTACGCCTGGAACTGGTACATCGGGCCGCCGTAGTTCGCGTCCCACATCATCGGCGCCTCGCGCTCGTTGCCGCTCGTGCGGCCGTAGCTCTCGCCGCGGCCGTCGAGATCCGGCGTGCGATGCGCGCGATCCGCGCCCGACAGAATGTTCATGTACTGATTGAAGCCTTCGTCCATGAACGGATACCACGTCTCGTTCGTGCCGAGCATCATCGGCCACCACTCGTGTCCCGTCTCGTGGTCCGACGCGCCAGTGCTCGACATGATGAACATCGGGTACTCCATGCCGAGCTCGGGGCCGTCGACCATCGTCATCGTCGGGAAGGCGTACGGCATCCACAGTTTGGAGTAGAACTGCAGCGCGTGGCGCACGGTCGGACCCGCGTCGGCGTACTGCTGCATGTGTCCCGGCAGGTACATCACGTTGATCGGCACGTTGCGATTCGTGCCCGGGATCTCGGCGTGGTACGCGTCCCACACGAACTGGTTGGACGTGGCCCACGCGACGTCGCCCGCCGTGTCGGCGACGAAGTGCCAGGTGAGGCGATCGCCGGCCGAGCCCATCGTCGCCTTGCCGGGTCCGAAGTCGTCGGGGCTCAGCACGCGCACGGTCGAATCCGCCGTGAGCGCGGTGGCGAGCCGCTGGCGCTCGGCCGGCGTATACACGTCGTTGGGATTCTGCAGGATCCCGGTCGCGCCGACGAGCCAGCCCGCGGGGACGTCGAGCTTCACGTCGAAGTGCCCGAAGTTGTTATAGAACTCTGAAGGCCCGAGATAGGGATCCGTGTCCCAACCGCCATCGCGGAGATCGTCGAACACGGCGACGCGCGGATACCACTGGCCCACCTGATACAGCGTGTCGCCCCACGCGCCCATGCGGATGCCGCGCGTCGGCGAGACGACCTTGGGCACGGTGAAGTGCCAGTCCGCGTCGAGCGTGACGCTGCCGTGCGCCGCGACGGGCGTGGGCAGCGTGACCGTCGCCACGGTCTGCGAGAGATCGTACGCCGCGAGCTCCACCGGCGGAGGTGCGGCGCCGCGGCCACCGCGCCCGGCGAACAGGCGCCGCGGCTGGCCGTCCTCGTGCAGCGCAACGTCCTGCCCGTTCACCTTCATGCCCGTCACCTTCATGCCGTCCGTGATGTCGGTGACGACTTCGGCGCGCGGCACGTTGGGCGCGAAGAGATTCTGGTCGAGACGCAGCACGATCGTGCGCATCTCGTTCGGGCCGTCGTTGTGCACGATCACGTGCTCGTGGCCGGTCACGAGTCCGCTGGTCGGCTCGAAGCGCGCGTCGATCGTGTAGTCGGTCCAGAGCTGCCAGTAGTTCGGACCCGGCGTGCCGCTCGAGTCCCGCGTATGCGCGGCGAGCGCGCGACGGATCATGTCCGTCATCGGGATGTCACGCGGGATCGCGCGCGCCGGCAGCCGAGCGGTCGACTGCGCCGAGGCGGCCAAGGGGAGTGCGGCGAGGAGCGCCGCCGTGGGCATCAGAAGAGTGCGAAGGCGCATCAGGACTCCTGATCAGGATTCACTCGAAGGAGGGTCGGCGCACGCGCCGAGTGTTCGAGAGATATCAGGGTCGACCGCGGATCGAAAGTGCGAAGGATTGCGCACGAATCGCTGCGGTGCGCGGCCGCGCTGAGCGGCGCGTCGGTCGAATCAGGGAGCGGAGCCGGCGGCGATGAACGCGCGCACGCGCGAGTCAGCTTCGGCGAGGGCGCCCCACGACCGAGTCAACTCGGCGAACCGGGCGCGGCGAGCCTCTCGCTGCTGGATTGGATCGTGCGTGCGCGGCGTCGCGTCCAACTGTGCGCGCGCGAAGATGGGAAACGACTGGAGCGTAGGCGGTCCGCCAACGCCATCGATACGGTCGACGAGAATGACGAGCGCCGAGTCGCCCGTCGGCAATGCCAGTCTCTTGCCGAGAACCGAGACCGTTCGCGCGTGGAGGTCGGCTTCCACCCAGGCGCGCGCGGTGGTCGTTATGGTCCCGCCCGCGATGATGCCTGTCCGCAGCGATGCCGCGCTCAGCGCCCGCCTTACGGAGTCGGCCAGGGCGGCGTCCGCGGGGGCGTGGCTGTACGTCCAGCCGCGGGATCCTCGCCAATACACGACGGCGGCAAGGTGCACGGAGTCCGGCATCGAGCGCGTTTCGCGGATGAAGTTGACCTCGACGCGGTCATTCAGCCCGCCGCCGGACACGCCGCCGCCGAGAATGGTCTGCGCACTCGCCCCGCGCGCGAAAGCGACGAACATCGCCGCGGTCAGGAATCGTTGGAACGTCGACATGGACATGCGCGAGCGTGGCTTGCGGAGGGTCCTATATGAAATTACCAATAATGCCGAAACTATGCCGGCTGGCCGCCCGCGGGTTCCCACAACTCCAGCTTGTTCCCGTCCGGATCGAGAATCCACGCGAACTTGCCATTCTCCTCCGAGTCCGGGCCGCCGACGATCTTCACGCCGCTCGCGCGAAGCTGTGCGAGCAGCGCATCCAGATCGTCGACCCGGTAGTTGATCATGAACGAAGCGTCGCTCGGCGCGAACCACTTGCTGCCCGGGTCGGCGACGTGCCACACCGTGAGCCCGCCATCGTTCGCCGGGTCGTCGGACCATTGGAAGATGACGCCGCCGAAGTCCTCCAGGTGCATGCCGAGGTGCGTGCGATACCATTCGGCCAGCGCCTTGCGGTCGCGCGTGCTCTTGAAGAAGACGCCGCCGATTCCCGTGACTTTCGCCATCGTGTCTCCCGTATTCGTGCGGCGCTAGGTGTAGTTGACGAGGAGGTTGTTCACAGGTCGTAGCAGCACCAAGCTGGGGTTGTCTGGACTCTCAACCGGCAACCGCCAGAGGACCTGTGAACACCCACAAGAATGCACGATTGACGTTTGCGCGGCGAGTGGAGC
>DASZUN010000095.1:0-2672 GCA_035547615.1 Gemmatimonadaceae bacterium | reverse complement strand
GTGAAGGAACAGCTCTGGGAAGGCGCGGCGGCGGTCGGTCTCGCGGACAACGTCGACCCCGCGCACCTCGACCGGCTCCGGCAGCTCGGCTTCGTCGATCTCTTCCCGAAGCCCGTGAACGTCGACGAGGTCCTCGGCGGCCTGCGTCGGATCCTCGAGCGGCGGCGGCTGCAGCGCCTCACGGGCCTCATCGGCGAGAGCGACCCGATGCGCGAGGTGATGGTGCAGGTCGAGCAGATGGCGCCCGTCTCGAGCACCGTCCTGATCGAGGGAGAGAGCGGCACCGGCAAGGAGCTCGTCGCGCGCGCCATCCGCCTGCTCAGCAATCGGCGCAACAAGCCGTTCATCGCGGTGAATGTGGGCGCGCTGCCGGAGACGTTGCTCGAGAGCGAGCTGTTCGGCCACGAGAAGGGCGCCTTCACCGGCGCGGCCGAGCGGCGGCTGGGGCGATTCGAGCTGGCCGACGGCGGCACGCTCTTCCTCGATGAGATCGGCGAGATCCCGGCGGCGACTCAGGTCAAGCTTCTGCGTGTGCTCGAGGAGCGCGAGTTCATGCGCGTGGGCGGCACGCAGCCGATCAAGGTCGACGTGCGCGTGATCGCGGCGACCAACCAGCCGCTCCGCGAGCTGGTCGAGGAGGGTCGCTTCCGCTCCGACCTGTTCTATCGATTGAACGTGCTGCGCATCTACCTGCCGCCGCTCCGCGAGCGTCCGGACGACATTCCGATGCTCGTGCGGCGGTTCGTGCAGGACTTCTCCGAGCAGCACGATCGGCCCTTCCACGGCATCTCGGCCGAAGCGATGCAGCTGCTCACCGAGTACGCGTGGCCCGGGAACGTGCGCGAGCTCAGGAATCTGGTGGAGAGCATGGTCGTGCTCGCGCCGGACCACGAGATCCAACCGGGCGACCTGCCGCGGCACATCCGGGAAGGCGGTGCGGCGCGGCTGCTTCCGGTGCACGTCGGTCCGATCCTCCGCGCGCAGGAGGGCGCCGCCGGGCGCGAGCTCGAGTTCATCGTGCGGAGCCTGCTCGAGCTCAAGCTCCAGGTGGAGGAGTTGCGGCGCCGCATGGATGAGCAGCGCTCGCCGATGCACGAAGGCTGGATCGGTGAGGTGCATCCCACGCCGCCGCTGCCCGCGCCCGCCGTGGCGGCGATCGAGCCGCGCGACCAGGCGCCGCCGCCCAACGTGCTCACGATCGCGCCGGGGACGAAGATGGCGGACATCGAGCGCTCGGCGATCGAGATGGCGCTCAAGGAGACGCGCGGCAATCGCCGGCGCGCGGCGGAGATGCTCGGCATTGGCGAGCGGACGTTGTATCGCAAGATCAAGGAGTACCGCATGCCCGAGCACGAGTACTCGGCGGTCGATTAGCTTGCTCTCGCTCGCCGGCCGAGCAATATTGACCGGAGTCCCGTGAGTCGGTCGATGCAGGCCGTGACGCTGTGGCTTCGTTCTCGTCCAGAGTGCGGACGAATTGCCTTGCACCGACGCCGGAGCACGTGTTGTCCCTTCCTGCCAATACCACGCCGCCGACGGGCGATTCGCTGATCGCCGGCAGCGTGCTGCCAATACAACGCGCCGAGGAACTCCTGGCCACGCTGCCCGGAGTGATCTCGGCGCGCATCGTCGCCGGCCAGAACGGCGCCGTCGAAGAGATTCACATTCTCACGACGACGGACGTCACGCCCAAGCAGACCGTCCGGAACGTGGAGAGCGCGCTGATCGCCCATCTGGGCATGCGCGTGAGCCACAAGAAGATCTCGGTCGCGACGTCGGATGAGGGCCAGCGGCCCGTTCGCACGTCCGGCGCGCTGCATCTGCCGACGGCAGGCCCGACGCTGGCCGCGACGCCGCCCGTCCCCCTCGCGGCGATCCCCGGCCCCTCGGCCATGGGTGCTCGCCGGCGGCTCTACTTCGAGGACGTGGAGGTCCGCCGCTCGCGGACGAAGGGCGTGGCGTGTCGCGTTACCCTGAAGAAGGGCGACCAGTCCTATGTCGGCGAATCGGAGGGGCTCGAGAACGAGCGTCTCCGGATCGAGCTGGCTGCCCGCGCCACCCTGTCTGCCATCCGGCAGGCGGAGGGGGAGGAGCGGGTGTTGGCGTTGGAGGGGTGCAAGCTGATCGAGGCGTTCGACCGCGAGTTCGTGTTCGTGGGCGTGACGACCCGTTCGGGGCGCGACACGTCGTTGATGACGGGGAGCGCGGAGGTGCGGGAGAGCCCCGAGACGGCGAGCGTATTGGCGGTGCTGGACGCGACGAACCGCTGGCTGGAGAAGTGAGCGGTACGGCGGCGATACGGAGTTGGTATCACCGCGATTGAATAAAAGGTTACAGTGCGGGCAGGGTGAGCGAAGCCCGGCCCGATGCGGGTCGATACTTGCGTGAGCGGGCCGTGGATATTGGATAGCATGGCCTGTGGAGTAGCTGGACGTGCAGCCCTCCAGCGGACGCGATGCCGCGATCCGTGGCGGGTGGTCGAGAAGGACGTATGTCGAATCACGTTCTCCCACCTACCGAAAGACTCATACTAGAACTTTAGAAAAACGACCCCCTCCCTCGCTGAAGCGAAGACGAGCGGAGGACACATCCGTCCAGGTAGTTGAGCGGAGCTCACTTTGGAGCACACGGCAACGTGTGACTGTGGTACCGAAGGGGGTGACGCATATGAC
>DASZUN010000094.1:0-6696 GCA_035547615.1 Gemmatimonadaceae bacterium | reverse complement strand
CGCACGTCGGAGCACGTGGATCATCTGCTCGGGTCGGGCGCGGATCACGTGATCGTCGGCACGCGCGCCTTCGAGGAGCTGGATTGGCTCGACAAGATCGTGTCGCGCTACCCAGGCCGCATCATCGTGGCCGCCGACGTGCGCGACCGTCAGGTGGTGACCCGCGGCTGGGCGATGCGACTCTCGCTGCGCATCGACGAAGCGGTGGACCGGCTCAATGCGCTGCCGTTGGGAGGACTGCTCGTCACCGCCGTACACGTCGAAGGCAAGATGGCCGGACCCGACGTCGCGCTGATGAGCAGCGTGGTCGACTCGGCCGCGTTTCCCGTGATCGCGTCGGGCGGGATCTCCTCGATGCACGATCTTCGCACGCTGCAGTCGGCCGGCGTCGCCGCGGCCGTGATCGGGATGGCACTCTACACCGGCACGCTCGACGCGCGCGCCGTCGCCGAGGAATTCTACGAATGACAGAAGTCGTGCGCGAAACGCGCGAGACCAAGGTGCGCGTCGAGATCGTGAAGGATGCATCGGTGAGCGAGGTCTCGACGACGATTCCTTTTCTCGACCACATGCTGATCACGCTCGGGCGCTACTCCGGCGTGGGCCTCCGGGTTCGCGCCTCGGGCGATCTCCGGCATCACATCAGCGAAGACGTCGCGATCGCGTTCGGTGCCGCGATGGCGGCACACCTCCCGGCGACGGCCGCGCGCTACGGCGATCGCACCATTCCGATGGACGACGCGCTCGTGCACTGCGCGATCGACACCGGCGGCCGACCCTACTATCAGGGTCCGCTGCCGAGCGGCACGTACGAGCACTGGATGCGTTCGTTCGCGGACAACGCGCGCGCGACGCTGCACCTCCGCGTGCTGCGCGGCCGCGACCGGCACCATATCGTCGAAGCGGCATTCAAGGCGCTGGGCCTGGCGCTGCGGGACGCGATGTCGGACTCGGGCGCGGTGTTCAGCACGAAGGGATCGATCGCGCTGGAGGTGCGCCCGTGACGCTGACGCGGCGTGTGATCGTGTGCCTCGACGTGACGGGCGAGCGCGTCGTGAAGGGCGTGCAGTTCACGGATCTGCGCGACGTGGGCGATCCCGTGGCACTCGCGGCACGGTACGAGGCCGAGGGTGCCGACGAGATCGTGTTCCTCGACGTGTCCGCGAGCCTCGAGCAGCGGAACACGCTGCTCGGCTGCGTGCGCCGCACCGCCGAGCAGTTGTTCATTCCGCTCACGGTGGGCGGCGGCGTTCGCTCCGTGGACGATGCCGCGGCAGCGCTCCGCGCGGGGGCGGACAAGGTCGGCGTGAACTCGGCGGCCGTCGCCCGGCCGGAACTGCTCACCGAGATGAACCGACAGTTCGGCGCGCAGTGCGTCGTGGCGAGCATCGACGCGAAACGGGGGCCCGGCGGATGGGAGGTGTACGTCCGCGGCGGCTCGACCCCGACCGGCCTCGACGCGCTCGCCTGGGCACGCGAGTGCGTGGACCGCGGCGCCGGCGAGATCCTGCTCACGAGCATCGATCGCGACGGCACGCGGAGCGGGTACGACCTCGAGCTGACCGACGCCGTCGCCCGCGCGGTGCCCGTCCCGGTGATCGCCTCGGGCGGGGCGGGCTCGGGTGCGGACGTGCGCGACGCGCTTCTCCGCACCGCCGCCGACGCGGCGCTCGTGGCCGGCATCGTACACGACGGCAGCGTCACGGTTCGCATGATTAAATCAGAATTAATGAACGCTCATATCCCGACCCGGATCGCCGCATGACGGACGACCGATCGTTGTTGCTCGAGGCCGTGGCGGAGGTGGCGCGCGAGGCCGGCCGGACGGCGCTCCGCCACTTCCGATCGACGCTCGAGGTCGAGGAGAAGCGCGACGGCTCGCCGGTGACGATCGCTGACCGGAGCGCCGAACAGCGCGCGCGCGAGTGGATCGCGAACCGTTTTCCGGACGACGGCATCGCGGGCGAGGAGTACGGCGTCGAACGGCCCGACGCGGCGCGACGCTGGATCGTCGACCCGATCGACGGGACCAAGTCGTTCGTGCACGGCGTGCCGCTGTGGGGCACGCTCGTCGCGGTCTGCGAGCGGCAGGAGATTCTCGCGGGCGCGGCGTACTTCCCGGCGCTCGACGAGATGCTGGCCGCCGCCGTGGAGCGCGGCGCCTGGTGGAACGGCACGCGGTGCCGCGTGTCGCAGGTCGCGTCCGTGGAGAAGGCCACCGTGCTCACCACCGATCATCGATTTCTCCGCACTCCCGAGCGTCAGCCAGGATGGCGTCGCCTCGCAGACCGCGCCGCGATCGCGCGGGACTGGGGCGACTGCTACGGCTATCTGCTCGTCGCGACCGGCCGCGCCGAAGTGATGATCGACGGCATCCTCGAGGACTGGGACGCAGCGGCGCTCTTTCCCGCGATCGTCGAAGCGGGCGGCGTGTTCACCGACTGCGCCGGGCGGCCGACGGCGTTCGGCAAGAGCGCGGTTGCGACCAATGCGGCGCTCGCGGCGGACGCGCGCGCGCTGCTCGACGTACCGTACAGCGGAGGCAAGGCATGAGCGCGCGGTTCGGATTGGAGCTCGACACGCTCGATTTCGAGAAGGGCGGAGGCGTGGTGAGCGTCGTGGCGCAGGACGCGCGCTCCGGCGCAGTGCTCATGGTGGCGTTCGCCGATCGCGAAGCGCTCGAGCGCACGATCGAGACCGGCGAGATGCACTATCGTTCGCGCACGCGCGGCCTGTGGCACAAGGGCGCGACGAGCGGCAACACGCAGCGTGTCGTCTCGCTGAGCGCGGACTGCGACGGCGATGCCGTGCTCGCGCGCATCGAGCCCGCCGGGCCGGCGTGTCACACCGGCGCCGTCTCGTGCTTCGGCGACACCGCACTCGGTGCGGACACGCTCGGCGCGCTCGACGCCGTGATCGCGTCACGTGCCGTGCAGCCGGCGGACGCCGCGCCGAGCTACACGCGGAAGCTGCTCGCCGATCGAAATCTGCGACTGAAGAAGATCGGGGAGGAAGCAGCAGAGCTCGTGCTCGCGATGGCCGACGAGGATCGCGACCGCGCGGCAAACGAGGCGGGAGATCTCATCTACCACACGCTCGTCGCGCTGCGCGCGCTCGGGGTGGGACTGGCGGACGTTCGTGGAGTGCTGGACGAGCGCGCGCGGCCGAAGGGCTGAACGCGGTCAGCCGGGACCGAAGCGCGTGCGGATCATGCGGCGCACGCGACGGAGGTTGGCGTCGAAGCGCGGCTGATGCTCCGGCGCGAGCTTGGGCCTGAGCTCGACGAGCGATTGCCGGAGGAGCGCGACGCCCGCGCGGCGGTTCTGCCGGACCTGCTTCATGAGCGAGCGCGCCGTCGCGGTGTCGTGCGCCTGCCGCGCCGCGCGGAGCTGCTTGCGGATCGGCTGCGCGCCCTTGGCGAGCGCCTGGAACCTCGGTGCGAATTCCGTGCGGACGGACTTGACGCCGGTCTTCTCGGCGTCGGTGAGCTGAATGCCGCGAAGCGATGCCCGGATCACGCGGGCAACGGGGCCTGGCCGTGGGCTGGCGGGTTGTTGGGCGGTGCTCGGCGCGGCGCGGACGACGGCCAACGCGGCGAGCGCGAACAGGACGGTACGACGCATTTTCCCCTCCTCATGTGCGATGAAGTGCCCGCGCATCGCGGGACTCACCGAGCAGACGCGGCGGCCGGGGCGCAGTTAAGCGAACTCGAATAATTTCCGGGATTGCCCGACGCCGCGTCGGAGGGATTCCCATCGGGCTCCGGATTTCGCGGCGCGGTTGCCGAACGACGGGCTGGCGAGGCATCTTCGCGGCGCTGCACTCGCGCCGCTCACCCCAGAGGACCTCCATGATCTCGTCTCGCATCCGACGCATGCTCCGACTCGCCGCGTGCGCGGGACTCGCCGCGCTTCCGGGCGCCGCCCGAGCGCAGCGCACGCCGGCGATTCCCACCCCGGAATCCGCGTTCGGCTTTCCCGTCGGGGCGGACTACAAGCTCTTCACCTACGAGCAGTCGATCGACTACTTCCGCCGGCTGGCGCGGGCGAGCAATCGCATCCGGCTCATGCAAGTGGGCAAGACGGCGTACGGGAAGCCGTGGACCATCGCCGTGATCTCGTCGCCCGAGAATCTCGCCAAACTCGATCAGTACCGCGCGATCGGCATGCGCCTCGCGCACCCCGACGGATTGAGCGACAGCACGGCGCACCGGCTCGCGCGCGCGGGCAAGGCGATCGTCGACATCTCGGGCGGGCTCCACGCCTCGGAGATCGCGGGCTCGCAGCACACGCCGCTCATCGCGTACGATCTCGTGTCGCGGCCGAACGACCCCGAGATCAAGCCGATCCTCGACAATGTGATCCTCGTGCTCTGGCCGTCGATCAATCCCGACGGGCAGGACATCGTCGTGAACTGGTGCAAGGCGCGGGACGCGGGCGAGAATCCGCCGTCGATGGAGCTGTACGAGAAGTACATCGGCCACGACAACAATCGCGATTCGTACATGCTCAACGTGGTCGAGTCGCGCGTGATCCAGCGCACGTGGCGCGCCTGGGAACCGGACATCGTGTACGTGCAGCACCAATCGTCGCCCTTCCCCACGCGCATCTGGCTTCCGCCGTTCGCCGATCCGGTGGGGTTGCGCGTGCCGCCGATCATGGCGCGCGAGGTGAACGCGATCGGCACGCGGATCGCCGAGGAGCTGGACGCGCACGGCATGCCGGGCGCCGTGTCGCAGCTCGAGACGTACGACGCGTGGTATCCCGGGTACATCGACTACATGCCGATGTACCAGAACATCGCCGCGTGGTGGACGGAGACGCAGGGCGGCAACTGCGCCACGCCGCGGACGACGACCGTCGACAGCCTGCCGCGCGACTACCGCGATCTGCGGCCGCAGTCGCTCTACTCGAGCCCGTGGGCGGAGGGCACGTGGCGCCTCCGCGACGCCGTGGACTACATGGTGCGCGCCGACCTCGCGACGCTGACGTACGCGTCGAAGTTCAAGGACGAGCTGCTCTACAACCGGTACCAGTCGGGCCGTAACACCATTCAAGCATACAGGAATACAGCACCGTACGCCTACGTCGTCCCGCAGCAGCAGCACGATCGCATGGCGCCCGTCGAGCTGCTCAGGCGCATGGCGTTCATGGGCGTGCGCGTCGACCAGCTCGCGAGTGACGCGACGATCGACGGCACGAACTACCCCGCGGGCACGTGGGTCATTCCGATGGATCAGGAGTACGCGCAGCTCGTGCGCGAGCTGTTCGAGCCGCAGCACTACCCGGACATGGGCGACGACACGCCCTACGATGCGGCGGGATGGACGCTGCCGTATCAGATGGGCGTGAACGTCGTCGAGGCGAAGACGCCGCTGTCGAGCGGCGTGCGCGCCGCGCTCCGGCCCGTGCGCGGTACGCCGGTCGACTGGCACACGCACCCCGACGAGCCGTTCACGACGAACGCCGCAGCGGCCGGCATCGTGCCGGCACCGGGCGGCATCAGCGGCACGGGCGACTACCTGCTGCTCGATCCCGCGCAGAACAACGCGTTCACGCTGATCGGACGAGCCGTGGCGGCGGGCGCCGGCGTGCGCTTCGTTCCCGCGACATCCGATCGCGGCGCACGCTACGCGATCTCGGGTCTCGATCCGGCGAAGGCGAGCGCGTGGGCCAGCGAGCTGTACGTCACGGCGAACCGCACGAACGCTCTCCCCACGTCGGACGCGGCGCCGACGCGCATTGCCCTGTACAAATCGCAGGGCGGCGTGATGGACGAAGGCTGGACCGAGTGGCTCCTCGATACGCACGACCTCAAATACACGCTCATCTCGCCGAGCGATCTGCAGCAGGGCAACCTGGCCGCGCGATTCGACGTGATCGTGTTCGCGTCGCAGCCACTCGGCGGCCGCGGCGGCCGTGGCGGTGGATTCGGCGGCGGGCCGGGTGGGGGCCGTGGAGGGAGAGGTGGGCGAGGCGGCGCGGCGCAGGACAGCAGCACGGCGCGCGAGGTGCGGGCGATCGACGAATTCGTGCGCGGCGGTGGGACCGTGGTCGCGTGGAACCAGGGCGCGAGCTCGATCGCGACCGCGCTCGGGTTGCCCGTGCGCAACGTCGTCGCCGGCGTGAATCGCCGCGAGTTCTTCACCGGCGGCTCGATCATGCGCGTCGCGATCGATACCGCGCATCCGCTGATGGCGGGGATGCCGGGCCAGGCGGACGTGATGGTGTTCAACAGCCCGGTGTTCACGACACTCGACGGTTTCGAGGGCGCGGTGATCGCCAGATACCCGAGCGATTCCACGCCGCTTCGTTCAGGATTCTTGAATGGCGCGAAGTACATGCAGGGGCAGGCCGCCGCGCTCGACGTGAAGCACGATCGCGGCCACGTGGTGCTGTTCGCGTTCCAGCCGCAGTGGCGCGGGCAGCCGACGGGAACGTTCCGGACCGTGTTCAACGCCCTGTTCTTCGCCGGCGACGTGGCGGCGCACGCGGCGTCGACGCCCGGCTTCTGGACGGCGCCCCGCTCGGCGGGATCGCAAGGCTTGAGATGAACCCGTCAGGGTGCGATGTTTAGAGGGTGATCCCTCTGCACTCGTCGCGGTTCGGACGGGCAGAGGGATCGCTGCTCAGGGAACCCCTGGCACTGCGCGCGTAGCTCAGCTGGATAGAGCGTTAGCCTCCGGAGCTAAAGGTC
>DASZUN010000093.1:0-30621 GCA_035547615.1 Gemmatimonadaceae bacterium | reverse complement strand
AGACACTCTCGATCGCGGCGTTCTCGCATCTGCCGTCGCGTCCTCCCTTGACCTGGTGTGCCCGTCCTGAGAAATACCGCAGATGCCCACTCCGATGACGAGGCGGCGGCGGCAGCGCGCGATGGTCCAGCGCGTGCTCGGGACCTTCAAGCGCTTCTTCGCGACCGCGGCCGCGGGCGGCGTGGTCCTCCTGGTGTGCACTGCGGCTGCGCTCGCCTGGGCGAATTCCCCGTGGGCCGGGCGCTACGGCACGCTCTGGGCAGCGCCGCTCACGATCGGCACGGCGGGCGTGCACATCACACAGTCGCTCCGGCAGTGGGTGAACGACGGCCTCATGACGGCCTTCTTCCTCCTCGTCGGCCTGGAGATCAAGCGAGAGGTGCTCGTCGGCGAGCTCGCCTCGCGGCGATCGGCCGCCCTGCCCGTCGCAGCGGCGTTCGGCGGCATGGTGGTCCCCGCGCTCATCTATGCCGGCATCAATGCGGGGAGCGCGGGCGCACCGGGCTGGGGCATCCCCATGGCCACCGACATCGCGTTCGCGCTCGGCATTCTCGCGCTGCTCGGCGAACGCGTGCCGAACGGGCTCCGCATCTTCGTCGCGGCGCTCGCGATCGCCGACGATCTGGGCGCCGTGCTCGTGATCGCGGTGTTCTACACGAGCACGCTGAACTGGGCGGCGCTCGGCGGCGCCGCGATCGTGCTCGCGCTCCTCATCCTGCTCAACCGCGCTGGTGTGCATCGGCCCGCCGGGTATGCGCTCCTCGGCGTGGCGCTCTGGCTCTGCCTGCTCGCGTCCGGCGTCCACGCGACGATCGCCGGAGTGCTCCTCGCGCTCACCATTCCGGCGCGCACCCGAATCAACGAGGACGAGTTCCTCGACCGAGCCGAGACGGCGCTCGGGGATTTTCGCGCCGCGGACGAACCCGGATCGACCGTGCTGACGAACAGTGGGCATCAGGACGCGATCCAGGCGCTGGAATCCGCGTGCGCCGAGGTACAGGCTCCGTTGCAGCGCGTCGAGCACGCGCTGCACGGGCTGGTGTCGTTCGTCATCATGCCGCTCTTCGCGCTGGCGAATGCCGGAATCCCGCTCGGGCACGGCGCGGCCGAGCAGCTCGCCAGCCGCGTTGCCCTCGGCGCCGCACTCGGTCTGTTGATCGGGAAGCCGATCGGCATCACGCTCGCGAGCGTCCTTTCGGTGCGCGCTGGATTCGCGGAACTGCCCGCCGGCGTGAGCTGGCGCCAACTGCACGCGGTGAGCTGGCTCGGCGGCATCGGCTTCACCATGTCGCTGTTCATCGCGGGGCTCGCGTTCGGCGAGACGGGCACGCTCGATATCGCGAAGCTCGGAGTGCTCGGCGGCTCGCTCGTCGCCGGCGCGATCGGGCTCACGCTCCTGCGCGCCGCGCTCCCCGCACCGCTCGCCGCCGCCGACCGATCCTCCGCGACCCGCTGAAATCACCATGCAGCTCAGCGGCTCGATCGTTCTGCTCCTCCTCGCCTCGACGGCGGTGGCGCTGCTCGCCAAGCGCTTGCGGGCGCCCTACATCGTCGCGCTGGTCATTGCGGGATTGGTCCTCGGCGTCACCGGCCTCATTCCCGCGCCACGCCTGACGAAGAACCTCCTGTTCGCCCTGTTTCTCCCCGGTCTCCTGTTCGACTCCTCCGTTCGGATGGAAGCGGAGGAGTTCTGGCGCAACCGGATTCCGATCTTCTCGCTCGCGCTTCCCGCCGTGGTCGCGGCGACGGCGCTCATCGCCGGCGCGCTCGTCCTCCTGCTGCGCATCGTCACGCCCACGAGCGCGATCGCCTGGGGACCCGCGATCGTATTCGCCACGTTGATCGCGGCAACCGACCCGATCGCCGTCGTCGCGATCGTACGGAGCCTGGGAGCGCCGAGCCGACTCGGCGTGCTCATCGAAGGCGAGAGCCTGCTCAACGACGGCACGGCGGCCGTGTCGTTCACGGCCGCCGTGGCGTATGTACTCGGCACGAGCACCGGCCCGCTCCGGATCGCCGGGGCGTTCGCCTATGAGATTGCCGGCGCGGTGGTCATCGGGCTGGTCATCGGCTGGCTCACGAGCCGGATCATGACGTGGCTCGAAGACGCCATGCTCATGATCAGCGTGAGCGTCGCCGCCGCGTACGGCGCGTTCATTCTCGCCGAGCTCGTGCACGCGTCCGGCGTCATCGCCACGGTCACCGCGGGTCTGCTCGCCGGACGGCACTCCGTTCTCGAGCAGATCGACGACGAGTATCGCGTGGGGCTGCGCGCGTTCTGGGAATACGTCGCGTTCGCGCTCAACTCGATCGTGTTCCTGCTGATCGGATTCGGCGCGAACGTCGCGGCGCTCGCGAGCGCCTGGCGCCCGATCGTGGTCGCGTACGTCGTCGTCACCGTCGCCCGGATCGCGGTGGTCTACGCCGTCTCGGCGGTGATGCCCAAACGCCAGCGTCTGCCCACGCGCTGGACGGCGATCGTGAGCTGGAGCGGGCTCCGAGGCAGCATGTCGATGGTGCTCGCCATATCACTGCCCGCCGCCACGCCGCAGCGCGGCCTCGTCGTCTCGATGACCCTGGGCGTCGTGCTGCTGTCGATCCTGATCCAGGGGCTGACCGTCGGCCCGCTGCTGCGCCGTCTGCACATCGGCGGCGACGCGCCGGCGCTGGTCCACGACAACGCCGGCTAGCCGAGCCGCGCGCGATTACTGCGCCGCCTCACCCTCGAGATACGTGTAACCCTCGAGGCCGGCGACGTAATCCGCGATGAACGTGTTCGCTTCCTGCCGGCTGAGGTGCTTCGCGCCCGCGACCTTCCGCCGGAAGGTCTGCAGCAGATCCGACGCGCGGAACTGCACGTAGTTCAGCACTTCCGTCACCGTATCGCCGTGCACGAGATCCGTGACCTCGTAGCCGCCGTTGGGCCCGAGCCGGATGTGCACGGCGTTCGTGTCGCCGAACAGATTGTGCAGATCGCCCAGGATCTCCTGGTATGCGCCGGTGAGGAACACGCCGAGCATGTACGGCTCGCCGTCGCGGAACTCGTGCAGCTCGAGGCTCGGGCTGCCCGATTTGTCGCCGACGAACCGGTCGATCTTCCCGTCCGAATCGCACGTGACGTCCTGGATCGTGCCGCGGCGCGTCGGCTCCTCGTCCAGCCGGTGGATCGGCATGATCGGGAAGAGCTGATCGATTGCCCAGCTGTCGGGCAGCGACTGGAAGAGCGAGAAGTTGCAGAAGTAGCGGTCGACGAGCGTGGCGTCGAGATCCGCGGAGATGTCCTCGAACTCGTCGCGATTCCGCTCCACGTAGCGCGCCAGCACATTGGACGTCGCGAAGTAGAGCTGCTCGGCGAGCGCGCGCTCGCGGAGGGAGAACACGCCGGTGTTGAACAGCTCCTGCGCCCGCTCCTTGTCGAACGTGAGATCGTGGAAGATCTCGCGCACGCGCCGCTTCGACACGTTCTTGCGCGACGCGTCGCGATAGTCGGCGAGCATCTCGTGCAGGAGCTGATGGTCGTCCTCGGTGAGCTCCGGCACGGGGCGATCGGCCTGCGACTCCACGTCGATCACCTTGATCAGCAGCAGCGCGTGGTGCGCGGTGAGCGCGCGCCCCGACTCGCTCACGATGTGCGGCATCGGCAGCTCGTGTTCGCGACACGCCTCGGCGATCGTGTACACGATGTCGTTCGCGTACTCCTGCAACGAGTAGTTCACGCTGGCATCGGACGTCGAGTTCGTGCCGTCGTAGTCGACGCCGAGGCCGCCGCCCACGTCCACGTGCGTGATGTCGAGCCCTTCCTTGCGGAGCTCCACGTAGAACCGCGTCAGCTCCTGCAGTCCCAGCTTGATGAACCGGATGTCGGTGATCTGCGAGCCGAGATGGAAGTGGATCAGCTTGATGATGTCGAGCCGGCCCGCGGCGCGGAGCTTGTCGATCGCCTGTACGAGTTGCGACGGGTTGAGCCCGAACTTCGACTTCTCGCCGCCGGACTCCTTCCACCGCCCGAAGCCGCGCGACGCGAGCTTGATCCGCACGCCGGCCGTGGGCGTCACGCCCATCTCGTCCGCGACCTGCAGCAGCACGTCGATCTCGCTCAGCTGCTCGATCACGATGAAGACCTGATGGCCGAGCTTCTGGCCCATCAGGGCGAGGCGCATGAATTCGTCGTCCTTGTAGCCGTTGCAGATGATCACGTGATCGGCCGTCTCCGACATGCCGAGAATCGCCTGCAGCTCCGGCTTGCTGCCGCACTCGAGCCCGACGTTGTGCGCCTTGCCGAACTCGACGATCTCTTCGACGACGTGCCGCTGCTGATTCACCTTGATCGGATACACCGTCGTGTAGCCGCCCGTGTACCCGAACTCCTCGCGCGCCTGGTCGAATCGCGTGCTCAATCCCTCGATGCGCGACCGCAGGATGTCCGAGAAGCGCAGCAGCACCGGCAGCGCGATCCCCTGCTCCTCGAGATCGTTCGTGATCTCGAACAGGTCTACGACGAGGTCCGGCCGTTCCTTGTCCGGCCGCACGACGACGTGTCCAAGCTCGTTGACGTCGAAGAACCCCGCGCCCCACCCTTCCACATTGTAGAGGGCGCGCGCCGAATCGATCGTCCACGGTGTTCCGGGATCAGCCGGCGCGGTCTCCGCGATGCGAGTAGCCATGGGCGTAAGTTTAACGACGCGGAGAACGCGCGACATGCCCGCTCACGGAAAGAGCTGCTCCACGCTCCATCCCTGTTCGTCGCGCGAGTAAAGGTGCCGGACGTGAAGCCGGCTCGGCATGTTCCGCCAGAACTCGATGCGCTCCGGCACCACGCGAAAACCCGACCAGTGCGGCGGGCGCGGCACGGGCTGTCCCGCAAAGCGCGCTTCCACCTCGGCGAGCCGCGTCTGGAGGTCGGTGTCGTGTGCCATGGGCTGGCTCTGCAGCGACGCCCAGGCCCCGAGCTGGCTCCCGCGCGCGCGCGAGGCGAAGTAGTCGTCGGCCTCCTGCGCGCTCACGGGCTCGACCCGCCCCTCGACGCGCACCTGCTCCTCCAGGTGCTGCCAATGGAAGCAGAGCGCCGCCCGGTGCGTGGTGAGCAGCTCGTGCCCTTTGCGACTCTCGAAGTTCGTGTAGAACACGAACCCGCGCGCGTCCACCGCCTTGAGCAGCACGATGCGCACGCTCGGGTCACCGTGCTCGTCGACGGTGCCGAGCGCCATCGCCGTGGGCTCGGGCAGCAGCTCGCGCGGCAGCGCCTTGGCGCGCGCGAAGAGCGCGTCGAAGCGCTCGATCGGATCGTCCGTCGCTCGCGTCGCCATCAGCCGATCGCGCGCTTGTAGAAGCTTCGCATCCCCAGTCTCCAGAAGAAGGCGGTCACCACCACCAGCGCCGCGGCGACGACCAGCAGCGACATGTGCGGCACGGCCGGCGTGAGCGCACCACGCATGCCTTCCGCCACGTACACCATCGGGTTGATCAGCACGATGTACTTCAACACCGGCACCACGTCGAGCCCGCGCCATGGATAGTACGCACAGCCGAAGAACAGCATCGGCGCGATGATCACGCTGAACATCAGCCCGATCTGCTGCGGCGCGATCGCCGTGCCAAGCCACATCCCGAGCGCCGAGAACGACAGCGATCCGAGCAGCACCACGAGAAGCACCACGAGACCGTTCGAGAACGTCAGATCGGGAATCGGTCCCATCACCAGCCGCGCGATCGGCAGCACGAACGCCGCGGCGATCACTCCCTGGATCATCCCCGCCACGATCTTCTCGGCCGCGATCAACGGGGTTGGCACGGGCGCCAGCAGCCGGTCCTCGATCTCCTTGGTCCAGCCGAAGTCCTGCACCATCGGCAGCGCCACGGATTGGATCGCCGAGATGCTGAGACTCAGGGCGAGAATGCCGGGCAGCAGCGCCGTCGTGTAGCTCTGGTCCATGAACTTCATCTTCGGCAGGAGGTAGCCGAACACGATCAGGAAGAGCAGCGGCTGCATCGTCGTGCGAATGAGAAAGAACGCGAGCTCCTTGCGCGCCACGAGCATGTCGCGTCGCAGGAGCGCCCAGAACACCGCGACCTTGCTCGGATGCGGCGGCTCGTGCGGCTGGCTCAATCGAGTTTCCTCCCGGTGAGCGATACGAACAGCGTTTCCAGGCTCGGCTCGGTCAGGCTCACGTTCTTCACGCCGATCCCACGGTCGTCGGCGACCTGGATGACGGGTGAGATCACTCGCCCGCCGCTGTTGCTGAAGACGCGCAGGAGCGCGCCGTGCGCTTCGGCGCGCAGCACGCCCTCGAGCGCGCGCACCTCGTCCAGCACGGCGCCCGCGTCGTCGCCGAGCGTGATCTCGACGAGCGTCCCGCCGGGCGCGCGCGACTTGAGTGCGCCGGGCGTGTCGAGCTCCAGCAGCTCGCCGCGGTCCACGATTGCGATCCGGTCGCAGAGCTTGTCCGCCTCGTCCATGTAGTGCGTCGTCATCACGATCGTGCGCCCTTCGGCGTGCAGGCCGCGCAGGATCTCCCAGAGCGAGAGTCGCGTCTGCGGATCGAGCCCCACCGTCGGCTCGTCGAGGAAGATGACCTGCGGCTCGTGAATCAGCGCGCGAGCGATCATCAGCCGCTGCTGCTGGCCGCCCGACATCTCGTCGACCTTGGCCAACGCCTTGTCGGCGATCCCGAGCTGCTCGAGGAGCGCATTCGCGCGCGGCTCGGAGACGGACCGTGCGATCCCGAAATAGGCGGCGTGATACAGCAGGTTCTCGATGACGTTCAGGCTGCGGTCGGGATTCGGCCGCTGCGGCACGACGCCGATCCGCTGGCGCACGCGCACCGCATCGGTCGTGACGCTCGCGCCGCCGACGATCGCCGTGCCGGACGTCGGGCGCACGCGCGTGGTGAGGATGCCGATGCTCGTCGTCTTGCCGGCGCCATTCGGTCCGAGCAGCCCGAAGAACTCCCCTTCGCGCACCTCGAGGTCGAGCCCTTTGAGCGCGACGATCTCGCCAGACCCGACCGCGCTCGGCGCGGGCGGACCGGCTGGAACGGCGGCGCCCATGCCCGCGCCGGCGGGCACGACGCGACGACCGCGCCTTTTGGGCGGCGGCGGCGCCGGGTACACCTTGCGAAGAGCGTGCGTCTCGATGGCGGGCATCAGGCGGGCGGCGGGATTGGGGAGGAACCGGCGGCGGCGGACACCGCGATCACGCGGCGGCGCGCGCGGAGCATAAAAATATGCGGCATCGCTCGGGAGAGCGATGCCGCATTTAGTAACTTTCTGCTACTAATAGGAACTAGCCGTTCCGATTGTCGAGCAGCGAGCCGAGCACGCCGCCCACCACCGCCCCGCCCAGGCCACCCATCCCCTCCTCCCGCCGCACGCCGCCCGCCCGCGGCGCCGCGGCGAGAATCCGGTCCGCCAGGCGCGAGAACGGCATCGTCTGGAGCAGCACGCGTCCCGGCCCGCGCAACGTGGCGAAGAAGAGCCCTTCGCCTCCGAAGAGCGCCGTCTTGATCCCCGGCACCATCTGGATGTCGTAGTCAATCTGCTGCTCCATGGCGACGATGCACCCCGTGTCCACGCGGAGCGTCTCGCCCGGCCCGAGCCGCATCTCGTGCAGCGTCCCCGAGGCGTGCAGGAAGCAGAGCCCGTCGCCCTCGATCCGCTGGAGGATGAAGCCCTCGCCGCCGAAGAACCCGGCGCCGATCCGCCGCGTGAACGCGATCGTGACGTTGATGCCGCGCGCCGCGCACAGAAACGAATCCTTCTGCCCGATGATCACCCCGCCCCATTCGCGCAGGTCGATCGGACGAATCTTTCCCGGGAAGTGCGACGAGAACGCGACGTCCTGCCGCTTGTTCGCCGCGTTGGCGAACGTCGTCACGAAGAACGTGTCGCCCGACAGCGCACGCTTGGCGCCCTGGAACAGCTTGCCGAGCATGCCGCCGCCCTGCGCGTTGGGATCGAGCGTCGTGTTCAGCACGATGCCGTCCTCCATGTACATCATCGCGCCCGCCTCGGCCTGGACCATCTCGCCCGGATCGAGCGTGATGATCACCGCCTGCAGGTCGTCGCCGATCAATCGGTAGTCGATCTCGTCTGCTCTCACGGCTTCTTCTCCGTCTGGGGTTCCGCGCTGCCCGCTTGCACCGCCGCCGGCCCGCCGAGCTGGTCCCGGCCCTTGGCCACGTACGGGATGCCGTGCACCATCCAGTCCGGCGCCGGCGCGCCCTTCAGCTTGTTGTCGAAGAACTGCTGCATGCGCATCGCGATGTCCCGCTGGTTGGCGCGACCGGCTGGGTTATGCACGTCGTTATTATAATCGATTAAATACACTTCCTTCCCGAGCCGCCGCATCCCGACGAACAGCTCGATGCCCTGGTACCACGGCACCGCGTCGTCGGCGTCGTCGCTCATGATGAACAGCGGCGTCGTCACGCGATCGAGGTAGAAGAGCGGCGAATTCTCGATGTAGAGCTGCGGCGACTCGATCAGCGGCTTGCCGATGCGGCTCTGCCCCACCTCGTACTGGAACGCGCGCGCCAACCCCGAGCCCCAGCGGATGCCGCCGTACGCGCTCGTCATGTTCGCGACCGGCGCGCCGGCCATCGCCGCGCTGAACAGGTGCGTCCGCGTGATGATGAACGCCGTCTGGTAGCCGCCCCACGACTGGCCCTGAATGCCGAGCCCCTTGGGGTCGACGTACCCGCGCGCGAGCAGCATCTGCACGCCCGGCACCACGCAGTTCACCGAGCTCGGTCCCGGATACCCGGTCTCGTACACGATGTCCGGCACGAACACGAGATACCCGTTCGAGACATAGTGCGTGTAGTTGATCACGTTCCGCCCGTTGGGCGGCACGTAGTTGTTGAGCGTGTTCGAGAGCTTCTCGTAGAAGTACGTGATCATCGGGTACTTCTTGTGCGGATCGAAGTTCTCGGGCTTGAAGAGCATGCCCTTGAGCGGTTTGCCGTCCGCGCTCGTCCAGTGCACCAGCTCCACCGTGCCCCAGTTGTAGTCCTTCTGCTGCGGGTTGGCGTCCGAGATGCGCGTGAGCTGCGTGAGCGACGGCCCCACCCACAGATCCGGGAACTCCACGAAGGTGCTCTTCGTGACCATGTACTCGTCGGCGTCGGCCGCCTTGACGGGCGTGCCGTACGCTTCGTCCGTCATCACGATCTTCTCGGGCGCGCGCTTCACCCCGAGCTGATCGCGGTAGAAGCCGCTCGCCATCGTCTGCTCGTCGACCGCGCTGAGCAGCAGCGGCTTGCTGGGATCGACCACGCCGCGATCGGCGCTCGCGGCGGCGCCACGGCCGCCGCGCCCGCCGCGCAGCCCCTCGAGCGAGAGGCGGAACTGGATCGAATCGCGACGCCCGGCCGAGTCGGTGACCATCACCGCCGGCTTCCCGCCGCTGGGGTCCAGCTCCCAGATGTCGTAATGGTCGTACACGAGCATCGACTTGTCGCCCGGCGTCCAGCCGGCGATGCCCCAGGCGCCCGGGATCGACGGCGTGTCGGTCGTCTCGTTCTCGAAGTCCACGTTCTTGAGGCTGCCCGTCACGTCCACGGTCTTGCCCGTCGCCGGGCTGTACGTGTACCAGTGTGCCTTGTCGAAGTACGCGATGTACTTCGCGTCCGGCGAGAGCTGCGCGCCGCCGCTGATCTTCTCGCGCACGAGCTTTCGCGCGCCGGTCGCGGGATCCACCGCATACACGTCCGTGCCACCGTCGTCCCACATCGACTCGACCATGTAGCGTTCGCGCGACGTGGCGAGACCGACCTTCGCATCGTCCGAGAGCGCCACCGTCGGCACCGAGTCATCCGCGAGCTGCACCAACTTCTTCGCGCCGATCAGGTAGACCGCCGCGTACGATTTGTTGCGATCACGCGCGGCCGAGAGCTTCTGGGCCGGCTGCAGCATGGGATCCTTGTAGTTCCACAGGTCGAACACGGCCTTGCCGACGAGGGAATCAGCAGGAACTGAGTCGATAACCGGCGGCGCGATGTTCAACGTGATCGCGTTGCCGGCACGCGTGAACGCGATCGCGCTGCCGTCGGCGATGTGCAGCCCGGGCGGCACCTGCGCCGGCGTCACCACGGCCTGCGCCGCGCCGCTCTTGAGTGCCGCGTGATACAACGTGTACCGGGGCTTCGTCTGCCCCATCTCGTCGCGATCCGCGACGAAGGCCACCTGCGATGCGGCTCGATCGAACGTCAGATCCTTGTAGTCGCCATTGCCGGTGAGCAGCGTCGTCGTTGCGCCGGTCGCGAGATTGCGGACGAACGCGCCGTCCTTCGTGGAATCGTGCGAGACGATCGTATAGCCGAGCACCCGGGCGCTGTCGTCGAACGCGAACGCGAGGACGTCGCTCAACTTCTCTTCCGCACCCGTTGCGAGATTGCGCAGGACGAGCGGCGAGCCGAACTGCCGCCGCGGTCCAGCCGCACCACTGCCGCGGCCACCTCGGGCGCCGCGCCCGCCGGCATTGCCACGCCCCGCCGAGTCGCCGGCCGCGGAATCGGGCGCCGGCACGTAGGCGAGCCAATCGCCAGCGTCCGTCGCGATCCGGAAGGAGCGCACGTTCTCGATCGTGGTCTGGTGGCCGTCCGCGAGGCTCACGATGACCATCGACTGCCGACTCGTCGCCCCGGCGCCACTGCGGCCTGCGCGGCCGCGCGACTGCCGCTCCTGTCGCTCCACCTCGGCTTGCGTGGGCTGGGTGCTCACGATCACGTACCGGCTGTCCGCCGTGATCAGCGGAGCCGCGGCCCCCCCGGGAGCGCCCGCACCGCCGCGTCCCTGTGGCCGCAGTCCGCCCGGCGTGTTGTTCGGCCGGCCAAGGAAGCCGCGCGGCACACGATATTCCGTGCTCGCGTGCGTGGAGCGGATCACCAGTTCGCCGTCGCCCACCTGCGGGACGAGCGTGTAGAGCGCCCAGTTGCCATCGTTCGACAACGTCGGCGCAGTGATGGACTTCCAGATGTCCCAGTCGGCTTGCGTGAGGACTTTCTTCTGCGCGTGCGCCACGGTCGGCAGCACGAACGCACTCGTCGCGAGGACGGCCAGTCTCCTGGCAATCGGTCTCATATACGCCTGCGGCTGTGAGTGGGGGTGGGAGGAGGACGCGATCGGCGGTACTGAACCGTACGCCGAGTTACGAGCATCGTCCAGACGGCGTTGACGCCCGCTTCGCCCGAGGCGATTGCGTCGCCGAGTCCGTCGGGTCATTCTCATGCCCATGATTCTCAGGCACTTCTACGATCCCTTCCTCGCGCAGGGCAGCTACCTCATCGGCTGCCAGCAGACGGGCGCCGCGATCGTCATCGATCCCAACCGCGACATCGCGACCTACACCGCGGCCGCCGAACGCGACGGGCTCCGCATCGCGTACGTCACCGAGACACACATCCACGCCGATTTCGTGTCGGGCGCGCGCGATCTCGCCCGCGCGACCGGCGCCACGCTTCTGCTCTCCGCGGAAGGCGGCCCGGACTGGCAGTACGGCTTCGCCACGAAGGACGGCGCGCGGCTGATTCGCGACGGTGATACGATCGACGTCGGCGCGGTGCGGCTCGTGGTCTGCCACACGCCGGGCCACACGCCGGAGCACCTGTGCTTCATGGTCGTCGACCGCGCCACGACGGATGCGCCGGTCGGCATGTTGACCGGCGACTTCATCTTCGTGGGCGACGTGGGTCGGCCCGACCTCCTCGAGCGCGCAGCCAACGTGCGCGGCACGATGGACACGCTGGCGCGCGCGCTCTACCGCTCGCTCGAGGGAACGCGCGAGCTGCCCGACCACCTGCTGCTGTGGCCCGGCCACGGCGCAGGCTCGGCGTGCGGCAAGGCGTTGGGCGCGATGCCGTCGACGACGCTCGGCTACGAGCGACTCGCCAACTGGGCGTTCGCCTGCGAGACGGAAGAGGATTTCGTCGCGCAGGTGCTGGCCGGCCAACCCGAGCCGCCGCGCTACTTCGCGCGCATGAAGGCGGTGAATCGCGACGGGCCGCCGCCGGCGCCCGCGCGCGCGATTCCCGACGTGTCGCTCGCCGCGCTGCAACGCGCACTCGCGGCGGGCACGCCGGTGATCGACGCGCGCTCCACGGCCGCGTACGCCGCCGGCCACATTCCGGGCACGCTGAACATTCCGGTCGGCACCTCCTTCGCGACGTGGGCCGGCTCACTCCTGCCGTACGATCGCGATCTCATCGTGCTCGCCGACGATGACGCGCGCGTCAATCAGGCGGTACGGCTCCTCGCCGCGATCGGGCTCGATCACGTCGCCGGCCGCGGCGGCGCCGCCGTGCGCGAGGCGTGGCAGGCCCATGTCGGAACGCTCGGCACCGTCACGTGCCTGACGCCACACGACCTGGCGCCCGATGGGGAGCGACTCGTGATGGACGTGCGCGGCACGGCCGATTGGCGCGCCGGGCATCTGCCGTTCGCGCGCCATTTCTTCCTCGGCGACCTCGAGTCTCGCGTCGCGGACCTGCCGCGCGACACGCCGATCGCGGTGGCGTGCGAGGGCGGCACGCGCTCCGCCATCGCCGCGAGCCTCCTGCAGGCGCGCGGGTTCACCGACGTCGCGAACGTCACGGGCGGCATGCGGGCGTGCAAGGCGGCGGGCCTGCCCGTCGAAACGGAATCGGCGTGATACTACTACTATAATTCAATTACTATAATGAAACGGTCACACCTGGCACTCTGCGCCGCGGCAGTCCTCCCGAGCCTGGTGTCCGCGCAGGGCCGTGGCCGCGCCGCGGCGCCCGTGGGCCCGCCGGTGCTCCTCGTGCCCGATCGCGTCTGGAATGCGATCGACGACGCCCCGCACGCGGGGTGGGCCGTCCTCGTGCGCGGCAATCGCATCGAGGCGGCGGGGCCGCGAGCCGAGATCTCGGTGCCGGCGGAGGCGACGACCATCGCCCTCCCCGGCACCACCCTCATGCCCGGCATGATCGAGGGGCACGGGCACGAGCTGCTCCACCCGTACAACGAAACCCCGTGGAACGACCAGGTGCTGCACGAGCCGCTCGGGCTGCGCGTCGCGCGCGCGACGAACCACGTCAGGGCCGAGCTCCTCGCCGGCTTCACCGCCGAGCGCGACCTCGGCACCGAAGGCGCCGGCTACACCGACGTCGGTCTCCGCGATGCCATCAACCAGGGCATCATCCCGGGCCCGCGGATGCAGGTTGCCACGCGCGCGATCGTCGTGACCGGCGAGTACGCGCCGAAAGGCTTTGCGACCGAGTACCAGGGCGAGATGCCGCAGGGCGCGGAGCAAGCCGACGGTCCGGACGGCGTGGCGCGGGTGGTGCGCAGTCAGATCCAGCACGGCGCGGACTGGATCAAGCTGTACGCGGATTATCGCTGGGGCCCGAACGGCGAGGCGATGCCCGGCTTCACGCAGGACGAGATGAACGAAGCCGTCGAGATCGCGCACAGCTCGGGGCGTCCGGTCGCCGTGCACACCTCGACCACGGAGGGCGCACGCCGCGCCGTCGTCGCCGGCGCGAACACGATCGAGCACGGCGACGGGCTCACGCCCGACATCCTGAAGATGATGGCCGCGAAAGGGATCTGTTACGTGCCGACCGTCTCAGTGGGAAACCGGAACAAGCCCGCGATTCTCAAGGAAGCGACGGACGCCGGCGTCACGATCTGCAACGGCGCCGATGCCGGCCCGCTCGCGCACGGCGACAACGCCAAGGAAGTCGAGGAACTCGTCGCTGACGGGCTCACCCCCGTGCAGGCCCTCCGCGCCGCCACGATCAACGACGCGAAGATGATGCACTGGGACGACCGACTCGGCGCCGTGAAGCCCGGGATGCTCGCCGATCTCATCGCCGTGACGGGTGACCCGACGCGGGACATCACGGCGCTGAGCCAGGTGCCCTTCGTGATGAAGGACGGCGTCGTCTACAAGCAGCCGTAGCCCCTCAGTAGCCGTCTCGCGTCCACACGAGGATCAACCCGCAGCCACGGTTGTAGCCGTTGAATTGCTGCGGGATCTCCGACGCGCCGGCGTAGATCTCGATCCCGGCGAGATCTTTCGGCGGCGGCAGCAGGTCGAGATTGAACGGCGTGGGCAGCGGCACGTCATCGAGCACCACCTGCATCGGGCACGCGCCGACGGACGGATTGCCGCCCTCGCGCGCGCTCAAGGCGTAGTACTCGGTGTTCACCGACTGCCGGTTCGGCGAGACGTTGATCTCCTGAAAGCCGCGGAAGAGCTCCGTCGGGTACACGGCGTTGTGCGCCTCGATCTGCTCCTGCGTCATGAAGTGGCCCACGCCGAGCGTGCGCCGCGCCTCGAAGCCCTTCATCCGGTCCGACTGCACCTTCTCGGTCGTCACGACCGTGCCGAGCGTGACGACGGCCGGCTCGAGCGTGTACGACAGGCGCACCGTGTCGTTCGCCGCGACGTCCACCACACCCGATGTCGGCCGATATCCCACGCGCTTCACGAACAGGAGATACTGCCCCACCGGAAGCTTCGTGATGCGGAAGCGCCCGTTCGGCCCCGTGCCGATGCGGATCGGCGTCCCGAGAATCGACACGAACGCCGCGTGGAGCGGATTGAGCGCCGTGTCGCTCACGATGCCGTCGATCGTCCCGGTCGCCTTCGCGGCGGGCGCTTGCGCGCGCATCGGGACTGACGTGATCGCGACCGCGGCGAGGCCGATCGTGAGCTGGCGGAGAGGGAGTCGCTGCATACGACGAGGATGCGTCTGGGAGGGAGATGAACGCCAAGCCGGAGACCGGGTACGGCTCCGATCTCCGGCTTGGGTACTCAAGCTAACGTCCTGCGCACTGCGGCGCCCGACTCAGGGCGCGCAGTCGTTCTGGCCATTCGGTCCGAGGAGATTGCCCGTCACCTTCGCGCGCACCAGGCACTCGCTCTGGGGAATGGGATTCACCTTCGCCACGAAGTTCTTGTTCGGGCCCGACGCGACGTCCAGCGGAAGCTGATCGAGCCGGTTGTAGCGCCGCATGTCGATCCAGCGCTGGCCTTCCATGAGCAGCGAGTACCGCTTCTCGTAGAGAATGCCGGTGAGGATGTCGTCGGCCGAGGAGCCGGCCGTCAACGTGGACGGCGGCAGGCCTCCGGAGTTCACGCGGACCTGGTTGATGTCGGCGATCGCGCCAGCCTTGTCGCCCGTCGCCAGGCGCGCTTCCGCCTGGAGCAGAATGAGCTCCTCGTTCCGGATGATCGGAATCGGCGAGCTCACGGTCGGCCAGATGCTGAAGCCGAGCGTCGACGACGCGCTCGTCGGACCGTCCGCCGTGATCGGCCCCTGCCGCGACTGCAGACCCGTGCGGATCTTCGCCGTATACCGATCGTCTGGCGTCACGCCGTCGGCCTTCATCTGAACGTCCTTCTGGATCGACATGTGGGCGTACAGGTTCGTGTTCGTCGCCGACGACAGCGGATTCGGCGAGTCGGGCGACGCGCCGTACGTGTCGTACACGCCCACGTCGAACTGCGCCCGGCTCGTCGCTGCCGTGTTCATGAACGACGCATTGAGCGCCGAGAGCGTCGCCTGCCACGCCGCCGAGCCGCCGCCCAACGTGGCGTAGTTCGCCGCCGCGCGGGCCTTCAGCGCCATCGTGAACTGCGCGAAAGTCGTCGGCGTATCGAATCCCTTGAAGCCCGGCGGCAGCGTGAACGGGAACGATCCGCCGCCCGCCGCGAGGTTCTTCGCCGCCGCGTCGAACGTGTTGAGGATGTACTTGTACACCGAGTCCCGCGTCACGAACGGCGAGAGATCCGTCGGATTGTCCTTGATCTCGGTGATGCCGCCGAGGGTGTCGTGCGTCTGCACGATCTCGAGCAGCATCAGTCCCTCGAACGTCTGCGCCATGCCGATCGCGGGCGACTTCTGCGCGGCCGACAGCGTGGCGTTCGCGGTGATCGTGTTCTTGAAGTTGAAGATGTCGCGGAGCGCGCCGTACTCGCCGCCCCACGGACCGACCGAGAAGCCCGTCGGATCGATCTTCTGAATGCCGCCGACCGTGATGCCGATCAGCGGGTGCGTCGTGAACCGGCCGTCCTGCGGCGAGAACGTGTACGACTCTCGGCCGAAGATGCCGGCGTTGGTGATGAACCCGCCGCGCGTGCCGCGCTGGTCGACGAACAGACCCGTGGCGAGCAGCTGCAGCGCGCTCGGGTCGGACGTCGCACCGCTCACGGTGGCGCTGTTCGGGTTGTCGATGTTGAGATCGGCCTTGCAACCGGCGGCAAGAACGACGAGCGCCGTGGCGCCGAGCAGCGTACGCATCTGATGCGGTCTCCGGGTAGCGGAGGTGCGATGGTTGGTATTGGTCATGGCTCAGTACCCCAGGTCGACGCTGATGTAGAACTGACGGCTGCTGGGGTACGGCGCGAGATCGATGAATCGATTGAAGTTCTGATTGCCGAAGTTGTTGAACTCCGGATCGAAGCTCCAATACTTGGACCACATGTAGAGGTTGCGGCCCTGGACCGAGAGCCGGAGGTCGTTCGTCCGCAGGAGCTGCGCGAAGCGCGCCGGCGCCTGGTACGTCACGTTCAGCTCGCGGAGCTTCACGAACGTGCCCGCCTGGATGTACGGCGAGATGTTGCCGCTGGCGAAGCTCGAGTACCGATAGTCGCCCATCACGACACCCGACGTCGGCGACGGCTTGTCGAAGTCGGCCGAGTTGCCGCCCTCGTCGAACAGGTTGTTCGTCATGTCCGCCGTGTAGCCGGCGACGCGCCAGTCGAGCAGCCCGCTCACCGTGAAGCGGCTGAACTTGAACGTGTTCAGGAAGGAGATCTGCGCGATCGGGTTCGCGTCGGCGATGATCGAGTCGCGCGTCACGCTCTTCGAAACCGTCTCGCCCGGCTTGAGCTGATGGCACGGCTTGCCGTCCGCGCCGGTGCCGGCGACCAGGTGGCCGCTCGCGTCCGTCGAGTTGATGCAGCTGAACTTCAGGTTGCCCCAGATGTACGTGGGACGCGTGCCCTGGAAGATGCGGTTGCGGCCGTACGCCGAGCCGAAGGAGCCGCCCGGTGCGATGAAGCCCGGCACCGAGAGCTGATCCATCATCTGCACGTTGTGCTGGTACGTCGTGCGGAACGTCCACTCGAGCGTCCGGTTGCTGATCGGCACGAGGCTCAACCCGCCCTCGAAACCGCGCGTCGACATCTGACCGCCGTTCACCGTCTCGCTGCCCAGGCCCGAGCTCGGCGGCAGCGGGAACGTCACGAGCAGGTCCTTGATCACGCGCTCATAGTGCGTGAGCTCGAGTGAGGCGCGGCCGTGGAAGAACGTGCCGTCCAGACCGTACTCCTGCTCGTTCATGACTTCCGGCTTGATCGAGGTGTTGCCCAGGCCGCTCGCCGCAACGAGCGATCCGATGCCGCCGATCGTGCCGCCGCTGGCGATCGTCACGTCGCGCACGCCGTAGTTCGGCCGGTTGCCCGATTCGCCGAACGAGGCGCGCAGCTTGATCTCGTCGATCTTCGACGTGAAGCGCGTGAACGGCTCGATGAAGCGGTAGCTCGCCGAATACTTCGGGAACGTGTAGTACTTGCCGCGGTCGCCGTTCGCGCTGCTGCGGTCGGCGCGGATGCCGTACTGCAACGCGAGCTTCTCGCCGAACGCGATGACCTGCTCGTTGAAGTACCGGGACTGATCGCGATACTCCTGGATGTTGTCGCCGGTCGCGATGTCGGTGCCGCCGACCGCCGTCTCACGCGTCGGCGTGAGGCCGCGCATGCGGATGTTGTACGTGCGCTGCCGCTGCGTCTCGTACGTGCCGCCGAACGACGACTGCGCCGAGTTGAGCCACGACCAGCCCGGCGTGTACGTCCACACGCCGTTCATGCTCTGGTTGATGAACCGGCTGTCCGCCGTGAGGATCTGCGACGTGCCGAGGAAGCCGTCCGCCGGCTCGTACTGCATGTAGTTGGGCGAGTACTGGTTGCCCTCGAGCTGGAAGCGGTCGACGCCGCCGACGTACGTGAGCTGCAGGTTGTTCTTCGGCGTGGAGAGCAGCGAGTAGCCGACGCGCAGGTTGGCCATCTGCCGCCACGTGTCTTCCGCGTTCGTGATCGAGTTCACGACGTCGAACGGGTTCGACGTGCCGGCGCCGCCGCCGTTCATCCACATGTAGACCAGGCGGCCCGTCGCGGGATCGATCTTCTGCAGGTCGTAGATCGCCGGCGCATAGCCGAAGGTGTAGATCGGGCTGATGCCGGCGTTGTCGTTGTTGCCGATGCCGTCCTTCACGAGGCTGTGCGCGAAGTCCGCGCCGCCGGAGATGGTCAGCTTGTCGCCGATCGTCTGATCGAGGTTGACGTGGCCCGACGTGAGGCGCGCGCCGGAGTTGCGCTCGACGCCGGTCGTCTGCCGGTCGTTGAGTGAACCGTAATAGCGCGTGTTGCCGCTGCCGCCGGAGGTCGAGAGCGCCGTCTCGAACGAGGGCGACGTGTTGTCATAGAGCTGCGACTGCCAGTCGTACCACGAGCAGGTCGGACTGCAGTTCGCCTTCGCGATCGAATCCGCGTGCGCCGAGCTGCCGAGGTACTTCTGCACCTGGGCGTACGACGTGAAGTGGCGCGAGCCGAGCAGCCGCGTGGCCTGCTGCGTCCCCATGCGCTGCGTGACGTTGAAGTGCGTCGCGCCCGCCTTGCCCTTCTTCGTCGTGATGACGACGACGCCGTTGGTGGCGCGCGAGCCGTAGATGGCCGTCGCCGCCGCCGACTTCAGCACTTCGATGTTCTCGATGTCGTTCGGGTTCAGGTCGGCCAGGCGGTTCACCGTCTGGTCCTGCGTCGACGCCGTCGAGCCGGACGCGCGCGAGATCGACGAGAGACCGCCCGCGATCGACGCGTTCGATATGATCACGCCGTCGACGACGTAGAGCGGATCGCCCGACGCGAGGATCGACGTGGCGCCGCGGATCTGGATCTGCATGCCGCCGCCCGGCACGCCGCTGTTCTCCATGATCGACGCGCCCACGACCTTGCCCGCGAGATTGCCCTCGACGGATTTTGCCGGCGCGGTCATGAGCTCGTCCGCCGAGACCGTGGCCGTCGCCGTGGTGGCGTTGCGCTTGTCGACGGTGGTCGCTTGGCCAGTCACGGTCACGCCTTCGAGCTCGAGCACGTCCTTGTCGAGCGAGAAGTTGGCGGTGCTTTGCCCGGCGGGCACCTTCTGTTCGGTGCGCTTGAAGCCGATCGCTCGCGCCATCAGCGTCACGTCACCAGCGGGCACGCGAATGCGGTATTCGCCGCGCTCGTTCGTGCGTACGCCAACCTGCGCACCGGCAACGCCGATCGTTGCTTCGGTGAGGGGGGTTCCCCCTGCATCCGTGACCCGTCCGGTGACCTCGCGACCCTGCGCCGCTAGGGGCGCAGCCGCGAGGCCGAGTAAGAGCGATACCGCTGCGAAACGACGCACAGAAACACCTCGTGAGAGAGGGGTGGGGTGAGAACAACTGATCCGTCGTTGGAACAGCTCGAGTCAGCCGAGGGCGCTGTTGTTGACTCGAAACAACTCACGTGGAGGGGCAAATAGTCACTGCAGAACGCCGGCTCGTCATTTGACGCGGCCGATGTATCCCGAATCACATCGACTTGTCAAGAACCGCAAGCCATTGCCGCACAAGATTTTATAAGATAGGCTCCCATTTTGTTTGTCCCCGGTGCGGCTTGGCTATCTTCTCGACATGAGTTCGCCAGACATTCCGTCGAGCGTGCGAGCCTCTGCCCCGGGCGGGATCGGCAACATCGGGCCGGGGCTCGATATCCTCGGATGCGCGGTCGCCGGCGTCGTCGACACCGTGCGCGTCCGCCGTATCCCGGAGCCGATCATTCGCGTCGACGACCCCGGCCACCCCGATCTCACGCGCGATCCGGAACGCCACGCCTCGGCCATCGCCGCGGCCGCGGTCCGCCGAATGGCGGGTGCCGACGACGTCGGGATCGCGCTCTCGCTCGAGAAGAACCTGCCGCTCGCCGGCGGCCAGGGTGGAAGCGCCGCGTCAGCCGTTGCGGGCGCCGTGGCGACGAACGCGCTGCTCGGAAATCCGCTCACCAGAGCGGAGCTGCTGCGCGCGGCGCTCGAATCGGAGGAGCGACTCTCCGGCCGTCACATCGACAACCTCGCGCCGGAGCTGTTCGGCGGCATCCTGCTCATCCGATCGATCGAACCGCTCGAGTACATCCGACTTCCCGTGCCCGACGCGCTCCGCATCGTGCTCGTGCAGCCGCGGATGCAGGTCCGCACAGCCGATTCGCGCGCAGTCCTCCCGGCGCACGTGGACCGTGCGACGGCGCTCGCCCAGGCGTCCGCGGTGTCGGCCATGGTGGCGGCGTTCTGTACGGGCGACCTCTCCCTGCTGCGCGGCGCGATCGACGACCGGATCGCCGAGCCGGCGCGCGCGCCCATGCTCCCCGGGTTCGTCAGCGCGAAGCGCGCCGCATCGGAGGCTGGTGCACTGGGCTGCTCCATCTCGGGTGGCGGACCCTCGGCCTTCGCGCTTGCCGACAGCGACCACACCGCGGCGCGCGTGCAGGATGCCATGCTCGCCGCCTACGCGGCCGACGGCGTTCAGGCCACGGGTCGCGTCACGCGTGTCGACGAGCGTGGCGCGCGCGTGGACGATTGCGATCCCCCGCTCCACCCATGAATCCGACGTCCGCGTCCCGACAGATCTGCGAGCGCTGCGGCGCCGAATACCCGGAGCGAGCCGTCGCCGCGGCGTGCCCGCGATGCGGCGGGCTCCTCGAGATCGCGCACGCGCTGCCCGCCGATGGTCGCACGTTGCGCAACGTGTTCGCCGAGCGGCGCGCCGCGATGCGCGGCCCGCTGGCCTCTGGCGTGTGGCGGTACCGCGAGCTCGTGCTGCCAACGGCCAGCGACGACGACATCGTGTCGCATCCGGAGGGCAACACGCCGCTGCTCGAGCGCGCGCGCGTGACCGCATGGGCCGGTGTTGAGCATTTGCTGATCAAGCACGAGGGGCACAATCCCACGGGATCGTTCAAGGATCGCGGCATGACGGTCGCGATGACGCAGGCCCGCCGCACCGGCGCGACCGCGGTCGCGTGCGCGTCGACCGGCAACACGTCGGCATCCCTTGCGGCGTACGCGGCGCAGGCGGAGATCCCCGCGCTGGTGTTCGTCCCTGCGGGCAAGGTCGCGATCGGCAAGATCGCGCAGACGCTCGCGTACGGCGCGCGCACGCTGATCGTCCGCGGCAACTTCGATCAATGCCTCGCGCTGGCGCGCGAAGCGGCGGCGTCGCTCGGGGTGCAGCTCCTCAACTCCGTGAATCCGTTCCGGCTCGAGGGGCAGAAGACGATCGTGTTCGAGCTGCTGGAGCAGCTTGGCTGGGACGCGCCCGATTGGATCGCGCTCCCCGCGGGCAACCTCGGCAACACCTCGGCGTTCGGCAAGGCGCTCCGCGAGGCGCACGCGATCGGCCTGATCGATCGCATGCCGCGCCTCGCTGCCGTGCAAGCGCGCGGGGCCGCACCGTTCGCGGCGAGCTTTCGCGACCACTTCGCGACGCACGTCACCGTGGAGCCGGAAACGGTCGCGACGGCGATCCGCATCGGGGCGCCCGCATCGTGGGATCGCGCCATCCGCGCCATTCGCGACACCGATGGCGTGGTCCTCGACGTCTCGGACGCGGAGATTCTCGAAGCGAAAGCCGTGATCGACGGCGCGGGCGTCGGCTGCGAGCCGGCGAGCGCGGCGAGCGTGGCTGGCGTGGCGAGCCTCCGCCGGGCCGGCGTGATCGACGCCGGGGCGCGCGTCGTCGCCGTGCTGACGGGACACCTGCTCAAGGACCCGGAGTCGGTGGTGCGATATCACGAGCAGACGGAACCCGCACCGTCGCGCGCCAACCGCCCGATCGAGATCGAACCGCGTCTCGCCGACGTGGAGCGTGTGCTCCGGAACGATGGCGCGTCGTAGCCGCCGCTGGTTGCGGCGCGGTGTCGCGGGATGAAGAATATGCGGGCCGCGCGGCGAATCGGCGCGGCGATTCTCCCGCCACTCACCCCTACATCATGCGCTTCTCATCACTCTCTCGAACGGCGCTTGGCGCCGGTGTGCTGGGCTTTGGCCTCGCGCTTCCCGCCTCGGTACTCGCGCAGGGGCGCGGCCGCGGCGGCGCCGAGGTGCGGCCCGAAGTCACCTTCCCCGTCAACCTCCCCTCGGACGACGCGCGCATCGCGAAGCTCAAGAAGGACGCCGCGCGAATGATCGACAGCATGTCGACGTTCACGCAGCAGATGGTCGATGAAGTCTTCAGCTTCGGCGAGCTCGGCATGCAGGAAGTCGAAACGTCGAAGTATCTGACGGGCATTCTCGAGCAGAACGGATTCACGGTCACGCGCGGCGTCGCCGGCGTCCCGACGGCGTTCGTCGCCAGGTGGGGCTCGGGCAAGCCGGTGATCTCGCTCGGCTCGGACATCGACGACATCCCGCAGGCCAACCAGAAGCCGGGCGTCGGCTATCACGATCCTCTCATCACTGGGGCACCGGGGCACGGCGAAGGCCACAACTCGGGCATGCCGCTCAACATCACGGCGGCGATCGCGGTCAAGAAGATCATGGAGCGCGACCACATCCCGGGCACGCTGCTGCTCTGGCCGGGCGTCGCCGAGGAGCAGATGGCGGCGAAGGCGTACTACGTGCGCGCGGGACTGTTCAAGGACGTGGACGCGGTGCTCTTCTGCCACGTCAGCTCCGACTTCGGCGTGTCGTACGGCACGTCGGGGCAGAACGCGCTGATCAGCGCGCGGTTCAACTTCGTCGGCAAGAGCTCGCACGCCGCTGGCGCGCCGTGGGCGGGCCGCAGCGCGCTCGACGCCGTGGAGCTGATGGACGTGGCGTGGAACTTCCGTCGCGAGCATCTGCCGCTCACGCAGCGGTCGCACTACGTGATCACCGACGGCGGCGATCAGCCCAACGTCGTGCCCCCGACGGCGTCGGTCTGGTATTTCTTCCGCGAGACCGACGCGCCCAAGGTCCAGGGCCTGTTCGCGCTCGGCGACACGATCGCGCGCGCCGCGGCAATGATGACGAGTACGAAGCTGGCGTCCGTCGACATCCTCGGCTCGGGCTGGGCCGGCTACTTCAGCAAGCCGATCGCGATGGACATGTTCCAGAACATCAAGGCGGTCGGCATGCCGACGTGGGACGACAAGGACCAGACGCTCGCGCGCGGCATCCAGCGCGAGCTCGGCGAGACGAACCCGCGCGGGCTCGCGACGCGCGTCCCGGATTCATTGCGTCCGCCGCCGCGTCCGGAAGATCTGCGCGGTGGCGGCAGCGACGACATCGGCGACATCTCGTGGAACGTGCCGACGGTCACGCTGCGCTATCCGGCGAACATCCCCGGCCTGCCGGGGCACAACTGGGCGAATGCGATCGCCATGGCGACGCCGATCGCGCACAAGGGCGTGACGGCGGGCGCGAAGGTGCAGGCGATGACGGTACTCGACTTGCTGCTGAAGCCGACCGTCGTGTCGCAGGCGTGGGACTACTTCCGGAACGTGCAGACGAAGGACATCAAGTATTTTCCGCTGATGCGTCCGGATGACCAGCCGGCGATCTGGCTCAACAAGGCGATCATGGACAAGTACCGCCCGGAGATGCGCAAGTACTACTACGATCCGGCGAAGTACAAGACGTACCTCGATCAACTCGGGATCAAGTACCCGACCGTGCGCGACTCGACGAAGGCCGTGCCCTGACCGTGCATCAGAAGTTCATCATTGCCGTCTGCGCAGTGCTGCTGGGGGCGTGCGTCCACACGCCCCCAGCAGTCGTTTCGGGACCGGCGCAGGCGGTGTCGCCCGACGCTGGGCGCGACACGGCTCGCGTGACGCATCGATTCTACGCGAACCGGGACTACGGCAGCGAGGCGCAGTTCAATCCGTTCTCACTGATCGTGAACGGCGGATACGATCAGTTGCGGACCGGGGACCATCGCCAGGTGTTCTCGCTCTGGTACCGCTCCGGGATGCACAGCGTGTGGCATTCGGTGACCGACCCGGAGCCGGTGCTCCGGCACTACGGGTGGCGGAACTGGCTCACGCACGAGGTCTTTCCGCTGTCGCTCAAAGGCTCGGGCGGCGGGCAGTGGTATCCGAACTATCACCTGCACCTCATCGCCGGGGGCATGACGTACGCGCGCACCGTGGAATGGTACGAGCAGCACGGCGTGACGTCTCACCCGGAGTTGGCCGCGGGCGCCACGGTGTACGCGTGGCACGTCCTCACCGAGATCGTGGAGACGTCCGCGAGCTGCTGCGAGGACGAGGACGGCCTCACCGATCTCCTGATTTTCGATTCGGGATCGATCATGCTCTGGAACCAGGCGTGGATCAAGCGGCTGTTCGACAGCGGCCGATTAGAGTTTACTGATTGGCCCGGACAGCCCACGCTCTCGATGCCGGGCAAGCGACTCGAGAACGCCTACATGATGGCGATGTTCCGCGCGCCGATCCCGCGGTCGGAGCACTGGAAGGTGATGACGACGATGGGGAACGCGTTTCTCGTCGGCTTTTCGCGCCAGCTGACGCCGAAGCTCTGGGCGTCCGCGGCCGCCGGCTGGGACCCGGCCGAAAATCCCGTGGTCGATCCACGCACCGGCGCGAGGACCGCGACGGTGCTGCCGAACGCGGGGTTCTTCATCGACCGCGATGGGTCGCTCCTGCTGTCGTACATCAACAAGGGCGGCGGCGACAATGGCCCGACGATCAACCTGTACCCTGGCGTACTGGGCCACGGGCCGTTCAGCCCGGGCCTGTGGCTTCAGAAGAACCGCGACGGCGGCGTGCGGTTCGGCATCGTCTCGCGAATCGGCGTGGGGCTGGGCTGGTATTCGCACACCACGCCAGGGCGGCCGTAACGCGCCGCCACCGGTGCGGCCGTCATCCCGAGCGCAGCGAGCCGGTCATCCCGAGAGCAGCGAGCCGGTCATCCCGAGCGCAGCCAGGGATCTTTCGTCCGGGTCGCGAGGCCAGCAACGCGACCGAGAACGCAGATTCCTCGCTACGCTCGGAACGACATTGTCATCTACTGCTCGTCACTGATCGGCCCCGGATTCTTCGCCGGCGGCTCGGTGGTGCTCGGCACGATCACGGGCTGACCGGCTGCTTTCAGCGCCGCGTTGACCTTCGGCAGGTTCGTATCGAGCACGCGGTGATAGCGCGCGAGGTGCGCCTCGAGCTGCGGCTCGAGCACCGCATACACGTCGTACGACTGCTTGGGCGGGCGGCGCTCGCCGTTCTCGACGAAGCCGAGCAGCGCGGCCATCTGGTTGTTGATGCGGATCGGGAAGTTGAGCGGATCCTCCCCGCTGCGATTCTTCGTCTGGTAGAGCGAATCCTCGGCGACGGCGAGCTGGTCCTCGAACGACTTGGCGAGCGTGCCGAAGCTCGCGTTGCCGCTCATCTTCGACGCGCGGTCCTCGAGCTGGCCGCGGACGTTGCGGATCGTCTTCACCGCGTCGTTCGCCGCGCTCACGCGATCGCGGAGCTGGAGCGCGAAGCGCTGCTGCTCGGCGAGATCGGCAACCGTGGCGCGCGTCTGCGGATCCTTGCGCACGACGAACTTCTTCGTGATCGGCGCGTCGTTGCCGGCCGTGAAGCGCACCGTATACGTGCCCGGCGCCGCGAATGGGCCGGAGGTCGAGCCCTGCCAGAGGATCATGCTCTGGAACGTGGACGCGCCGGGGTACTGCAGGTTCCACGTGTACCGGTCGAGCCCCGCGCGCGTGCCGACGCGCTGCGGCGCGCCGAAGCCGCCGCGGCCACCGCCACGGCCGGCATTCCCGGCCGGCACGCTGTCGGTCGATGAGAATTTCTGAATGAGCTTGCCCGCGGGATCGAGGAACTCGAGCGTCACCGGCTCGTTGGCCTGCGCGAGCCGGTACTGCACCGTGACGCCGGTCGAGCGGTAGGCGGGCGCCGGCGTGTAGAGGTACGGCTTCCCCGTCTTCTCGGCCGCGTCCGCGGCCGGCTGCTCGCGGAGCAGCGCGACGTTCTCCATCACCCAGAACGCGCGGCCGTGCGTCGCGATCACGATGTCGTCGTCGCGCAGCGCGATGTCGTGCACCGGAACCGGCGGCAGGTTCTTCTTCAGGCTCTCCCAGTGCGCGCCGGCGTCCCGCGACATCCACATGCCACGCTCGGTGGCGGCGTACAGCAGCCCCGGCATGACGAGATCCTCACGGATCGAGCGCGTGTACTCGCCGTTCGGGATGCCGTCGTTGATCCGCGTCCACGTCTTGCCGTAGTCGGTGGTCTTGTAGAGATACGGCGCATAGTCGTCCATCTGGTACCGATTGGCCGCGACCCAGGCCGTACCTGGATCGTGCGGCGACGGATCGATGATCGAGATGCGCGTCCACTCCGGCAGCCCCTTGGGCGTGACGTCGGTCCACGTCTTGCCGCCATTGCGGGTGACGTGAATGAGGCCGTCGTCCGAGCCGGCCCAGATCAGTCCCGGCGTGATCGGGCTTTCTTGAAGTGCAAATACAGTTCCGTAATACTCGATCGACGTCTGATCCTTCGTGATCGGGCCACCGGAGGCGCCGAGCGTTTGCGGGTCGTGTCGCGTGAGATCCGGCGAGATGATGTGCCAGCTCTGGCCCTTGTTATCCGATTCGAACACCACGTTCGACCCGACGTAGAGCTTGTTCGGGTCGTGCGGCGAATTCATGATCGGGAACGTCCACTGGAAGCGGTACTTCGAATCCTTGGCGTCGTGACCCATCGGGTTGAGCGGCCAGGGATCGAGCCGCGCGCGGAGCCCGGTCGCACGATCCGACATGTCGATCACGCCGCTGTAGTTGCCGCCGTACGTGACGTTGGGATCGTTCGGGTCGGACGCCATGTAGCCCGACTCGCCGCCAGCCGCACCGTAGAACTCCGAGTACGGCGAGCGCGCGGCCGGCGCACCGCCCCGACCGCCGCCGAAGCCGCGCCCGAATCCCGCGGCCTCGCGCACCGGGCCGCACACCGAGCCCGCATCCTGCTTCGCGCCGCAGATGTCGAACGGCACCTTGTTCGTGAGGTGCACGTGATAGAACTGGCCCGTCGGCACGTTGAGCCGCGTCGACGTCTTGCCGCCGTCGGTCGTGAGAATGGCGCCGTTGTCGTGCACGACCACCACGCGATTCGGATCGTCCGGCGCGATCCACACCTCGTGGTTGTCGCCGCCGCCGAACGAGCGCGTGAACGTCTTGCCGCCGTCCTTCGACCACATCGGCGTGACGTTCGGCGCCCAGACGATGTTGGAGTCCTTCGGGTCGGCGGTGAGGCGCGAGAAGTACCATGCGCGCTGCCGCAGGTCGCGATCCTGGTTGAGCAGCGTCCACGTCGCACCCGCATCGTCCGAGCGATACACGCCGCCGTTCGGCTCGTTCTCGATCAGCGCCCACACGCGACTCGGCTTGGCCGGCGAGATTGCCATGCCGACGTTGCCGATGATGCCCGTCGGCAGCCCGGGGTTGTGCGTGATCTCCGTCCAGTGCTCGCCGCCGTCGGTGGTCTTGAAGATACCGCCGCCCGCCCCGCCGCTCACGAGCAGCCACGGCTTGCGGCCAGCCTGCCAGAGCGCCGCGTACAGCACGTCCGGGTTGCTCGGATCGATCACGAGCTCGATCGCGCCGGTGGAATCATTGCGGAAGAGGATCTTCTTCCACGTCTTGCCTCCGTCGGTCGTCTTGTAGACGCCGCGTTCGGGATTCGGCGCCCAGACGTGGCCGAGCGCGGCGACGTAGGCGACGTCCGGGTTGCGGGGATCGAGCACGACGCGCGCGATCTGCTGCGTTTCCCGGAGGCCGAGCGATTCCCACGTCTTCCCGCCGTCGGTGGTCTTCCACATCCCGTCGCCGTAGGACACGTTGCCGCGGATCGGATACTCGCCGCCGCCAACCCACACGACGTCCGGATTCTTCTGGTCGACCGCGATCGCGCCGATCGTGCCTCCGAAGTACTTGTCCGTGACCGGCACCGCGCTCTTCCCGCCGTCGGTGGTCTTCCAGACGCCGCCACCGGTGGTGCCGAAGTAGTACTCGTTGGGGCGCGCCGAGGACCCCGCCACGGCGGCCATGCGGCCGGCGGCGTCCGGCCCGACGTTGCGCCACGACACGTCGTCTTGCGGAGGGGCGGCGGGTCCGCCGCGGCCGCCGCGACCGTGTCCCTGCGCGGCCACGACGGCGGGTACCATGAGCGCGGCGATCAGCCCGCGCGCGATGCGTGAGGATGACACGTATGACTCTCTCAGATGGAGAAGACGGTGAGCAGGTGCCAATGGGTGGGCACCCATCACCGATACGGTATCACCCGACGCGGCGTTGAGCTACGTGTCTACTTCTTGTCGACGCGCTTGAGCGAGACGGGCCCCTGATCCGCCGTGCCGTCCTGGCCGACGAACTTGAAGGACGCGGCGGGTTCCTGCTGGCTGAAGTCGATGAGCAGGGTGAACTGGCCGAAGTCGCCGTTCGTCACCACGGTGACCGTGTCGCCCTCCTGGGTCACCGAGCTGGCCGCGAGCTCGCCATCGGTGTGATCGCTGGTGAGCGTGGCGGCCAGCGCCGAATCCTTGCGCGTGATGCTGAGCGTCCCGGCGATCTGGGTGTTCTGCATCGCGGCCATGGTGAGCGACCACTGGTAGTCGCCGACGGGATCGACAGCGACACGAGCGAGACGGGCGGCGCGAACCGGCGGCCGGCTCGCGAGCGCGGCGGATGCGGGAACGGCAACCGCGGCGGCCGTGAGCGACAGCGACAGGGCAACGTGGCGAATGCGACGAGCGATCATGGGTCTTCTCCGATGCGGAATGGTGGGCGCAAGAATCTACTATTCGTACACCCAACACGATGTTTGGCACGTCACCGGAACGCGTCCTTCGTCCAGACAACGATGGCCCCACATAGATCGTCGAAGCTCCGAAACTCACCCGGGAGCTGCGCGCCGCTGGGGAAGATCTCGACCGCGGCGAGGTCGGACGGGCGATAGAAATTGAATTCGTCGAAATCCGCTCGGCGCCCGTCGATCCACACGGTCGCCTGACACAATCCGCCTCTCGGACTGTTGAAGTCCACGGCGATGTCGAGTCCATGCAGAAAGCGCACGTGTGTCGCCGGGGCGCTGAAGAACGCGGCGGCCAGCGTCGATGCGCCCTGCATGGCCGTCGAGTCGAACGCGTATCCGATGCCGAGCTGCCGCCGCCGGGCATACTCGGCGAACTGCCGTGCGCTCGTGCGCAGCGCGTTCACCTGCATGGTCGAAAGGATCGTCACGTGGGTGAGCGTGACGTTCGCGACCGTGGTATCGCCCGACGGCACCTCGATCGGCATGAGCACCGGCGCCGCGCCGATCGCGCGGGCGTTCAGCTCGCGGCTGCCAGGGAGCGCCGCGCGAATGGTGAAGCGGCCGTCGGGATCGGTGCGCACCTCGGGAGCACCTGCGACGAGTACGCGCGCGTCCGGATAGGGCGCTCCCGCCGAGTCGCGCACGGTCCCGACTACCACACCCCGCGGCCCCGCTCCATGCAGCGAGTCCGCCGGACCGATCGCGAGATCGCGCCGCACCATGCGGCGCCCCGCGAAGTCGAGATCCAGGCGGTCGGTCGTGCGCGTATCCATGAACGCGTTCACGCGCGCCGCCACATCGGTCGGCAGTCCGCAGACGGCGTAGGTGCCGATGGAATCCGTCTTCGACACGACGCGCCATGCACGCGCGCGCGACGTGTCGGTCGGAATCCAGTGCGGGTCGATCCAAGCCACCGCAACGCTCGCGCCGGACAGTCGTGCTCCGGTGACCGCATCGGTGACGGTGCCGTACGCAAACCCGGTATCCGCCGCGGCGGGTGGCGCCCAGCCGCGGCCGCACGCCCGATGCCAGAGCGTGGCGTAGCTCGGCGTCGCCAGCACCACGCGCGCCTCAGCCCCCGAATCCACGACGATCTCGCGTGCGATGCCCTGCAGCCCGAGCGTGTCGAGCAGCGCGTGTTGCGCGGTGACGACCGCCGGACCGGGCACCACGCTGTCCAGGCGGAAGGCGCCGCTCGAGTCGGTCGTCGCGGCGTTCGCCCGCCCCAGCAGCGCGACGCGTGCGCCGGAGAGCGGCACCGCGTGCACGCTGTCGTACACGGTGCCCACGATCGACGACTCGCCGCGCCGGGCCGCCGCCACCGACGCGATCCGGGCGTCGCTCCCCACGACACGGTAGCCGCTCCACATCCCGTGCGCGAAGGTCGGCATCCGGATCTCCCAGTGATCGACGATCCAGTCGCCGCTCGGCAGCCGCTCGAACCGAAGCCGCCCGCCGAGCGAGTCGATCGTGCCGAGCGCTCGATCATTCACATACTGGTATTCCAGAACGCGCAACTCCGCGGTCGCGGTGTCCACCCACAGCGTGCCGCGCACGTCGGGCGTGCGCCGGCCGCGCACCGGGTTGAACGTGGCGCCGATCCAGCCGGCGCGGGCCCCGGCACCGACCGCGATGCCGAAGCAGTGATCGTTCGCGAATTCGGGTGAGAGGAGCACCCGCGCATCGGGCGCGTAGTAGTTGGCCGTGGCGCCGCGCGTCACGATGTAGCCGTCGCGCGAGAGCACCGCCGGCTCGGGCGT